>PNMF01000044.1 GCA_013823485.1 Comamonadaceae bacterium
TCGGCGCTCTTGCGGTCGCAGGCCAGGTCCGGCGGCACGAAGCAGGCGCTGACGCGGTCGAGCTCGGCCTGGGTGATGGTGTGGGGTGCGCCGTCGATCTCGACGATGTCGCGGTATTCGGCTTCCACCTGGTCGACAAAGGCCTGGCCCTCGGCCTTCACCAGGATCTTGATGCGGGCCTTGTAGGCGTTGTCGCGGCGGCCGAAGCGGTTGTAGGCGCGCACCACGGCTTCGAGGTAGTTGAGGATCTGGTGCCAGGGCAGGAACTCGCGCACCACGGTGCCGATGATGGGCGTGCGACCCATGCCGCCGCCCACGCGCACCTGGAAGCCCAGCTCGCCGTCCACGTTGTGCAGCAGGCGCAGGCCGACGTCGTGCCAGGGGGTGGCTGCGCGGTCCTCGCGGGCGCCGGTAATGGCCACCTTGAACTTGCGCGGCAGGAAGGCGAATTCGGGGTGCAGCGTGCTCCATTGGCGCAGGATCTCGGCGAACGGGCGCGGGTCGGCCACTTCATCCACCGCCACGCCGGCCAGCGCATCGGTGGTGATGTTGCGGATGCAGTTGCCGCTGGTCTGGATGCCATGCAGGTTGGCGCTGGCCAGCAGGTCCATCACGTCGGCCGCGCGGGCCAGCGGGATCCAGTTGAACTGCACGTTCTGGCGGGTGGTGAAGTGAGCGGTGCGGTCCGGCAGCGTGGGCACCTGGCTCAGGCCGGCGTTGGCCTGGGAGGTGTCGTGCGCTTCCTTGTGGTCGTAGTCGCGGGCGACTTTGGCCAGCACCCGCAGCTGGGCGCTGTTGATCTCGCCGTAGGGCACGGCCACGCGCAGCATGGGCGCGAAGCGCTGCACATACCAGCCGTTCTGCAGCCGCAGGGGCTTGAAAGCGTCGTCGGCCAGGGTGCCGGCCTGCCAGCGCTGGAGCTGGTCGCGGAACTGCGCGGCGCGGCTTTGCAGGAAGGCCCGGTCGAATTCGTTGTATTGGTACATGGCGGCAGGGTTGCGAAGGCAGGTGCGAAGACGGGAGCGGATGGAGAAGGTCAGAAGGCGATCAGCTTGACGCCGGCATAGGCCAGCAGCACCGACAGCAGCGAGCGCACCAGGCGCTCGGGGGTGTGGCGCATCAGCCGGGTGCCCAGCCAGATGCCCGGCAGCGAACCGGTCAGCAGCAGGCCCAGCAGCGACCAGTCCACCGAGCCCAGGGTGGCGTGGCCCAGACCGGCCACCAGCGTCAGCGGGACGGCATAAGCGATGTCGGCGGCCACGATGCGCGGCAGCGGCAGCAACGGGAACAGCAGCAGCAGCACCGACACGCCGATGGCGCCCGCACCCACCGAGGTGAGCGTGACCAGCGAGCCGATGACCGCGCCGAACAGCACCGGCAGCGCCGGATGGCGGGCTCGGGTGGCGCGCTCGAGGTCGGCATCGGCCACGGTGCGTGGCAGCTGGCGACCGCGTGCGGCCTTGTAGAGCATGGCCGCCGCGGTGAGCAGCAGGGCCACGCCCAGGGTGCTGGTCATGAGCGACTGGGCTTGCGGCGATGCCGGCCCGAGCCGGTGCAGGGCATACAGCGTGGCCAGCGCGGCCGGGATGCTGCCCAGGCACAGCTGGCCGACCACGCGCCACGGCACCAGCTTTTGCCGGGCCAGGCTGACGGTGCCGCCCAGCTTGGTGAAGGCGGCGAACAGCAGGTCGGTACCGATGGCGAGATAGGGTTTGACGCCGAAGAAGAAGATCAGGATCGGCGTCATCAGCGAACCGCCGCCCACGCCGGTGAGGCCGACGATGAGTCCGACGGCAAAACCGGCAATGACGATGGCGTATTCGGGCATGGCCGGCACTGTAGGTGCCGGTCCTTATATGCCAAACGATTTTTTATTCATGCGGGTATGCCGCACGAGAATAAAGGGCTCAGGCCGACGCGCGCCGGCCCTGGCGCCAGGCAAAACGCGCCGGATCCACCGCCGCCCACAGGTCCGGCTCGGCCTGAACGGCCGCGTTGTCCATCTGTTCGGCCAGGCGCTGGGCGCACCAGGCCGCCAGGGTCAGGCCCCGGGAGCCCAGGGCGCACAGGGTGAACAGCCCGGGCAGCCGGGGCGTGTCGGCCGGGCCGGGGCGCCAGCGGCGCCGGTCCGGGCGGGCCTTCTCGGCCTCCAGCGCCGCCGGGTCGGGCAGGGCGCCGCACAAGGGCAGCCGGTCGAGCGAGGCACAGCGCACGCCGGCCCAGCCGAGCAACCGCCCCTCGGTCATGGCCTGCTCGAAGGCATCGGCCCCGGCGGGATGCAGGGCGCGCAGGCTCTGGAGGTTTTTGTGGTGCGCATCATTGCGGATGTCGGTGTGGGTGGCGCCGCGTTCGTAGGTCGAGCCCATGGACCAGATGCGCGCCGGCCAGTCGGGTGGCAGACCACTGTCGGCGTAATCGGGCACGAACACGCCGTTGTCGCGCTGCGGTCCGCCGGCCAGTGGCGGGCCCAACTGCTCGCCCAGGCTCATCTGGCCCTGGACCGGTCGCAACGGCAGCCATGCCGCCGGCAGGCCGCTGCTGGCCAGCAGCGCCAGGCTGCCGATGGCACCGGTCACGGCCACCACCGGCGAGCGGGCCAGGGGCTGGCCCTGCGCGTCCTGCACGCACCAGCCACCGTCCTGCCGCACCAGCCGGGTTGCCGGCGCGTGCCAGCGGGTGGTGAGCCGGCCGGTGCCCTGGGCGGCTGCAATCCAGGCCGCCACCAGCGCGCCCGGTCGCACCAGGGCGGCGGGCCAGACGCCCGGGTCGTGGCCGCGGTTGTGCACCTCGCAGGCTTGCCACCCGGCACCGGCGGGCACCCGCGCTTCCAGCTCGGCCCGTGTGGCGGCCATGCCGAGCGACGTCATACGGGACAGGGGGGTGGGGGCGCGGGTGACATGCGGGCTGAGCATGCCCACCGGCAGGGCGCTGGCGCCGCGCGCGGGGCCGTTGGCCGCGTCCAGCAGATCGACCCGCCAGCCGCGCGCCACCAGGACGTGGGCCAGGGCGGCACCGGCCAGCCCCGCGCCCACCACGGTGGCGTGGCGCACCGGATCGGTCACGGCAGGCGGGTCAGGCGGCGGGCGGCGGCACGTAGCCGGCCGCTGCGTCGGCGCCTTCGCCGAAGAAGTGTTTTTCCATCTGGCGCGCCAGGTACTGGCGGGCACGGGCGTCGGCCATGTTGAGGCGGTTTTCGTTCAGCAGCATGGTCTGGTGCTTGAGCCAGGCGGCCCAGGCTTCCTTGCTGACGCTCTCGAAGATCTTCTTGCCCAGCTCGCCGGGGTAGGGCGGAAAGTCGAGGCCTTCGGCTTCCTTGCCGAGCTTGATGCATTGAACGGTGCGTGCCATGGTGGGTCTTTGGTGGGGTTCGTTAGAAACCGAAGTTATATCGGTCAGAAGAATTGCGTCGTTCCCGTGGTGGTCGGGACGCGGCATGATGCCGGGCCGCCACTGTAGCAAGGTCCTGCTGTCCGCAAGGCCGTCAGGGCTGCCCGGCGCCTCGCCCGGGCCGACTTTTTACAATACGAGCTTCCCTCCACAGGATTTCCCATGAGTGCATTTCTGGAAGAGCGCGTGCTGAGCGTTCACCACTGGACCGACCGGCTCTTCAGCTTCACCACCACCCGCGACACCTCGCTGCGTTTCTCCAACGGCCACTTCACCATGATCGGCCTGAAGGTGGACGGCAAGCCGCTGCTGCGCGCCTACAGCATCGTCAGCCCCAACTGGGCCGAGCACCTGGAGTTCCTGAGCATCAAGGTGCAGGACGGCCCGCTGACCTCGCGCCTGCAGCACATCCAGGTGGGCGACACCATCATCGTCGGCCGCAAGCCCACCGGCACCCTGCTGATCGACTACCTGCTGCCCGGCAAGCGCCTGTACCTGCTGGGCACCGGCACCGGTCTGGCGCCGTTCCTGAGCATCGTGCGCGACCCGGAAACCTACGAGCGTTTTGAACAGGTGATCGTGGTGCACGGGGTGCGTCAGGTCAACGAACTGGCCTACCGCGAGCTGCTCAGCCATGACCTGCCCAAGGACGAATTCCTGGGCGAGATGGTTCAGCAGAAGCTGCTGTACTACCCCACCGTCACCCGCGAGCCCTTCGTGCACCAGGGCCGCATCCCGCAGCTGCTGGGCGACGGCGTGATTGCCAAAGACCTCGGCATCCCGCTGCTCAACCCGGCCGAAGACCGCGTGATGATCTGCGGCAGCCCGGAGATGCTGCGCGACCTCAAGGCCCTGTGCGAGAAGTCCGGCTTCAAGGAAGGCAACACCACCACGCCGGGCGACTTCGTCATCGAACGGGCGTTCGTCAGCTGATGGCCGCGCTGCTGCACCTCTTCTCGGCCCAGCCCCGCCGGGTGCTGGCGCTGGTGGCGCTGGCCTGCGTGGCCATGCTGGCCTTCGGCCTGTACCTGCAGCATGTGGAAGGCCTGGAACCATGCCCCATGTGCATCGTGCAGCGCTACGCCATGATCCTGGTGGCCCTGCTGGCCGGCATCGGTGCCTTCGTGTCCCGGCCGGGCACCCGCCACGCGCTGGTGCTGGGTGCCGGCGCTTTCGCCGTGTTCGGCGCCTTCACCGCGGCCCGCCAGAGCTGGCTGCAGTGGTTCCCGCCCGAGGTGCTGACCTGTGGCCGCGACTTCTACGGAATGATCGAATCGTTCCCGCTGAAGCGCGCCGTGCCCATGATCTTCCGGGGCAGCGGCGATTGTTCGGTCATTGACTGGACCTTCCTGGGCCTGTCGATCGCCAACTGGTCGTTCCTGGTGTTCACGGGTTTTGCGGCCACTGCAGCGCTGCTGTGGTGGCGCCGCCCGCGCGGCTGAGCAACAGGGGCTGATCAGCCCAGCTTCTTCACCAGCACCTGGCTGCGCCGGTCCCAGTTGTACTTGCGCTTGCGGGCTTCCGGCAGCCAGTCGGCGTTGACCTGCACGAAGCCGCGCTTGATGAACCAGTGCATGGTGCGGGTGGTGAGCACGAAGATGCTCTGCAGCCCCTGCGCCTTGGCCCGCGCCTCGATGCGCTTGAGCAGCCGTTCACCGTCCCCCTGGCTCTGCGCCTGGGTCGACACCGTGAGGGCTGCCATCTCGCCGGTGCGTTCTTCCGGATACGGGTAGAGCGCGGCACAGCCGAAGATCACGCCGTCGTGCTCGATGATGGTGTAGTTGGCGGCGTCGCGTTCGATCTCGGTGCGGTCGCGCTTGACCAGCGTGCCGTCGTTCTCGTAGGGCTCGATGAGCGCCACGATGCCGCTCACATCGTCGATGGTGGCCTCGCGCACGCTCTCCAGCTTTTCGTCCACCACCATGGTGCCGATGCCGTCATGGGTATAGATCTCCAGCAGGAGCGCGCCATCGACCGCGAACGGCAGGATGTGGCTGCGGTCCACACCGCCCTCGCAGGCGCGGATGCAGTGCTGCAGGTAGAAGGCGGTGTCGGTGGGCTTGTCGGCCTTGGGCAGATTCTCCAGCATGCGGCGGGCGTCGGCCAGCGGCAGCTCGGTGTCGATGTCGCTCTCGGGGTCGTTCGCGTCCACGCGCACGCCGGGCACCTCGGTCAGGAACATCAGCTTGTCCGCCTGCAGGGCCACGGCCACCGAGGTGGCCACGTCTTCCATGGTCAGGTTGAAGGCCTCGCCGGTGGGTGAGAAGCCGAAGGGCGAGAGCAGCACCAGGGCGCCCATGTCGAGCGTGCGCTGGATGCCGTCGGTGTCGACCTTGCGCACCAGCCCGGAATGCATGAAGTCCACCCCGTCGATCAGACCCACTGGGCGCGCGGTGATGAAGTTGCCGGAGATCACCCGCACCGTGGCACCCGCCATGGGGGTGTTGGGCAGGCCCTGGCTGAACGCGGCCTCGATCTCGTAGCGCAGCTGGCCGGCGGCTTCCTGGGCACAGTCCAGGGCCACCGAGTCGGTGATGCGCACGCCGTGCGAATAACGCGCTTCGTGGCCCTTCAGGCGCAGCTGCTCGTTCACCTGCGGCCGGAAGCCGTGCACCAGCACGATCTTCACGCCCATGCTCTGGATCAGGGCCAGGTCCTGGGCGATGTTCTGCAGCTTGCCCGCCGCAATGGCTTCACCCGCGATGCCGACCACCAGCGTGTTGCTGCGGTGCTTGTGGATGTAGGGCGCCACCGAGCGGAACCACGGCACGAAGGTGAAATTGAAGACGTTGGACATCGGCGGGTGAGGGCGGCGGGATAATGTCGGGTTGCCCGATTTTGACCGAAGTTCCCGCTTGACCGCCCCAGCCCTGCACCTCGAGTTCCCCGAAGCCCTGCCGGTGTCCGCACGCCGGCACGAGATCGAGGCCGCCATCCGTGACCACCAGGTGGTCATCGTGTGTGGCGAGACCGGTTCGGGCAAGACGACCCAGCTGCCCAAGATCGCGCTGGCCATGGGGCGGGGGCGCATCAACGCGAAGCCGGGCCAGCGCGGCCAGCTGATCGGCCACACCCAGCCGCGGCGCATCGCGGCGTCCAGCGTGGCCAAGCGCATTGCGGAAGAACTGCGCACACCGCTGGGCGAGGTGGTGGGCTACAAGGTGCGTTTCCAGGACCGGCTCTCGAAGGACGCTTCGGTCAAGCTCATGACCGACGGCATCCTGCTGGCCGAGACCCAGACCGACCCGGACCTGCGCGCCTACGACACGATCATCATCGACGAGGCCCACGAGCGCAGCCTCAACATCGACTTCCTGCTGGGCTACCTGCGCCAGCTGCTGCCGCGTCGGCCCGACCTGAAGATCATCGTCACCTCGGCCACCATCGACGCCGACCGCTTCGCCGAGTATTTCTCGTCGGCCCGGGGCAAGGCGCCGGTGCTGATGGTGTCGGGCCGCACCTACCCGGTGGAGGTGCGCTGGCGCCCGTTCGAGGAAAGCCGCGAATACGACCTGAACGCCGCCATTGCCGACGGCGTCGACGAACTCTGGCGCGGCGGTGTTGGCGGCGACATATTGGTGTTCCTGCCGGGCGAGCGCGAAATCCGCGAAGCCGCCGACCACCTGCGCAAGCACCTGTCGCATCAGCCGGCCTTGCGCAACGCCGAGGTGCTGCCGCTGTTCGCGCGGCTGTCGCAGGCCGAGCAGGACCGCATCTTCCAGCCCCACGGTCAGCGCCGCATCGTGCTGGCCACCAACGTGGCAGAAACCTCGCTCACCGTGCCCGGCATCCGCTATGTGATCGACGCCGGCACGGCGCGGGTCAAGCGGTACAGCTTCCGGCAGAAGGTGGAGCAGCTGATGGTCGAGCCCATCAGCCAGGCGGCGGCCAATCAGCGCGCCGGCCGCTGCGGCCGGGTGGCCGACGGCATCTGCATCCGCCTGTACGACGAAACCGACTTCAACGGCCGCCCGCGCTTCACCGACCCCGAGATCCTGCGCAGCTCGCTGGCCGGGGTCATCCTGCGCATGAAGTCGCTGCACCTGGGTGCGGTGGAAGATTTCGCCTTTGTGGATGCGCCGCAGCGCCGCGCCATTGCCGACGGTTACCAGCTGCTGGCCGAGCTGGGCGCGGTGGACGACGCCAACGAACTCACCCCCACCGGCCTGGCCCTGGCCCGGCTGCCGCTGGACCCCCGCGTGGGCCGCATGATCCTGGAGGCGCGCGACCGGGGTGCCCTGGCCGAGGTGCTGGTGATCGCGGCGGCGCTCAGCGTGCAGGATGTGCGTGACCGCCCGCTGGACAAGCAGGCCCAGGCCGACCAGGCGCACGCCCGGTTCGACGACGAGAAAAGCGAGTTCAGCGGCACGCTGCGCCTGTGGAAATGGCTGGACGACAGCCGGGGCGGCCACGGCACCGACCACAAGCTCAGCCACCGCCAGGTCGAGAACCTGCTGCGCGAACACTTCATCAACCCGCGCCGGGTGCGCGAATGGCGCGACACCCACAGCCAGCTGCTCACCGTGGTGACCGAACAGCGCTGGCCGATCAACAGCACGCCGGCCGGGTACGAGGCGCTGCACCTGTCGATGCTCTCGGGCCTGCTGGGCAACATCGGCTGCAAGAACGAGACCGAAGACTGGTACCTCGGCGCGCGCGGCATCAAGTTCCACCGCCACCCGGGCGCCCACCTGAGCAAGAAGCCCGGGCGCTGGATCGTGTGCGCCGAACTGGTCGAGACCACGCGGCTGTTCGGCCGGGGCATCGCCGCCATCGAGCCGCAGTGGCTGGAGCAGGTCGGCGCGCACCTGCTCAAGAAGCAGATGCTGGACCCGCACTGGGAGAAGAAGGCCGCCCGGGTCTCGGCGCTGGAGCGGGCCACCTTGTATGGGCTGGTGGTCTACAGCCAGCGCCGGGTCGACTACAGCCGGGTCGACCCGGCCGGTGCGCGCGAAATCTTCATCCGCGAGGCCCTGGTGCAGGGCGACTGGGACACCCGGCTGGCCTTCCTGTCCGCCAACCAGAAGCTGGTGCGGCAGGTGGCCGAGCTGGAACACAAGTCGCGCCGGCAGGACGTGCTGGTGGACGACGAGGTGGTGTTCGCCTGGTACGACGGCCAGATCCCGGCCGATGTCTGCAACGGCGCCAGCCTGGAGCGCTGGTATGGCCAGGCGGTGCGCGAGAACCCGAAGCTGCTGTACCTGACCCGCGAGGCGCTGATGCGGCACGAGGCCGCCGGCATCACCGCGCAGGCGTTTCCGCGCACCATCCGCCTGGGTGGGGTGGACTGCGCCTGCAGCTACCTGCACGAACCCGGCGACGCGCGCGACGGCCTGTCGGTGGCGCTGCCGCTGTTCGCGCTCAACCAGGCCAGCGAGGACCGTTGCGACTGGCTGGTGCCCGGCATGCTCAAGGACAAGGTGCTGGCCCTGCTCAAGACCCTGCACCAGCGCCCGCGCTCGCGGCTGGTGCCGTTGCCGGCCACCGCAGAACGGTTCGCGGCCGAGCTGTCCGAGCCCGAAGTGTTCGGCAGCGGCAGCCTCATGGATGCCCTGCTGAAGAAGGTTCGTGCCACCACCCAGCTCGACATCCAGCGCGCCGACATCAAGCCCGACATGCTGCCGCCGCACCAGTTCATGCACCTGCGGGTGGTCGACGAACATGGCCGGCAGCTCGGCCAGGGCCGCAGCCTGGCCGCCCTCAAGGCCGAGCTGGGCGCGCAGGCGCGCGGCGCCTTCCAGGCGCTGGCCGCACTCAAGGTGGCCCGGCCTGTATCTGCACCCGAGCCGGCAGCGGCCGCCGCCGCAGCGGGTTCGGCCGGTGCGGCTTCAGCCCCGGCCGCTGGCAGCGCGCGACGGATCGCCGCACCGGCACCGGCCCAGCCCAAGGTCGACGCCAGCCAGCGCCACACCCGTTGGGACTTCGGCGAACTGCCCGAGCTGATGGAAATCCGCCAGGGCCAGCAGACCCTGGTGGGCTTCCCCGCGCTGGTCGACGACGGCGATGCGGTGCGCATCGAGGTGTTCGACGAGCCCGACGTGGCCCAGTCGCGTCACCGCGCCGGTCTGCGCCGTCTGTTTGCGCTGCAGATCCGTGATGCGCTCAAGTACCTGGAGAAAAACATTCCCGGTCTGCAGGCCATGGCGGCGGCCTACATGCAGGTCGGCAAGGAGACTGGTGGCGGCACGCTGGAAGAGCTGCGCAGCCAGTTGATCGACCTGGCCCTGGACCGCGCCTTCCTGGCTGACCCGCTGCCCGCTGATGAGGCGGCTTTCCTGCGCCGGGTGGAGGAAGGCCGTGGGCGGTTGAACCTGATCGCCGCCGAGCTGGCGCGCAGTGCGGGCGCCATCCTGACCGAATTCGCCGCCGCGCAGCGCAAACTCAAGGACAGCAAGCCGCCGGCCGACGTGGCGACCGACATCCAGCAGCAACTGGCCCGGTTGATGCCGAAAAACTTCCTGACCCAGACACCCTCGGCCCAGCTCCAGCACCTGCCGCGTTACCTCAAGGCGGTCCAGCTGCGGCTGGACAAGCTGCGGGCCGATCCGGCGCGCGATGCCGCCCGCCTGACCGAGCTGCGACCGCAGGATCAGCGGTTCTGGCGTCTGGTGGCCGAGCGCAAGGGTGTGCAGGACCCGCGCCTGCAGGAACTGCGCTGGCTGCTGGAAGAGCTGCGGGTAAGCTTCTTTGCCCAGGAGCTGCGCACGCCTCAGCCGGTGAGCCTCAAGCGCATCGACAAGGCCTGGGCCCAGCTCAACGCCTGATCAGGCGCCTTCCACCCGGCCCTGTGCCGCTCCCAGCGCCGGGTCGGCCTGCAGCTTGCGCAGCAGCGCCTCGGCGTCCTGGCGGGTGGCGAGCTGCTGCACGCGCACTTCGTGGCCACGGGCCGAACGGTTGATCTGGGCCGGATAACCGGCCTTCTGGAGCCGCTGGCGCAGCGCCTCGGCCTCGGCCAGTCGGGGGAAGGTGGCCACCACGGTGCGCCACTGACCGCCCTGGACCAGCACGCCGCTGCCGGGTTGCAGGTCGCCCTGGGCAATGAACTTGTTCAGCTGGGCTGGCGTGGCCTGGCCGGCCGGTTGTTCGGGCTGGCCGGTGAACACCACCCAGAACGCACCGGGCTGGTTCAGGGCAATGGTGTCGCGGCCATCGCGCTCGACCGCGACCGCACCCTCGAACACGCACACCGCGTCGTGTTCGGCGTCGCTCATGGCCCAGAAATCGGTGCCGCGCACACCCACCGTGGCGGTGGCGGTCTGCAGGCTCACATCGCGGCTCACGCCCAGGGCCTTGCTGCGGTAGTCGGTGGCGTAACGGAACACGCCGGTGACCAGCCGGAACTTGCCCGACATCTGGTCCTGCCCGCCCTGGCGGCTGCTCTCCAGCTTCTGCAGCGCGAGTTCGGTGTCTTCGCCCAGCTTGACCAGGCTGCTGTCGGACAGGCGCAGCACGGCGCGCGAGCCGCTGGCGGTCACGGCGACATCACCCGCCCGCAGGCGCTGGCCGGGCTCGGCCGCCCGGCGGTCGCCATTGCGCTCGACCCACGCCGGCACCTGCACCGCTTCGACCACGGTGTAGGCGGTCGTCGGTGTGTTGGCACGGGCGGTCCAGGGCAACCAGGCCGCAGCGCCGAGCAGCAGGCTGGCGGCGAGGATGTGACGGCGGTTCAGGGACAGTGGGGAACGGAGGAGGCGGGAAGAGGGCATCGGGTACGGATCTCGGTGAAGGGCGGCCTTCGGGGGCCATGACAGCTTGTGGGAGCCTTATCGGCACAAATTCTCTACGCCACAGGGCGTCATCTGGAGGCAGTGGATGCCGACGAACCGCCGTTGGCGTGACGCATGTCCGGTATCGCGCTTGTCCTGCAGCAGCGCTGGGACATACCCGGGCGGGTTTGACAGCCAGCGGCGGTTCGAGTGAACTTCACCGCTTGTCAGGAGGCTCAGGAATGGATCGCAGGGAGTTTGTCGAAGGTTGCGCTCTGGGCGCAGGTGGGCTGGCCGCCACGCTGGCCACAGGCGCCTGGGCGTCGCAGGTGTCGGCGCGTTCGTACGGCAGGGTGCTGCTCACCGATGAACTGGGTCGGCCGGTCAAGGCGTCGTCGCTCAAGGCGCAGGTGAACTATGTGTTCCATTACCCGTTCGAGGCCACGCCGGTGTTCCTGCTCGACCTGGGCAAGGCGGCGCAGCCTTCGCGGCTGACCACCCGCGACAAGAAGACCTACGACTGGCCCGGGGGCGTGGGCCCCAAGCGCAGCGTGGTGGCGTTTTCGGCCATCTGCGCCCACAAGCTGGTCTACCCGACCCGCGAGCTCAGCTTCATCAGCTTCCGCAAGGGTGGCGTCGCGAACCCGCAGACCCCAAGCCAGGGCAACGACCTGATTCACTGCTGCGCCGACCACAGCCAGTACGACCCGGCCCGTGGCGCCCAGGTGCTGGCCGGGCCGGCCGAACAGCCTTTGTGCGCCATCCTGCTGGAGCACGACCCCCGGACTGACCACCTCACCGCCACCGGCACCCTGGGTGGCGAGCTGTTCGACGACTTCTTCCGCAAGTACGAGATGAAGCTCAGCATGGAGATGGGTTCCGGCGTGCGGCGCACCGTGGCCGACCGCTCCATGGTGCGCGAGCTGGAGCAGTTCTGCCGCAACCCGGTGCGCTGCTGATCAGAGCCGCGCCAAGCGCCTGAGGGCTTCGTCCAGCGTGTCGTCGCGCTTGGCGAAGCAGAACCGGATCACCCGCTGATCGAAGCCGTTGCCGTAAAAAGCCGACAGCGGAATGGCGGCCACGCCCACCTCGGTGGTGAGCCATTCGCAGAAGGCCCCGTCCGCCAATTCGCGCTCGGGCACGGCCAGGTTCTCGATGCCCACGCACTGGAAATAGGTGCCTTCGCCCGGCAGCAGCCGGAAGCGGGTGCCGGCCAGCCCGGCCCGGAAACGGTCGCGCTTGGCGCCGTAGAACGCCGGCAGGTTCAGGTAGGGCGACGGGTCGGCCATGTAGGCCGCCAGGGCGTGCTGCACAGGGGTGTTGACGGTGAACACATTGAACTGGTGCACCTTGCGGAATTCGGCCGTGAGCGACGCGGGGGCCACCACGGTGCCGACCTTCCAGCCGGTGACGTGGTAGGTCTTGCCGAAGCTGCTGACGATGAACGCCCGGGCCGCCAGCCCCGGGTAGCGCGCCGCGCTCTGATGCGGCTGGCCGTCGAACACCATGTGTTCATAGACCTCGTCGCTGATCAGCAGCACATCGGTCGGTGCCAGCAGGGCTTCAAGCTGGCGCATTTCAGCGCCGGTCCAGCACATGCCGCTGGGGTTGTGCGGGCTGTTGATGAGCAGCGCGCGGGTGCGCGGCGTGATGGCGGCCGCGATGGCCGCGAAGTCGGGCCGGAAGCTGCCGGGTGTCAGGGGCACCCGCACCACCCGGCCCCCGGCCAGTTCGATGTTGGGCACATAGCTGTCGTAGCACGGCTCCAGCACGATCACCTCGTCACCCGGGTGGACCACGGCCAGGATGGCGGTCAGGATTGCCTGGGTGGCGCCGGCGGTCACGGTGACCTCGGTGTCGGGGTTCACGCCCAGGCCGTAGAGTGCCTGCATCTTGGCCGCCAGGGCCTGGCGGAGCGCCGGCACGCCGGCCATGGGCGGGTACTGGTTGTGGCCCTGCTGCATGGCGGTGGCCACGGCCGCCGGCAGGGCCGGGTCGCAGTCGAAGTCCGGGAAGCCCTGACCCAGATTGACCGCCCCGTGCTTCGCGGCCAGCGCCGACATCACGGTGAAGATGGTGGTGCCCACCTGGGGCAGGCGGGACTGCAGGGCTGGCGTGGCGGTGGCGGTCGTCATGTCAGAGTTGGTAGTCGTCGGGCGTGCCGTTCATGGCCCGCATGATGGTGTCGCGGCTCAGGCGGTCGCTCAGCAGTTCGGCGAACCGCAGCACGAAGTGCCGCAGGTAGGTGCCGCGCTTGAAGGCCACCCGGGCCAGGTTGTGGCCGAACAGCTGCCCGGCAGGACGGGCCACCAGCCCGGGTGTCTGGTTCTCGCCCTGCATGGCCATTTCGGCCACGATGCCGACCCCCATGCCGAGCTTCACATAGGTCTTGATCACATCGGAATCGATGGCTTCCAGCACCACGTTGGGCTGCAGGTGGCGCAGGGCAAACGCCTGGTCGATGCGGGTGCGGCCGGTGAAGCTGGGGTGGTAGGTGATCAGGGGCAGGGTGGCCAGGTCTTCGAGGCCGATGCGTTCGCGTTCGACCAGCGGGTGGTCGAATGGCAGCACCAGCACGTGCTGCCACTCGTAGCAGGGCAGGGTGACGAGTTCGGGGTAGTTCACCAGCGACTCGGTGGCCATGCCGATCTCGGCCACTTCCTCGATCAGCATGCGCGCCACCTGGTCGGGCGAGCCCTGGTGCAGGCTGATGCCCACCTTGGGGTACGACTGCCGCAGCGCGGCCACCGGCCCGGGCAGCACATAGCGGGCCTGGGTGTGGGTGGTGGCGATCGAGAGCGTGCCGCTGTCCTGGGCCGAATACTGCTCGCCGATGCGCTTGAGGTTGTTCACCTCGCGCAGGATGATGTCGATGCTCTTGAGCACCTGGGTGCCGGGCTCGGTGACGCGCTTGATGCGCTTGCCGTGGCGGGCAAAGATCTCGATCCCCAGCTCGTCTTCCAGCTCGATGATGGCCTTGGACACGCCGGGCTGCGAGGTGTGCAGCGCCTTGGCGGCCTCGGTGAGGTTCAGGTTGCGGCGCACCGCCTCCTGCACGAAGCGGAACTGGTGCAGGTTCATGCCGCCGACTCCAGCGCCAGCTGGGCCAGCAGGGCCGTCAGGCGGGGGTCTTCGCCGGCGGTGGGCAGCTGCCGGAATTCGACGCCCGGGTGGGCCATGCGCAGCTGCTCCATCAGCACCGGCAGGTCCTCGCGTGCATGTTTGCCCATGCCGAAGAACAGCGGCAGCACCCGCACATCAGTAGCACCCTGCGCCACCAGTTCGGCGGCGGCCGATGGCAGGTCGGGCTCGCACAGTTCCAGGTAGGCGCAGCGCACGGCGGCGGCCGGGTCGCGCTGCGCGATCTGCTGTGCCACCGACTCGACCGGCCGGCGCCACAGCGGGTCGCGCGAACCGTGGGCAAAAACGATCACTCCGAGCATGGCGCTACCTCCGCAGGACCAGCCAGCCGAACGCGCCGAGCGAGACCAGCGAATAAATGAGGGCCGGCGACAGCGCAGCCAGCCAGGGTCGCCACTGGTTGAGGTTGCCGATGTAGCCGAACACGTTGTTGAGCAGGAAAAAGCTGATGCCGATCATCACGCCGCCGAACACATAGGCGGTGATGCTGCCGGAGCGGAAATGCAGGTAGGCGAACGGCAGGGCCAGCACCACCATCACCAGACACGACAGCGGGTAGAACACCTTGCGCCAGAACTCGATCTCGTAGCGTTGCGCGGTCTGGCCGTTGGCTTCGAGGTGGCGGATGTAGGCGAACAGGTCGGCGGTGCGCATGCGCTCGGGTTTGAGCAAGGCCACCGACACCATTTCGGTGTTCAGGCCGCTGGGCCAGCGGAAGGTCTCGAGCGCGCTGCGCGTCACCCGGGACGAAGCCACGCCGGCGGCGTCGAACTCGCGGCGCTCCACATCCCGCAGGGTCCAGCTCTCGTCGCTCTCGATCTGGCCGGCCTGGGCATGCAGCGTGGACACCAGAAAGCCCTGGTTGTTGAACTCGAAGAGCCGGATGTTGCGCAGCTCGCCCTGGGCCGACATGGAGCCCACGTTGACCGAGAAGTTGCTGTAGGGCTGCCGCTCCTTGAGCCAGGCGCCGGTCTGCCCGATGCTGATGTTGCCCTGGTAACGGGCCTTGAGCAGCTGCCCGGCGCGGTCGGCGAGGGGTGCGAGGTAGTCGCCCATGACGAAGGTGAAGGCCACGAACAGCGCCCCCAGCCCCAGCAGCGTGCGAAGCGCCTTCCACGGGCCCAGGCCGCTGGTGCGCAGGATGGTGTATTCCGAATGCTGGGCCATGCGGGCCAGCACGAACACGGTGCCGATGAGCACCGCCATCGGCATCAGTTCGTAGATGCGGCTGGGCATGAGCAAGGCCACATAGCCCAGCGCGTGCGGCAGCCCGTAGATCAGCGTTGCGTCCAGCGGCGAGGCCCGGCCGATGGCGGGCAGCTCGTCGACCAGGTCGAAGAACGAGAACAGGGCCAGGAAGGCGATCAGCACGAAGGCCACCGCGCGCAGCACCTCGCCGTAGATCAGCCGTCGAAGCGTCTTCATGCGGCCACCCCCCGCCGGCCGCGCAGCCAGCTGCGCAGGCTGATGTTGTGGTGCCGCTTGTACAGCCAGGCCAGCGCCAGCGACATGACCCCGCCGTGCAGCACCACCATGAACGGCGCCAGCCCGATCAGCCCCTGTGCGACCCAGCTCTGGCCGATGTTCAGCAGGTTGTAATAAAACACGAAGGTGAAGAGGGTGAAGAACAGGTTGCCGCCGCGACCGGCCCGCGGATTCCCGACGGTGGTGGCCAGGGCGATCAGCACGAAGTTGAAGGCCGTCAGCGCCATGCCGATGCGCCAGCCCAGTTCGGACAGGTTCAGCCGATCCGGCTGCGTGATCAGAAGCCAGGTGCTGCGGGCCTTGAGCGGTTGCGTCGCCCGCTGTCCGGGCGCGGCGTTGCCGATCTGGGTGCCGTACTCCTCGAACTCGCTGACCTTCAACGCGGCCTTGGGCGACGTCTCCAGGCGCTGCCCGTTGTTGAGCAGCAGGAACTGCCGCTCTTCCAGCGTGCCGATGCGGCCGGAGCGGGCCGAGGTGACGGTCTCGCTGCCGTCCGGTTCGGTGCTGGCAATGAAGACGTTGCGGCCCTCGGTGCCGTCGGCCGTGTCCTTGTCGATGAAGAACACCCGCCGGCCGTTGGACGACTCCTGGAACTGCCCCGGCGCGATGCGCTCCAGATCGCCGCGCTGCTCGAAGCGGGCACGCAACTCATCGGTCTGCTGGTTGGCCCAGGGCCAGACGAAGAACACCATCAACGTGATGGTCAGCAGGATCGGCCAGGCAAAGCGCATGACCGGCCCCAGAAATCCCCCGAGCGAGCGGCCGCTGCTGAACCAGATGATCATCTCGCTGTCGCGGTACATACGCGAGAGCGTGAAGACCACCGCAATGAACAGCGCCAGGGTGAGGATGGTGGGGGTCCGGCCGATGACGGTGTAGCCCAGCACCAGCATCACTTCTTCCGGGTTCACGCTGCCCTGCGAAGCCGCGCCCAGCGTGCGGATCAGCAGCATGGTCAGCACGATGGTGAACAGCACCACCAGGGTCGCACCGAAGCTGCGGGCCAGCTCTTTGCGGATGGAAGAATGAAATAACATCGATTCGACAAGGAAAGCACGATTATGAACTTTGAACTCAAATCCCTGACCCCGGCCCAGGCGGCCCAGCTCCCGGCCGATGCCCTGCTGGTGGCCCTGCCCGACAGCCTGCCCAAGGCCATGGCCGCCAGCCCCGACGCCCTGTCGCGCCTGGCAGCGCAAGCGCTGGCCGACATCGATCCCGGCGCGGGTCAGGCGCTGTCGTGCTACCGGGTCAACGGCATCAAGGCGCCGCGCGTGGTACTGGTGCGGGCCGGCGATGGCTCTGCGGCAGCGGTCCGCAAGGCGGTGGCGGCCGGTACCGCTGCGCTGCGCCAGAACGGCATCGAGCGGCTGGCGCTGGTGCTGTCCCTGCTGCCGGACGATGCTGCTGCGGTCCGCATGGCGGTGCAGGCCTGCGCCGATGCCAGCTATGCCTTCACCACCACCAAGCCGTCCGCCAAGCCCCGGGCACTCAAGCGGGTGACCGTGGGCGTGACCGACACCGCCGCCGTACGGGCCGGCTTCGAGGTCGGCAAGGCGCTGGTCACCGGCGTGGAGTTCGCCAAGGAGTGGGCCAACCGCCCGGGCAACCACGCCACCCCGTCCCACCTGGCCGATGCGGCCAAGGCGCTGGGCCGGCAGCCCGGCATCAAGGTCGACGTGCTGGGCCCCAAGCAGGTCGCGGCGCTGGGCATGGGAGCCTTCATGGCCGTGGCCCAGGGCTCGGCCGAACCGCTGCGCTTCATCGTCATGCACTACAACGGTGGCGCCAAGGGCGATGCGCCGGTGGTGCTGGTCGGCAAGGGCATCACCTTCGACTCCGGTGGCATCTCCATCAAGCCCGCCCCCGAAATGGACGAAATGAAGTTCGACATGGGCGGCGCGGCCAGCGTGCTGGGCACCTTCGCCGCCCTGGCCGAACTCAAGCCGGCCATCAACGTGGTCGGCCTGATCCCGAGCTGCGAAAACATGCCGGATGGCCTGGCCGTCAAGCCGGGCGACGTGGTGCGCAGCATGAGCGGACAGACCATCGAGATCCTCAACACCGATGCCGAAGGCCGCCTCATCCTGTGCGATGCGCTGACCTATGCCGCGCGCTTCAAGCCGCGTGCGGTGGTCGACATTGCCACCCTCACCGGCGCCTGCGTGATCGCGCTGGGTGCGGTGCGTACCGGGTTGTTCAGCCCGAGCGACGAACTGGCCGCCGCGCTGCAGAAGGCCGGCGACACCGCCGGCGATCTGGCCTGGCGCATGCCCCTGGACGATGACTATGCCGAGGGGCTGAAGTCCAGCTTCGCCGACATGGGCAACGTCGCCGGCCGCGCAGCCGGTGCGGTGACCGCCGCCAAGTTCCTGCAGAAGTTCGCCAGCGAACTCAACTGGGCGCACCTGGACATTGCCGGCACTGCCTGGAAGAGCGGCGCCGCCAAAGGCTCCACCGGCCGGCCGGTGCCGCTGCTGCTGCAGTTCATTCTGGACCAGGCGCAGGCCGGTCCGACCCGCAAAGCCGCCCGCAAGCCACGGGCCTGACCCGCCCATGCCGACCGAGATTGCCTTTCACTTCAACGCGCCGGACCGGGTGGGTTACGCCTGCCGGCTGCTGCGCAAGGCCTACCTGAAAGGCGCACGGCTCTGGGTCCGGGTGCCGGCCGACGAGCTCGACCGGCTGGACCAGGCTTTGTGGGTGAGCCAGCCGGGCGACTTCCTGCCGCACAGCCGCGAGGGCGATGCCCCGGAGCTGATGCGGCACTCCCCCATCCACCTGGGTACCGGCACGCCCGACCCCGCCGGCCGGCAGGTGCTGGTGAACCTGTGCGGCGATCTGGCCGAGGGCTGGAGCGGGTTCGAGCGGGTGATCGAGGTGGTCACCCAGTCGGAGCAGGACCGCCAGCAGGCCCGCGACCGCTGGCGCACCTACCGGGTGCAGGGCGTCGAACCGCTGCGCCACGATCTGGCATCGGCCGCCCCATGATGGTTCGCCGCCAGCATCGGTCCGGCTAATGCCGCATTCGGTGTTGCGATTCCGCATGAGGAATACCCTCGGCAACACGACCATGGCTTCGCACCGTGAAATCTGCGTGTTTTTTGGGGTATCTTTATGAGGTGGAGAAAAAAATTTCCCTCCGCGTTCAACTTCATCCCTTTCGAGGAAACCCCATGCAACTGAACATCAAACTGGCCGTCATCGCCGCGGCTGTGGCACTTGCGGCTTGCGGCAAGAAGGAAGAGGCAGCTGCCCCTGCCGCCGCGCCGGCCGCTGCCCCCGCAGCTGAAGCCCAAGTCGTCAAGATCGGTCACGTTGGTCCCACCAGTGGCGCCATCGCCCACCTGGGCAAGGACAACGAGAACGGCGCCCGCATGGCCATCGAAGAGCTCAACGCTGCTGGCCTGACCCTGGGTGGCCAGCCGGTCAAGTTCGAGCTGCTGGCTGAAGACGACGCCGCCGATCCCAAGCAGGGCACCGCCGCTGCCACCAAGCTGGTGGACGCCAAGGTGGCCGGCGTGATCGGTCACCTGAACTCCGGCACCACCATCCCGGCTTCGCAGATCTACAACGACGCCGGCATCCCCCAGATCTCCCCGTCCGCCACCAACCCCAAGTACACCCGCCAGGGCTACCAGGGCGCCTTCCGCCTCGTGGCTGACGACGTCCACCTGGGTGGCACGCTGGGCAAGTACGCCGTGGAGACCCTGAAGGCACAGAGCGTGGCCGTCATCGACGACCGCACCGCCTATGGTCAAGGTGTTGCCGACGAATTCGAGAAGGGCGTGATCGCCGCCGGCGGCAAGGTCGTGGGTCGTGAATTCACCAACGACAAGGCCACCGACTTCAACGCCATCCTGACCACCCT
>PNMF01000045.1 GCA_013823485.1 Comamonadaceae bacterium
GCATCATGACCGTGCGCGATGCCCGCGAGATCGACACCCTGACGCCCCAGGCCCGGGCCCGCATGGCCACCACCCAGGGCGGCCGCGCGGTGTCCGAGGTGATCATCCAGGAAGGCGTGCTGACCCACGAACGCATCAACAGCGCCGTGGCCGAGCCGGTGGTCTACATGATGGACCGCTATGTGGTGGGCGGCTTCTACCGCATCCACGCAGACCGTGGCGTGGACGAGAACCTGAACGCACCGGGTTCGAGCTTCGTGCCGCTGGCTTTCGAGCAGAGCGCCCAACTGCCGCAGCCCGGCGCCAAGCCGGGTGCCAGCGTGCCCAACCGGTTCTACATGTACGGCGTGATCGGCCGTCTGGCCATGCTGGCGGCCAGCTACGAGCTCGAAGCCACCGACCCCGACGCCGAGAACTACGACTGAACCGCCCGCCGGTTTAGGCCGCCCTCCCGGTTGCTGCAACGCAGCAAGCGGGAGCAGAATGGCGGCTTCGCGATCAACACCCCGCCGTGCTGCGGGGTTTTCACGTGTCCCGCTCCTCTTCATCCCTGGCCGCGCTCACCCTGGGCGCCATCGGCGTGGTCTATGGCGATATCGGCACCAGCGTGCTGTACGCCGTCAAGGAAATCTTCGGTTCCGGCCATGTGCCCTTCACGCACGACAACGTGTATGGGGTGCTGTCCATCATTTTCTGGACCCTCACCACCATCGTCTCGCTGAAGTACGTGGTGCTGGTGCTGCGGGCCGACAACGGCGGCGAGGGCGGACTGATCGCCATGCTGGCGCTGGCCTCCACGGCGGTGAAGCACAAGCCCCGGCTGCGCTCCACGCTGGTGGTCATCGGCATCTTCGGCACTTCGCTCTTCTACGGTGACGGCGTCATCACCCCGGCCATCTCGGTGCTGTCGGCGGTGGAGGGCCTGGAGGTGGTCTCGCCGGCCTTCAAGCGCTATGTGGTGCCCATCACGCTGGTGGTGCTGTTCCTGCTGTTCGCGGTGCAGAAGCGCGGCACCGGTGGCATCGGCAAGTTTTTCGGGCCGATCACGCTGGTCTGGTTCGCCGCCATCGCGCTGCTGGGCATCAGCCACATCGCGCACCACCCCGAGATCCTGGGCGCCATCAGCCCGCACCATGCGCTGCGTTTCATGATCGAGCAGCCGGGCACCACCTTCATCATCCTGGGCGCGGTGGTGCTGTGCGTCACCGGCGGCGAGGCGCTGTACGCCGACATGGGGCACTTCGGCAAGAAGCCGATCCGGGTGGCCTGGTTCAGCATCGTCATGCCCGCGCTCACGCTCAACTACTTCGGCCAGGGCGCGCTGCTGCTGGACAACCCCGAGGCGGTGAAGAACCCGTTCTTCAACATGGCGCCGGAATGGGCGCTGCTGCCGCTGGTGGCACTGGCCACCATGGCCACGGTGATTGCTTCGCAGGCCCTCATTTCCGGCGCCTTCAGCGTCACCAAGCAGGCGGTGCAGCTGGGCTTCCTGCCGCGGCTGAACCTGCGCCACACCAGCGTGCGCGACACCGGGCAGATCTACATCCCCTTCGTCAACTGGGCGCTGTTCGCGGCCATCGTGCTGGCGGTGGTGATGTTCAAGTCGTCCTCCAACCTGGCAGCGGCCTACGGCATTGCGGTCACGCTGGACATGCTGATCACCACGGTGCTGACCTTCTTCGTCATCCGCTACGGATGGAAGTACCCGCTGTGGCTCTGCCTGGGCGCCACCGGGGTGTTCTTCGTGATCGACCTGGCCTTCTTCAGCTCCAACCTGCTCAAGCTGCTCGACGGCGGCTGGTTCCCGCTGGTCATCGGCGGCGTGGTGTTCATGTTGATGATGACCTGGAAGCGCGGGCGTTCGCTCATGCGCAAGGCCCACGAGGCCGACGCCATCGAGCTGCCGTCGTTCCTGGAGGCGGTGTTCGTGAGCCCGCCGCAGCGGGTGGAGGGCACGGCGGTGTTCCTGTCGGCCGAGAGCGGCATCGTGCCCAACGCCCTGCTGCACAACCTCAAGCACAACAAGGTGCTGCATGCGCAGAACCTGTTCGTCACGGTGCGCAGCCACGAGGTGCCGTGGATCGGGCTGGACGAGCGTGTGCAGGTGGAGTCGCTGGGGCGCGACTGCTGGGCCGTCACGGTGAACTACGGCTTCAAGAACGACCCCGACATTCCCAAGGCCCTGCAGGGGCTGCGCGGCCGGGGCTGCGATCTCGACCCCATGACCACCAGCTACTTCCTGTCGCGCGATGTGGTCACACCCACGCTGGGCAGCGGCATGGCGCCGTGGCGCGAGAAGCTGTTCGCCCAGATGCACCACAACGCCGGTGCGGCAGCGGCCTTCCTGAACCTGCCGGCCAATGCGGTGATCGAGCTGGGCTCCAAGATCGAGATCTGACCGGGCTCGCGCAACGCCCCGGGCGACAATCGCCCGATGCGATTCTTCCGTGACCTGAGCCTGTCTTCCGCCACCGCCGGCTTCGTGGCCGTGCTGGTGGGCTTCACCAGTTCGGTGGCCATCGTGTTCCAGGCCGCGCAGGCGTTCGGCGCCACGCCGGAGGTCATCACCTCGTGGATGTGGGCGCTGGGGCTCGGCATGGGCCTGTGTTCGGCGCTGCCTTCGCTGGTGCTGCGCCAGCCGGTGATGGTGGCCTGGAGCACGCCCGGTGCAGCGGTGCTGGCCTCGGCCGGCCTGGCCGGAGGTTTCAGCATGGGGCAGGCGGTCGGCGCTTTCATGCTGTGTGCGGCGCTCATCGTGGTGGCTGGCGCCAGCGGCCTGTTCGAGCGGCTCATGAACCGCATTCCGATGGCGATTGCCTCCGCCCTGCTGGCCGGTGTGCTGGCGCGTTTCGGCCTGCAGGCCTTTGCCGCTGCCGAGACCGCGCTGGTGCTGGTGGTGCTGATGCTCGCCACCTACCTGCTGGGGCGCCGTCTGCTGCCGCGCTACGCGGTGCCGATCACGCTGCTGGTGGCCGTGGCCTGGGTGGTGTCGCAGGGGCAGTTCAAGGCCGGGGCCGTGAGCCTGGACTGGGCCCGCCCGGTGTTCACCGCCCCCGAGTTTTCGTGGCAGGCCTTCGTCAGTCTGGCGTTGCCGCTGTTCATCGTGACCATGGCCTCGCAGAACCTGCCCGGGGTGGCGGCCATCCGCGCGGCCGGCTACACCATGCCCATTTCCCGCCTCATCACGCTGACCGGTCTGGTCACGCTGGTGCTGGCACCCTTCGGTGCCTTTGCGCTCAACCTGAGCGCCATCACCGCCGCCATCTGCATGGGGCCGGAAGCCCACCCCGACCCGAAACGCCGCTACACCGCGGCCGTGGTCTGCGGGGCGCTGTACATCGCCATCGGCCTGGTGGGGGCACTGGTCACCGGGCTGCTGATCGCTTTCCCGCGCGAGCTGGTGCTGGCCATTGCCGGTCTGGCGCTGCTGGGCACCATCGGTGGCGGGCTGCAGGCCGCGCTGCAGGACGACCGCCACCGCGAGGCCGCGCTCATCACCTTCCTGGTCACGCTCAGCGGCGTGGTGGTGGCCGGCATCGGCTCGGCCTTCTGGGGCGTGGTGGCCGGCGCGCTGGCGCTGTTTGTGCAACAGTACGGGCTGCCCAAAAAAGCCTGATGCGCATGAAAACCATCCTCGTCGTCGCCGACCCGCTCGAAACCTTCAAGACCTACAAGGACACCACCTTCGCCATGATGCGCGAGCTGCAGCGCCGGGGCTTTGCCCTGGCGGCCTGCGAGCCGCAGCACCTGCAGTGGCAGACCGGTGGCCTGGTGAGTGCCGATGTGCGGGAGATCGCACTCACCGGCCGCGAGCACGAATGGTTCGAGGTCAAGGCCGCTGCCCGCCGCCCGCTGCGCGACTTCGCGGCCATCCTGATGCGCAAGGACCCGCCCTTCGACAGCGAGTTCTTCTACGCCACCCATCTGCTGGAGCAGGCCGAGCGCGAAGGCGCCCGCGTGTTCAACAGCCCGCGCGCCTTGCGCGACCATCCCGAAAAACTCGCCCTGATGGAGTTCGGCCAGTTCGCGCCGCCCACCCTGGTGACCCGCTCGGCAGACGCCATCCGCGCCTTCCACGCCGAGCACCGCGACATCATCCTCAAGCCGCTGGATGGCATGGGCGGCATGGGTATCTTCCGGGTCACCGACAACGGCATGAACCTGGGCTCGATCATCGAGACGCTCAACCAGGGCGGCAGCACCAGCGTGATGGTGCAGGGCTACCTGCCGGAGATCGTGCAGGGCGACAAGCGCCTGCTGCTCATCGGCGGCAAGGTGGCGCCCTTCGTGCTGGCCCGCATTCCGCAGGGCAACGAGGTGCGCGGCAACCTGGCCGCCGGCGGCAAGGGCGTGGCCCAGCCGCTGTCGGACGAGAACCGTGCCGTGGCCGAGGCCATGGCGCCGGTGCTGGCCGCGCGCGGCCTGCTGCTGGTGGGGCTGGACATGATCGGCAACAAGGTGACCGAGATCAATGTCACCAGCCCGACCTGCTTCCAGGAGATCCAGCAGCAGACCGGCTTCGATGTGCCGGCCATGTTTGTCGATGCGCTGGAGGCGGCGCTGGCATGACGACGCCCGATCCGGCCCCGGCCCAGCCCAACAACCCGCTGCACGGCATGACGCTGGAGGCGGTGGTGACGGCCCTGGTGGACCACTACGGCTGGGACGGCCTGGGCGAACGCATTCCGGTGCGCTGCTTCAACATCGACCCGAGCGTGCCGTCGAGCCTGCGCTTCCTGCGCAAGACGCCGTGGGCGCGCGAGAAGGTGGAAGGGCTCTACCTGTTCATGCTGCGGGAGCAGCGGCGCCGGGGCGGCTGAACGGTCAGGCAGGCTCGACCGGCAGCCCGTCCACGAACACCTTGAGTTCGTTCGGCTCGAACGCGGTCCAGGTCTCGTTGCTGGTCAGCGGGGTGGTGACGATCACCGCCGCGCGGTCACCCGGCTGGTTGACGGCGGCGAAATCCACCGTCCAGTCGCAGTCCTTCAGCGTGGCTGCCGCAAACGGGTGCTGGCGCACCAGCCAGTGCAGGTTGGTGCTGCAGTGGGCCCACAGCGCCTCGCCGTTGGACAGCAGGAAGTTGAAGGTGCCGAAGGCGCGGATCTGAGGCACCAGTTCCTGCAGCGTGCGGGTGAGTTCCTGCACCGTGGGCAGCGCGGCGTGCGACTTGTGCAGCTCCTGCATCAGCCAGCAGAAGGCGCGCTCGCTGTCGGTGCTGCCCACCGGACGGAAGTGGCTGTGCAGCCGGGGCTGGTAGTCCTTGAGGTCGCCGTTGTGCGCGAACACCCAGGGCCGGCCCCAGAGTTCACGCACGAAAGGGTGTGCGTTTTCTAGCGCCACCTCGCCCACCGTGGCCTTGCGCACATGGGCCACGATGTTGCGGCTTTTCAGCGGATAGGCCTGCAGGAAGGCCGCCATCGGCGACTGCGCCGCGCTCTCGTGGTCGATGAACAGCCGCACACCCTTGCCCTCGAAGAAGGCGATGCCCCAGCCGTCGGCATGGTGGTCGGTGTGGCCACCGCGCTCCCGGAAGCCGGTGAAGCTGAAGGTGGCGTCGGTGGGGGTGGCGCAGTTCAGGCCCAGCAATTGGCACATGGGCGGATTGTGCTTCAGGGTCTGTCGCGCATGCGCAGGGCGGCGACCAGGGCGAGGGCGCAGATGCCGGCGAGCATCAGGAAGGTGTCGTCGAAGGCGGCGATGCGGGCCGGCGTGCTGGCCGCAGCCTCCAGGCCGGCGCCGCGCGCGGCCAGCCGCCACTCCAGCACGATGCCGCACAGGCTCACGCCGGCGGCACCCCCCAGCATGCGCAGGAAGTTGATGACGCTCGATCCCTGCGGGATGTGGTGGCGCTCCAGCCCGCGCATGGCGCCGATATTGAGCGACGGCAGGATGAAGCCCAGACCGATGCGCCCCAGGATGGCCCAGGCCACCAGCAGCGGGATGATGCGTTCCGGCCGGTCCAGCTGGATGGTGACCATCAGCGCGAACGACGCCGCCAGCAGCACCAGCCCGATGCTCACCAGCCGGTGGGTCGGCTCCCGGTCGGCCAGCCGCCCGACCACCGCGATGCACACCGCCAGCACCAGCCCGGCCGGCAGCAGGATGGTGCCCACATACGAGGCCGACAGGCCCAGCCCGAGCTGCATGAACACCGGCAGCAGGTAGGTCGAGCCGAACAGCGCCACGCCGTAGATGAAGGCCACGATGCTGCCCATGGCGAAGCGCCGGTCGGCGAACAGCGACAGGTTCATCAGCGGGTCGATGCCCTGGTCCGGGTGGCGGCGCCGCGCCAGCAGTGTGCGGCGCTGCAACGCCACGAAGCCCACCAGCAGCGCCAGTGCCGAGCCCAGCAGCACGGTGGCCGCCAGCGGCGTGCCGCCCTGCAGTTCCACCAGGCCATTGAGCAGGCACAGCGTGCCGGCGGCGGCCAGCAGCAGGCCGCGCCAGTCGAGTGCCGCGCCCTGCGGGTTGGCGGCCTGGCCGCCCGGGGCCACGTCGGGCACATAGCGGCGGGCCAGCCACAGCGAGGCCAGGCAGAACGGCACCACCATGAAGAAGATCGAGCGCCAGCCGAAGCCGTCCACCAGCAGGCCGCCGATGCTCGGCCCCAGGGCCGGCGCCAGCACCACCCCCATGCCGAAGATGCCGCTGGCCCGGCCCTGTTCGCTGGGCTCGAAGGCCCGCAGGATGATGATGGCCGGGATCGGCTGCACCACACCGGCGGCCAGTCCCTCGGCGACGCGCGCGGCCAGCACCAGCGGGTAGTCGTTGGCCAGGCCGCCGGCCACACCGCCGACCAGCAGCAGCCACATGCAGCCGGCGTAGGTGGCGCGGTAGCCGTAACGCGCCAGCAGCCAGGGCGTGGTCAGCATGGACACCGTCATGGCCGCCATGAAGCCGGAGCTGACCCACTGCGCCCGTTCCTGGCCGAGCGTGAAGTGCTGGCTCATGTCCGGAATGGCCACATTGATGATGGTCGACGACATGATCGACGCCATGGTGCCCACCATCACCGAGAGCAGCAGCAGCCAGCGGTAGCGCTCGCCGTGCTGCGCGCGCAGGGCATCGATGGAGCCCGGCTGACCGCTCATGGGCGGCTGGCGTCCCGGTGGGCGGCCACGCAGGCGGCGCAGATGCAGGCCTGGTTCCGGGCGGCCTCGGGCAGGCGGTCCAGCAGATCGGGCGGGAAGGTGGTGGTGGTGCACCAGCAGGGCGGCTGGGCCTGGCCGGTGGCGCGCTCGATCTCGAGCGCGCAGCGGTTGTCGGCGCCGCACAGCGGGCAGCGGGTGGGGTCGACGGAGGTGGGCGCCATCATGGGGGGAGGGGGTATGGTAATTTCAACGGCTTGCCCCCGATCTTCCGGGGGGCCGAGTCCATGCCATGTTCCCTGAAATCCTGTCGCGCCTGCGGCCCTGGCTGATGGCGCCGCTGCTGTGCGCAGCGTCCGCCACCACCGCGCTGGCCGCACCACCCCGCACCGTGCCCGACACCATGGCCCAGCGCATGCTGGTCTGCACCGCCTGCCACGGCATCGAGGGCCGAGCCACGCCCGACGGCTACTTCCCGCGCATTGCGGGCAAGCCGGCCGGCTACCTGTACAACCAGCTGCTGCACTTCAAGGCCGGACGCCGGCAGGCCGTGGGCATGACCGCCTTGCTCGATCCGCTGACCGATGCCTACCTGATGGAGATGGCGCAGTACTTTGCCGCGCTCGACCTGCCGTACCCGGCGCCGGCCGCGCCGGTGGCCGACGCCGCCACCCTGCGCCGGGGCGAGCAGCTGGTGAAGGTGGGCGATGCGGCGCGCCAGATTCCTTCCTGCAACAGCTGTCACGGTGACCGCATGACCGGTGTGCAGCCGGCCATTCCGGGCCTGCTGGGGCTGCCGCGCGACTACCTCATCAGCCAGCTTGGTGGTTGGCAGACCGGCCTGCGGCGCGCCACTGCACCCGACTGCATGGCCACCGTGGCGCGCCGCCTGAGCGGCCCCGATGTCACGGCGGTGGCCGCCTGGCTCGCAGCGCAGCCGGTGCCGGCCGATGCGAAGCCGGTCGACCGGCTGCCCGCGCCGCTGCCCCTGGAGTGTGGCCACGACCTGCAGGGGCCGGCCGCCATGAAGGGGGCGACGCGATGACCCACGCTGCACCACCCCGTCCGCGTCGGGCGCTCGCGCTCTGGCTGATCGCCGCCGGCCTGTTGCTGGGCATCGGTCTGCTGACCCTGGCGGTTCGCACCGAACTGCAGGGCGTGCCGGTGGCGGCCCTGGGCGCCGATGGCGTGACCGCCACCCCGGCCCTGCTGGAGCGCGGCGCACAGCTGGCCGCCGCCGGCAACTGCATGGCCTGCCACACCGCGCGGGGCGGCGAGCCCTGGGCCGGTGGCCGGCCGGTCAACACCCCGTTCGGTCCCATCTACGCCAGCAACCTCACGCCGGACCCCGAGACCGGTCTGGGCCGCTGGAGTGCGGGCGACTTCCGGCGTGCGCTGCTGCACGGCCAGTCGCGCGACGGCCGCCTGCTCTACCCGGCCTTTCCGTACAACCACACCACCCGCATGACAGCCGGGGACGTGGACGCGCTCTATGCCCACCTGCGCACGCTGCCGCCGGTGGTGCAGCCGGCGCGCGAGCACGGCCTGCGCTTCCCGTTCAACACCCAGGCGGCGCTGGCGCTGTGGCGCATCCTGTACTTCAGCCCCGGCACCTACCAGCCCGATGCCGCCCGCAGCGCCGAGTGGAACCGGGGCGCCTACCTGGTCACCGGCGTGGCGCACTGCGCGGCCTGCCACGCCGAGCGCGATGTGTTCGGTGGCGGATCGGTCGACCGCTTCGGCGGCGGCCTCATGCCCGATGGCCGCTGGTGGGCGCCCTCGCTGCACGACCCGGCCGAGGGCGGCACCCAGGCCTGGGGCGTGGACGCCACCGTGGCCCTGCTGGCCGGCGGCCGCAATGCCCATGCCAGCGGCCAGGCCTCGACCCTGGGCCCGATGGCCGAGGTGGTGCTGCACGGCACCCAGCACCTGCCCGAGTCCGACCTGCGCGCCATGGCGGTCTACCTGGCCGAGCTGCCGGTGCAGCCGGTGAAGCAGCCCGGCTTCGAGCCGGCGCCCGATGCGGTGCTGACCCGCGGTGGCCGGCTCTACGAGCAGCACTGCGCGCAGTGCCACGGCGACGCGGGCGAGGGGGCCGCCGGTGCCTACCCGCCGCTGGCCGGGCACCGCGCGGTCACCCAGAGCAGCCCGGTGAATGCGGTGCAGGCCATCCTGAGCGGCGGCTTTGCGCCGGCCACCCGGGCCCACCCCCGGCCCTACGGCATGCCGCCCTACCGCAGCACCCTGAGCGACGACGAAGTGGCCGCCGTGACCAGCTTCATCCGGCAGTCGTGGGGCAACCGGGCCGGCGAAGTGACGGCGCTGGACGTGGCCCGGCTGCGCTGACCCGGCGGCCTCAGCGCTGGCCCGCGAGCCGGTCCAGCGCGTCGAGCAGCTGGCGCCGGCGCGGCGGCTTGGACAGCAGCAGGTCGACACCTTCCGGCATCTCGCCGTCTTCTTCCATGCGCCGGCCCCAGCCGGTCAGCATGATCACCGGGGTGGTGGCCGAGAGCTGGCGCACCCGCCGCGCGACGTTCCGGCCATCGACTTCCGGCATGCCGAGGTCGGTGATGACCGCATCGAACGGCCGCCCGGCCAGCGCCGCCTCGAACTGCTCCACACCGCTGCGCCCGCCGCTGGCCCGGACCACCCGGTGCCCGGCCTGGCTGAGGATCTCGCCCACCGCCTCCAGCAGCAGCGGATCGTCGTCCACCAGCAGGACATCCAGCGCCCGGCGCGGTACCGCCGGCTCCTGCGCGAGCAGGCCAGCCGCACCGCTGCCGTCCTGCGGGGCCAGCACCGGAAACTGCAGGCGGACCCGGGTGCCCCGGCCGGGCTGGCTGTCGATGTCCAGGCTGGCGTCGTGGCGCTGCAGGCAGCCGAACACCATGGCCATGCCCAGGCCCGAGCCACGTTCGCCCTTGGTGGTGAAGAAGGGTTCGATGCAGCGCCGCCGGGTGTCTTCGTCCATGCCGATGCCGCTGTCCTCGACCTCCACCACCAGCTGCGGTGCACCGTGTCCGCCCCCGGTCAGCTCCAGCCGGCTGCGCAGCGTGATGCGCCCGCCCTGCGGCATGGCGTCGACCGCATTGAGCAGCAGATTCACCAGCGCATCGCGCAGTTCGCCCTCCACCCCGCGCACCGGCGGGCAGGGATCGACCAGTTCGGTGGCGATCTCGATCGAGATGCCCTGCTGCTGCGGCAGGTCGCGCCAGCGTGCGCGGGTCAGCTCCAGGGCCTGGCGCATCAGCCGGCTGAGATCGACATCGCGCCGCTCCGCCATGCCCGCGCTGGGCCGGTAGAACTCGCGCATGCGGGCCACCGTGTCGGCCACATCGTCCACCGCCAGCTGGATGGTGGTGAGCTGCTGCCGGCCCTGTTCGCTCAGGCCCTTTTCGCGGGCCAGCAGCGACTCGGTGTACAGCGCCACCGGCGAGATGGCGTTGTTGATGTCGTGCGCGATGCCGCTGGCCATCTGCCCCAGCACCCGCAGCCGCTCCTGCTGCAGTGCCGCCTGCTGGGCATCGCGCAGATCGTCGTAGGCCTGCCGCAGCGACTCCAGCAACCGGGCCTGGCCGGCGGCCAGCGTCACGTGTTCGCCCAGCTGGCGCATGAATTCGCATTCGCTGCTGACGAAAGCGTCGGCCCGGCGCCGGGCCACCAGCAGCACGCCGAACACCGCGCCACCCACCTGCAGCGGCACCAGCACCACGCTGTGCAGCCCGGCGGCCGCCAGCCGGCGCGGCAGGTCGAAGTCCAGCAGGCGGGTGTCGGGTTCGTGCACCAGCTCGCCCCCCAGGCACCGGGCCAGGCCGTTGCGGTCGGCCACCAGTTCGGTGCCCGGCTGCAGGTGGGCTTCGGCCAGCCGGTCGGTGCCGGCCGGGCCGACATGGACCACCCGGACGCTGGCGCCGTTGCCCTGCCGCTGCAGCACCAGCGACAGGTCGATCTGGAACCGCGTGTCGAGCTTTTCGCAGACCACGCGGTAGACGCTCTGCAGATCGTGGCGCTCCTCGGTGGCCCGCGCAATCTGGTTCAGCAGCTCGGTGCTGGAGAGCTGGGTCTGCAGCTTGAGCGCCCCCTCCATCCGGTCGGTGATGTCCTGCACCGTGCCGCTGACCTGCAGCACGCGGCCGGAGGCGTCCCGGAGCGGCGCGTCGATGATCTCCTCGTACCAGCGGATGGAGCCGTCGGCGTGCTGGCAGCGGTAGCGCAGGGTGCCGCCGCCGTTGCCGTGCAGCGCCCTGTCCATGGCGTCGCGGTAGGTCTGCACATCGTCCGGGTGCAAGGTGGCCAATGTCTCCGCTACGGTGGGCGGGCCCAGTGCCGGGTCGCGGCCGATGATGCCGTACAGCCCCTCGGACCACTCGGCCTGGCGCCCTTCGTCCTGGCGCACCCAATGGCCCAGGCGGGCCAGCTGCTGGGCCCGCTGAAGCCGGGATGCAGCGCTGCGTTCCGCCTCCAGCGCCTGCTGCCGCTGCGCCTCGGCGTGGGCAAAGTCGAGCGCGCGCGAGACGCTGCGCCCCAGCGAGACCAGCAGCTCGCGCTCCGGCCCGCCGAAGCGGTTGGGCTCCTCCGACATGATCACCATCACCGCCACGATGGTGCCGGCCTGCCGCACCGGTATGCCGGCGGCGGCGCGGTAACCGCGTTCCAGACCGGCCTGCACCCAGTCGTCGGCAGGCTCTGCGGCCAGGTCGTCGATGACCGCCAGCGAACCCGATCCCAGGGCCTGCACCGCCACCAGCCGGCTCTGCACGAACCGGTCCGGCTCGCGCTGGATGCTGTCGGTGTAGCCGTCGTCGACGCCGGCGCTGGTCACCGGCATGATCCGCGTGCCGCCGTCCGGTCCGTCGCTGTCGACCCGCCCGATCCAGGCCATCCGGAAGCCGCCGGCCTTGACCGCCACGCCGCACAGGGTGTGGAACAGGCTGTCGGCATCGGTGGCGCCGTGAATGCTCTCGTTGATGGCGTTGAGCAGCCGGTACAGGCGCTGCAGCCGCACCGCGGCAGTGACGTCCTGCAGCGCACCGGCCAGCACGTCCGGGGCATCGCCCGGCGAGCGCGCCAGGCTGAAGCTCTCCAGCCAGCGCACATCGCCATCGGACAGCCGGATGCGGAACTGGATGCGCCCCTCCTGCCCGGAGGCCCGCAGGTGGCTGCGGTGCGCTTCCACCCGCTCCCGGTCGTCGGGGTGGATCAGTGCCGAGAACCGGTCGAGATCCATGTCGGTGGTGCCCGGTTCGCAGCGCAGCCAGCCGGCGATGGTGTTGTCGAAGCCCAGCCTTCTGCTGACCAGATCGACCCGGTAAAAGCCGATGCCGGCCAGCCGCTGTGCCCGCAGCAGTTGTGCCTGGCCTTCGCGCAGCCGGCCGATCATGTCGTCGAAACCGGCCTGCAGTTCCGAGATTTCACGCGTCCGCGCCAGCGGGCCGTCGGCCGGGTCGAACTGGCCCGCCGCCGCGGCCTGCATGCGCTGGCGCAGGCCGAAGATCGGCTGTGCCAGCACCCGCACCGAGAGCTGCCAGGCCAGCAGCAGGACGAGCGCCAGCACGCTGGCCAGCACCAGCAGCTGGATCTGCAGGCGCTGCACCGCCGGTGCCAGGCGTTCGTCCAGCCGGGTGCTGACCAGCAGCCGCAGCGAGCCGGCGTCGCCGATGGAGATCGGGCGCACATCGTGCAGCCAGGTGCCGGCCTCGCCATCGCGGGTCTGCAGCTGGGTGTGCTGTATGGATGGCCCCTGCGCCGCCTGCCGCAGCACGGTGTCGGCCAGCGGTTCGCCCACCTGGCCCAGGCCGGCCCGGGTCGTCGCCAGCAGCACCCCGTTGCGGTCCAGCAGGGTCACATGCAGGCCGGGCCGCAGGCCCAGCTTGCCGAAGGCGTCGGCCAGCCGGTTCACATTGACGGCGGCAAAGGCGACACCCACGAACTGCCCGTCGTCGTTGTAGACCGGCATGCCGAAGCCCAGCGCCGGTGTGCGCGAGACCCGGCCCAGCATGTAGCTGCCGATGGTGAAGCGCGGGTCCTCCATCACCTTGTTGAAGTAGTCGCGGTCGCTCACATTGATGGCCCCGGCGGTCCGCCGGCCCATGCACTCGATGTTGCCCTGGCGGTTGGCAAAGCCCAGGTTGGCGAAGTCCGGCGAGCGGGACACGATGTTGGCCAGGAACGAGAAGCACAGTTCGCGCAGATCGGTGCGCCGCACCGACGGGCCGCTGGCCACGGTCTCCATCATGTTGCGCACGCCGCTGATCACGGCTTCCTGCCCGGCCTCGGCCACCTGGGCCACGGCGGCCAGTTCCTGGCGGACCTGGTCTTCGGCCAGGCGCAGGTCCTGGCGGTAGTTCAGCCAGGCCAGCCAGAGTGCCGGCAGCACCGCCAGTGCCACCAGCATCAGCAGCAGGCTCCTCATCCCGATGCGTTGTCGTGTCATCCCTGTCACCTGTTGTGGGTACCCCGGTCCGGGTGGCACTGCACAACCCCCGGGGGTGTGTCATCTTCCCGCATTTCTGCCGCGGTGTTCGTGATATACCGGGGAGCGCCCGGCGGCGGCTGGCCCCAGCCGCGAGGGCGCTGCATGACCCACCCGATGTCCGATCACCCCGAACCCGAGCCGCCCACCCGCATCCTGGTGGTGGACGACGAGCCGCTGCAGCGCCAGGCGCTGGTGGACGTGCTGCGCCTGGAGGGGTATGAGGCCACCGGTTGCGAGACCGCCGGGCAGGCGTTGCAGCAGGACCTCGCCTCGATCGACCTGCTGGTGACCGATCTGCAGATGCCGGACATCGACGGCATCGAGCTGATCCGCCGCGCGCAGGAACGCCACCCCGACCTGCCGGCCATCCTGGTGACGGCCCATGCCAGCATCGAGAGCGCGGTCGACGCCATGCGCAGCGGCGCGGTCGACTACGTGCCCAAGCCGTTCCGTCTGAGCACCATGATCTCCACGGTGGAGCGGGCGCTGGCGCTGCAGCGGCTGCGCCGGCGCAACAGCCAGCTGCAGCAGGAGATCCGCCGGCAGTTCGACGAGCTGCTGGTGGTGAACCAGGAGCTGGATGCGTTTGCGGCCCGCCTCTCGCACGACCTGCGCGGCCCGGTGGCCAACATGCGCGGCATCCTGCAGCTGGTGGCCGAGGAACATGGCGCGGCCCTTTCCGCCGAGATGGCGGAGCTGGTGCGGGCCGGCGTGCGCTCGGGCGACACGGCCCTGAAGATGGTGCGCGACCTGCTGGACTTTGCCCGCCTGGGCAACCGCGAACTCACCCTGGAGCCGGTGGCCCTGGGGCCGCTGGTGGAACAGGCGCGCAGCGATGTGCGGGCCCTGCACCCGCCACAGGGCTGCTGTGTGCAGCTTCATCCGCTGCCGACGGTGCTGGGCCATGCCGGGCTGCTGCACCAGGTGTTCGTGAACCTGCTGGGCAACGGCGTGAAGTACAGCGCCGCCCGCCCGCACCCGGAGGTGACGGTCCGCGCCGGCCCTGTCGGTCCGGACGGGCTGGTCCGGGTGCTGGTGGAAGACAACGGCGTGGGCTTCGATCCGGCGCTGGCCAGCCGGCTGTTCCGACCGTTCCAGCGCCTGCACACCACCGGTTCGTTCACCGGCGAGGGCATGGGGCTGGCGAACGTCAAGCGCATCGTCGAACGCCACGGCGGCACCGTGACGGCCGAAGGCCGCCCGGGCGAGGGCGCGGTGTTCACCGTCGCCCTGCGCCCGGCCTGAACTCAGACCGCGGCCACCGCGCCGTCGCTGCGCGGGTCGGCTGCGCCCTCGATCACGCCGTTCGGGTGGCGCACCAGCGCTCCGGCATGGCCCATGGTGTCGCTGAAGGCTTCGGGCAGCACCTCGACCACATGGCCGGCGTCGCGCAGGGCCTGCACCAGCGACGGGTCGAACCGGCTTTCCAGCTTGAGGGTGGTGCTGACATCGCCCCAGGTGCGGCCCAGCAGCCAGCGCGGGGCCGTCACCGCCTGCTGCAGGCTGTGGCCGAACCGGGCGTAGCGGGTGAACACGGCGGCCTGGGTCTGGGGCTGGCCTTCGCCGCCCATGGTGCCGTAGGGCATGACCCGGCCATCGTCGAACTGGGCCATCGACGGGTTCAGCGTGTGGAACGGCTTGTGGCCGGGCTTGAGGCTGTTGAGGGCCTTCGGGTCGAGCGAGAAGCTGGTGCCCCGGTTCTGCCAGCAGATGCCGGTGTCCTGCAGCACGGTGCCGGAGCCGAACTCCCAGTACACGCTCTGGATGAAGCTCACCGCGCGGCCTTCGCGGTCGATGGCGCCCATCCAGATGGTGTCGCCGGGTTTCGTCGCGTCGGGCCAGGGCAGGGCGCGGGCCGGGTCGATCTGGGCGGCGAGTTCGTCCAGCGCCTCGGGCGTGAGGAAACTGCGCGGGTCGGCCGGCAGACGCTGCGGATCGGTCACCACCCGCTCGCGCACCCGGAAGGCGCGCTTGGTCGATTCCACCAGGCCGTGCAGGTAGGCGAAGCCTTCGCCCTCGGTCACGCCCAGGCGCTCGAACAGGCCCAGGATCATGAGGGCCGAGAGGCCCTGCGTGGGCGGCGGCAGGTTGTAGACCGTGCTGTCGTTCAGGCGCACCGCCAGCGGCTCGACGATCTGGGCCCGGTAGGCGGCCAGGTCGCTGGTGCGCACCGGGCTGCCCACGCGCTCCAGCTCGGCGCCGATGCGCTGCGCCAGTTCGCCCCGGTAAAAGTCGTCCAGGCCGCGCTCGGCCAGCTGGGCCAGCGTGCGGCCCAGCGCCGGCTGGCGCAGCACATGGCCGGGCTCGGGCGGCTGGCCGTTCACCAGGTAGGTCTGGGCGAAGCCGGGGGCGTCTTTCAGGCCGGGCAGCTTGTCGCGGGTCAGGGCCGACTGGCTGGTGGTCACGGCCACGCCGTCGTGGGCATGGCGGATGGCGTCCTGCAGCAGTCGGGTCAGCGGCAGGGCCGGGCCCCAGGCCGAGGCCACTTGCAGCGCACGGTCCCAGCCGCCGATGGTGCCGGCCACGGTGAGGGCCGCAGTGGCGCCGCGCGGCGGGATGGAGTCGAGCCCGGAGTAGAAGTCGGGCGTGGCCAGGGCGGCGGCGGGGCCGCAGGCGTCGATGGCCACCGGCGCCTTGCCCGGCTCATGGATGAGCCAGAAGCCGTCGCCGCCGATGGCGTTCATGTGCGGGTAGACCACCGCAATGGCGGCGGCGGCGGCCACCATGGCTTCGACCGCGTTGCCGCCGTCGCGCAGCACGTCGCGGCCGGCCTGTGCGGCCAGGTGGTGCGGTGCCACCTGCATGCCGCCCAGGGCTTTGAGGGTATGGATCATGTCGTTGTCTCCGGGTGATGTCGGTTCGGTTCAGGTCAGCAGGCCGTAGAACATGCGCAGCGAGGTGAGCGCCAGAAAGGCGGCAAACACCTGGCGCAGGCGGCGTGCGTCGATGCGGTGGGCGAGTGTCGCACCCCAGCCGGTGGTGGCCATGGTGGCGGGCACGATCAGGGCGAAGCCCAGCAGGTTCACATAGCCCAGGCTGAAGGGCGGGCGCATCGGCACATCCAGCCCGTTGACCACGAAGGCCAGCGCCCCCGGAATGCTGATGACCATGCCCAGCATGGCCCCGGTGCCCACGGCGGTGTGCATCGGCACCTTCAGCGCATTGAGCAGCGGCACCGACAGCGTGCCGCCGCCGATGCCCATCAGCGTCGAGATGCCGCCGATGCCCCCGCCCAGCAAGGCGGTGCCGGCCCGGCCGGGCAGCCCGTCGGCCACGGCAAAACCGTCGCGCTTGAAGGCCATGTTGAGTGCCACCAGCAGCGCCACGCAGGCGAACACGGCGGTCAGCACGCTGCCGTCGAGAAAGCGGCTGGCCACCGAACCCAGCGCCACGCCCACCACCACGCCGGGCATGAGCGAGCGGATCAGGTCCATGTTCAGGCTGCCTTTGCGGCGGTGCGCCCGGCTCGACATGATCGAGGTCGGAATGATGGTGGCCAGCGAGGTGCCCACCGTCACATGCATGCGCACCGACTCGTCGATGCCGAGCAGCGTGAACAGGTGGTAGAGCACCGGCACGATGACGATGCCGCCACCCACGCCCAGCAGCCCGGCCATCACGCCAGCCACCAGCCCGGTGGCCGCCAGGGCCACGGCCAGCCCCAGCAGCCAAAGGCCGCTGTGTTGTGCAAGGAGTTCCATGGCGGGGCCTTACCAGCCGATGGCTTTGGGCAGCCAGAGCGCGATCTGCGGATAGAAGAACACCAGCACCAGGGCCAGCAACTGCAGACCGATGAAGGGCACCACGCCGCGGTAGATGTCCTTGATGTTCACCTCCGGTGGCGCCACCCCCTTGAGGTAGAACAGCGCCCAGCCGAACGGTGGCGTCAGGAAGCTCGACTGCAGGTTGATGGTGATCAGCATGGCCAGCCACACCGGGTCCACGCCCAGGTTGAGCAGGATCGGCAGGAACAGCGGCACCGCGATGTAGCTGATCTCGATCCACTCGATGAAGAAACCGAGCACGAAGATCATCAGCATCATGAACCAGATGGCGGTGTTCACGCCGCCCGGCAGCGCCTCGAAGAGGCTGGCGATCAGCTCCTCGCCCTGCAGGCCCCGGAAGGACAGCGCGAACACCTGGGCCGTCATGAGGATGAACATCATGATGGCGGTGATCTTGCTGGTCTCCAGCGCGGTGTCCTTGAGCGTCTTCATGGTGAAGCGGCCCGAGAAGGCGGTGATCAGCACCGCGCCCACGGCACCCATCGAGGCGGCTTCGGTCGGTGCGGCCACGCCGCCCACGATGGAGCCCAGCACCGCCACCACCAGCAGCACCGGCGGCAGCAGCACCTTGAAGAAGCGCACCCACAGCTGGCGGCGCGAGACCGCGTCGCGCTCGGCCACCGGGATCGGCGGCATCGACTCGGGCTTGAGCCAGCCCATGACCAGGATGTAGACGATGTACACCCCGGCCAGCAGCATGCCCGGGCCCACGGCGGCCGCGAACAGCGTGCCCACCGACAGCTGCATGATGTCCGACAGCAGGATCAGGATCAGGCTGGGCGGGATGATCTGCCCCAGCGTGCCGGAGGCGCAGATCACGCCGCAGGCCACGCTCTTGTCGTAGCCGCGCCGGATCAGGGTGGGCAGGGTCAGCAGGCCCAGCGTGATGATGGTCGCCCCCACGATGCCGGTGGTGGCCCCCATGAGCACACCGAACAGCACGATACCCACGGCCATGCCGCCCTTGGTGCCGCCGGCGATGTGGCCCATCACGTCCAGCAGGTCGTCGGCCAGGCGTGATTTCTCCAGCATCACCCCCATGAAGACGAACAGCGGTATGGCCATCCACTGGTAGCCCGAGACGATGCCGTAGAAGCGCGCCGGCAGCAGGTTGAACAGGCCGTCGCCGAAGCCCAGCCAGCCGAACACGAAGCCCACGGTGGCCAGGCTGATGGCGACCGGAATGCCGATCATCAGCAGCACGAAGAAGCCCACCAGCATCAAGATGGCGTAGGTCGACAGCTCAAACATGGCCGTCCTCCTTGGCGGTGGTGACGGCGGCGGTGCCGGCGGTGGTTCCGGTGGCCGGGTGCTTCTGCTGGAGCAGCCGAACCAGATGGGCCAGCTGCTGCAGCACCAGCAGGCCGTAGCCCAGCGGAATGAGCGATTTCACCAGCCAGCGGTAGGGGATGCCGCCCGGGTCGGGCGACGCCTCGGCAATCGAGCGCGACTGCTCCACATAGCCCAGCGAGAGCTGGATGAAGTGCACGCTGATGGCGATCAGCAGCAGCGCGGAGACCACGTCCACCGCCTGCTTGGTGCGCGGCGAGAAGCGCGCATAAAACAGGTCGACGCGCACGTTGTCGCCGCGCTGCAGCGCGTAGCTCATGCCCAGCAGGATCAGGGCGGCCAGCAGGTGCCACTCCAGCTCCTGCGCCCACACCGAGCCGAAGCTGAAGGCGTAGCGCAGGATCACGTTGGTGGCCACCAGGCCGATCATGATCAGGGCGATCCAGGCGGTCAGGGACCCGAGGCGGTCAATGACCGCCTCGATGCCCCCTGCCGCCTTCGACAGGGGTTGTTGCATGGTGACTCCGACTTAGCCGCGAACCTTGAGGTGATAGGCCTCTTCGCTGATCTCGCTCCAGCGGTCGTACTTGGCCTTGAAGGACATGTAGGAGTCGTGCACCTTCTTGGTCAGCGGGTCCTTGGCCACGGCCTCGGCCAGCACCTTGTCGGTCTCTGCCTTGAGCGCCTTGATGACGTCGTCCGGCAGCGGGCGGGCGGTCACGCCCTGGTTCTTGATCAGGTCTTCCATGGCCTCGGAGTTGGCCTTCTGGCACCAGCCCTCGCTGATCACGTTGCAGGCGGCGGCCGCGTTGCTGACGATGGCCTGCAGATCCTTCGGCAGCTTGCTCCAGGCGGCCTTGTTGATCAGCAGTTCGGACACGGTGGACGACTCGTGCCAGCCGGTGGTGTAGTAGAACTTGGC
>PNMF01000046.1 GCA_013823485.1 Comamonadaceae bacterium
CGGGTGCGCAGGTCTTCGCGCAGCTGCAGGTCCGAGGGCGGCAGGGTGGCAGCCGCCAGCACCCAGCGGGCGCTGCCCTGCGCGGGCGTCTGGGCATGCACGAACCAGTTGAAGGCCATGGCCTGCTGGCTGGCGGTGTAGAGGTGGCAGTCGTCCAGGATGACGGCCTCCCACTGCTCGTCGTAGTCGGGCGGGTTCAGGGTGGCGGCGTCCATCCAGCCGACCCGCGCGCCGTGCTCGCGGAAGGCCTCGCGCACCGCGAGCAGCAGGTGGGTCTTGCCGCTGCCGCTGGCGCCCCACAGGCAGGTGGGCACCGGGGACCGCGTCGGGCTGCCGGCCCACAGGCGCAGGTGCTCCAGGGCGGCTTCGTTGCCCGCCGGGACGAAATTGGCCAGGGTCGGGACCGGGGCCAGTCCGATGTCGAGCGCAAGCTGCTTCATGGTCGACATGGGGTCAGTCCGGCCGGTCGGGCCGGCCCGAACCGTCGCTTGCACTTTCCCGGTACAGCGGGCTGTTCAGGTAGGTGGTGCGGGCGCGGCGGATGGCCACCAGCAGCACCGCACTGGCCGGCAGCGCGATCAGCACGCCCACGAAGCCGAACAGATGGCCGAACGCCAGCAGCGCAAAGATGACCGCGATCGGGTGCAGGCCGATGCGCTCGCCCAGCAGGCGCGGCGTGAGGTACAGGCTCTCCAGCACCTGGCCTATGCCGTAGACCGCCAGCACGGCAACCACGCCGAACAGGCTCTGGAACTGCAGCAGCGCGGCCAGCACCGCCAGCACCAGGCCAAGACCGAAACCCAGGTACGGCACGAACACCGCCAGGCCGGTGAACACGCCGATGGGCAGCGCCAGCTTCAGCCCGGTGAGCGCCAGGCCCACGGTGTAGAACACCGCCAGCAGCCCCATGACCATCAGCTGGCCACGCAGGTACTGACCCAGCACCTCGTCGGTCTCGTCCAGGAAGGACTGCACGCGTTCGCGCCAGCGCGGAGGAATCAGGTCCTTGAAGCGCTGGACCAGCGAGTCCCAGTCGAGCAGCAGGTAGAAGGCCACGATGGGCATCAGGAACAGGTTGCCGATGACCGCCGCCAGCGCACTGCCGCCGATGCGCAACGAGGACAGCAGCCCGCCGATCAGCTGACTTTCATGGCCGGTCACCACCTGCTTGAGCCATTCGCGCACCTGGGCGGTGTCGATCTGCAGGTCGATGCCGAAGCGCGCCGCCAGCGGCACGATGAATTCATTGGCCCGATCCAGCAGCGCCGGCACCTGGTCGCGCAGCAGGGGCAGCTGCGCCGTGATGACCGGCACGATCAGCAGCACCACCGCCAGCAGCACCAGCATCAGCAGGGAGATGGCGATGCCGGCGCCCAGCCAGCGCGGCACCCGCCGCAGGGCCCAGCGCTCCACCAGCGGGTGCAGCGCATACGCCACCACCATGGCCAGCAGGAAAGGCATGAGCACCGGCGCCAGCAGGGAGAGCAGCCAGCCGATGGCCAGGGCCAGACTGGCCCAGACGGCGGCGCGGGTCTGGGTGGGGGTGAAGGTCATGCGGGTCGGGCGTACGGGTCGGACGTGCGGGTGGCCACAGCAGGCCAACCCTTAAAATCCAGCCCAAATTCTATTCGGGCGCCCTCGCCTGCCACCCATGAGCCAGAACCACACCCCCCTCTCCTACAAAGACGCCGGTGTCGACATCGACGCCGGTGACGCACTGGTCGACCGCATCAAGCCCCTGGCGAAGAAGACCATGCGCGAAGGCGTGCTGGCCGGCATCGGCGGTTTTGGTGCCCTGTTCGAGGTGCCCAAGCGCTACAAGGAGCCGGTGCTGGTGAGCGGCACCGACGGTGTCGGCACCAAGCTCAAGCTGGCTTTCGAGTGGAGCATGCACGACACGGTGGGCATCGATCTGGTGGCCATGAGCGTGAACGATGTGCTGGTGCAGGGCGCCGAACCCCTGTTCTTCCTGGACTACTTTGCCTGTGGCAAGCTCGACGTGGACACCGCTGCGGCCGTGGTCGGCGGCATTGCCAGGGGCTGTGAACTGTCCGGCTGCGCCCTGATCGGTGGCGAGACCGCCGAGATGCCGGGCATGTACCCGGCCGGCGAATACGACCTGGCCGGCTTCTGCGTCGGCGCGGTCGAGAAGAGCAAGATCCTGTCCGGCCAGAACGTGAAGCCGGGCGACGTGGTGCTGGGCCTGGCCTCGCACGGCGTGCATTCCAACGGCTTCTCGCTGGTGCGCAAGTGCATCGAGCGCGCCGCCGGCAACCTGCCGGCCACGCTGGACGGCATGCCGTTCAAGGAAGCGGTCATGAAGCCGACCCGCCTGTACGTGAAGAACGTGCTGGCTGCACTGGCGCAGCACCCGATCAAGGCGCTGGCCCACATCACCGGCGGCGGCCTGCTGGAGAACATTCCGCGCGTGCTGCCCGAAGGCACGGCCGCACACCTGAAGAAGGGCAGCTGGCCGCAGAGCGAGCTGTTCGCCTGGCTGCAGGCCACGGCCGGCATCGACGACATCGAGATGAACCGCACCTTCAACAACGGCATCGGCATGGTGGTGGTGATCGCCGCCGAAGAGGCCGCCGCCTGCGCCGCCACGTTGCGTGGCCTGGGCGAGTCGGTGCACGAGATCGGCGTGATCGCCGAACGCGGCCAGGGTGCGGCCGTGGTGGTGGCCTGACACCCGGCCCTGCCGGATCAGAGCAGGGCTTCGGACGGCAGCACCCGAACACCGGGTGTGCCCGCCAGCACCGCCTGCAGCAGGTGGTGCGCAATGCGCGAGGCCGGCACCACCCGCCAGCGGGCCGGCAGCAGCGGCTGGACCCAGCCGGAGGCCACCACGGCCAGCTGCTCCAGCGGCCGGCTTTCTGCCCGCGCGCCACCGATCAGACCCGGCCGCACCAGCGTGAGCGACGGATAACCCACCGCCTGCAGATCGCGCTCGATCTCGCCCTTGGTGCGCAGGTAGAACACCCGTGACGCGGCGTCTGCCCCCAGGGCCGAATTGAGCGCGTAAGCCTGCGCGCCATGGCGACGGGCCAGGTAGGCCACCTCCAGCGGATGATCGTGATCGACCCGGTAGAACGCAGCCGGGCTGCCCGCCTTGCGCGCCGTGGTGCCCAGGGTGCACACCACCGCATCCACCGCCCACCAGTCGGCGTCCTGCGGAAGGCGGTCGAAGTCCACCACCGGGTTGATCAGACCAGGGCGCGGCGCGAGGGCCCGCCGGGTCGGCGCGACCACCACGGACACGCGCGGATCGGCCAGCGCCTGCTCCAGGACATGGCCACCGACCAGCCCGGTCGCACCCACCAGCAGCAGCCGGGTCATGGTTGCCGCCTCGCGTCGATGGTGGCCTGGAGTTTCAGGTAATCGGCCTGCCGTGGGCCACCCAGTGCCACGGCCCGGCGCACCGCCTCGCGGGCCTGGGGCAGTTGCCCCAGTTCCAGCCGCACCTGGGCCAGGTTGTTCCAGGCGTCGGCAAAGTCGGGGTGGGCCCGCACCGCGGCGGCATAGGCCACGGCCGCCTGATCGCGCCGGCCCTGGGCATAGTGGGTGTTGCCCAGTCCGAGCATGAGGATGCGATGGTTCGACCACCGGCGCAGCCCGGTGCGGTAGGCCACATGGGCGGCCGGCACATCGGAACGCTCCAGTGCCGCCACCGCGTTGGCCCAGCCGTCGGCATCGGCCGTGGCGGGCAGGCGGTCGGGCGCGGTCACCCGGACCGCCCAGTAGCCGCTGCGCGCCCAGGTGCGCTCGAAGGTCGGCAGGGCCATGGGCATGCGCGGCGTGGTGCCGGAGTGCAGCACGATCTCGTCGCGGGCACGGTCGTAGCCCACGGCCACGGCGTAATGCCACTGGGGGGCAATCGGCAACGACAGGTTCTGCAACACCAGCACCGGCTCGCCAGCGGCCACTTCGGTCAGCAGGGTGCGCAGATCGGGCGCCAGCGGATAGGCCACCAGCCCCTGGCGACGTGCAGCCGCCAGCATCTCGGTCTGCAGGGCACCCTGCCGGCCCGGCAGGTACACCTGCGGTGTGAGCTGCTCGGCGCTCACCGGGCGGCCGGCGGCCTGCGACACCATGGCCAGCGTGGCCGGGCCGCACAGGAAATCGTCCTGGGGGATGAAGGGCACGCGGGTGAGCAGGGTGCGGGCCGGCAGCCCGCTGGGCCAGTCGCTCTGCAGCTGCGCCACCTGGGGCGGCGCAGCGCACCCGGCCAGCAGGGCCACGCAAAGCACGACCCCCGCCAGGGCGGGGGTCCGGGCGGGGGTCGAGGGGCCCCGGCGGGGCGGTGTCATCGGATCGGGCGGGTGAACGGGTAGACCTTGGTGAAGCCCAGGATGTCGGTGACCAGCAGGATCAGGAAGATGGTGAACAGCACGCCCACCACGCCGGCACCGGCGGGAGCCTGGTCGACGCGCTGGGCCAGCTGGGCCACCTCGGCGTCCGACATGGCCTGCACACGCGCAATGGCGTCGTCGGTGTTCACGCCCTGGGCCATGAGCTCCTTGCGCACGTCCTCGCGGGCCAGGAAGCTGCTCACGCGGTCGCGGTCGGCCTGGCCGGCCGGCGTCACCAGGGCCTGCTCGGTGCCCACGATGCCGGCCTGGGCCTGCAGCGGCAGGCTGCCCAGGGTCATGGCGGGAATGAGGGCGCAGGCCACAGCGCGGTAGATTTTCTGGGTCATGTTGGATGTTGTCGGTTGTGGATCGGCGGGGCGGATGTTCTTCGCCACCCCCGGCGGCGTCAAACGGTCTTACACGCCGAAACACCGGTCACACCCTCATGCACGCCGCCGGTCGCGGCAGACACATCAGTTCAGGGCGCGCCGAAGCTCCTGCAGCCGCTGGGTGATGGCCTCGCGGTCCAGCGGGTCGTCGGCATGCACCACATAGATGTCCAGATCGGCCACCGCCAGCCTGGCCTCGCCCAGCTCGGCCCAGGCCAGACCTCGGTCGCGGTACTCGGTCCAGGCATCGGGCAGCAGGATCAGGAGCCGGTCCTGCACCGCGATCAGGCGCAGCCAGTCTTCCTGCGCGCGGTGGATCTCCTTCAGGTTGCGCAGCATGCGCGCCAGGATGTCGCGCGGCTGGGCCGCCTGCAGGTACAGACCCACCGGCACATCGAAGTCGTCCACCAGGCCGTTACGGCGCTTGTAGGGCTCCAGCCGCTCGGCGAGTTCGTCGCGGCTGAGCGATTGGCCGTTGAAGGGGTCGATCACCACCTGCCCGTTGGGCAGGTTGACCTTGACCATGAAATGGCCGGGAAAGTTGATGCCCCGCGCCTTCAGGCCCATGCCCTGGGCCAGCTCCAGCCAGAGCACGGCCAGCGTGATCGGAATGCCCCGCCGGGTGCGCAGCACCGCGTTCAGGTAGCTGTTGTCGGGGTCGTAGTAGTTGTTGACGTTGCCGCCGAAGCCCAGGTCTCGGAAGAAGAACTGGTTGAGCGCGCGCAGCCGCTGCAGCGGGCCGGCGTCGTCCGGGCAGCGGCGGCGCAGCCGGGCCACCATCTGGTCGACATCGCCGAGCACCTGCTGCACGTCCATGTCGGGGTATTCGTCCTGTGCCACCGACACCGCCGCCTCGAACAGGGGAAAGGCGTCGTCGTCGCTGACCAGGGTGGCAAAGTACCCCAGCGGGGTCGGAGCGGAAAAGTCGAGGTCCATGGGCGGATCGGGCGGTGGGCGTCCAGATTACGTCATTTCCGCACGAACTGGCGCAGCGACAGGCCCGACAGCAGCAAGGCCCCGAAATACACCACCACGGCGCCCAGCACCGACACCACGAGCCAGCCGATGCGCTGCAGGGCCTGGCCCTCGAAGCCGGTCCAGACGAAGCGCGCAGACAGCCACATGAGCAGCACCGCCAGCAGCGCACTGGCCGCCAGCACCTGCAGCGAGAACTTGAGCCAGCCCGGCGAAGGCCGGTAGGCACCGCGCCGGATCAGCCCGACCAGCAGGAACAGCGCATTCACCATGGCGCCGATGCCGATGGCCAGCGCCAGGCCGGCGTGGTCGAACAGGGGCACCAGGGCGATGTTGAGCAACTGGGTCAGCACCAGCACGCCCACGGCGATCTTCACCGGGGTGCGGATGTCCTGCCGCGCATAGAAGCCCGGCGCCAGCACCTTGATGGCGATCAGCCCGAGCAGCCCGGCGCCGTAGCCCATGAGGGCTGCCGCCGTCTGCTGCACGTCGCCGGCGCCGAAGCGCCCGTAGTGGTACAGCACCGCCACCAGCGGCTGGGCGAAGGTGAGCAGGGCCACCGCACACGGCACCGCCAGCAGCACCACCAGCCGAAGCCCCCAGTCGAGCAGGCCGCTGTAGCGCTCGGCATCGCCGGCGGCCTGCGCCGAGGCCAGCTGGGGCAGCAGCACCACGCCCAGCGCCACGCCCAGCAGTGCGGTGGGGAACTCCATCAGGCGGTCGGCGTAGGTCAGCCAGCTCACGCTGCCCACCGCCAGATGGGAGGCGATCTGGGTGTTGATGAGCAGCGACAGCTGGGCCACGCTGACCCCCAGCAGGGCCGGCAGCATGAGGGTGGTCACCCGCCGGGTGCCGGGGTGGCTCCAGGCGGCTCGCAGGGCCGTCGGCGTCAGACCCACGCGGGGCAGCAGGCCCAGCCGTGCCAGCGCGGGCAGCTGCACGCCGAGCTGCAGGCAGCCGCCCAGCAGCACGCCACCGGCCATGGCCAGGATGGGCTCGATGCCCATCGACGCGAACCAGGGCGCCCCCCACAGCGCAGCTCCGATCATGGCCACGTTCAGCAGCACCGGCGTGGCCGCCGGCACCGCAAAGCGACGCCAGGTGTTCAGGATGCCGGCCGCCAGCGCCACGAACGACATGAAGGCGATGTAGGGGAACATCCAGCGGGTCATGAGCACGGCCGCCTCGAAACCCTCGGGCGACTGCTTCAGGCCGGCCGCCATGGCATACACCAGCACCGGCGCCGCCAGCACACCCAGGATGCAGGTCAGGGTGAGCGCCCAGGCCAGCACGGTGGCGATCTGGCCGATCATGAGGCGGGTGGCGTCGTCGCCGTCCTGCTCGCGCGCGGCGGCCAGCACCGGGACGAAAGCCTGGCTGAAGGCGCCTTCGGCGAACAGCCGGCGCAGCAGGTTGGGAATGCGGAAGGCGACGTTGAAGGCGTCGGTCAGGGCGCTGGCACCGAAGGTGGCCGCCATGAGCAGTTCGCGCACCAGCCCGGTGATGCGCGAGGCCAGCGTGAGCAGGGAGACGACAGAGGCGGACTTGAAGAGCGACACCGGCGCAGTGTAACGAGCCCTCCCCGGCCGCCGCAGCCCCGGGTGGCGCAACCTGGCGGCAGGGCTATAATCGCGGGCTTTGCTGGCAACATCCACAAACACTCAAGGAACATCACCATGGCCACCAAGCCGAAGAAAAAGAACCCCCGCCTGGCCTCCGGTCGCAAACGCGCCCGCCAGGACGTCAAACTGAATGCCGCGAATTCCTCGCTGCGCTCCAAATACCGCACCGCTGTCAAGAACGTCGAAAAAGCCGTTCTGAGCGGCGACAAGACCAAGGCGACCGAACTGTTCGCCAAGATGCAGGCCGTGGTCGACATCGTGGCCGACAAGGGCATCTTCCACAAGAACAAGGCCGCTCGCGACAAGAGTCGCCTGTCTGCCAAGGTCAAGGCACTGGCCACCGCCGCCGCCTGACCTGCCCCCCAGCAGCCCGGGCCTCCAGGCCCGCCGTTTGAACCGGGTGCGCTGCCAGCAAAAAAGCAGAAAGCCGTCGCAAGACGGCTTTTTTGTTGCCCGGACGATCCGCGCAGGGTGAAGCGTGGCGCTTCAGCGGTCCGGGATCAGGCAGCCCTCGACCACCTGCAGGTCGTTGTCGCGGGCGAAGTTCATGCAGAAGTCCCAGGCCATGGGTTCGGCGTCCCGCAGGTCGCTGTGGACCACCACGCATTTCACGCCGTTGATGGTGTTGGGCACGCACCAGGGGGAGTAGCTGAGATGGCTGCCGGGCTGGGCGCCACCGGGGCGGAAGCTGCTCATGACCCCGGCCAGCCGCTCGGCCCAGTCGCTGGGGCGGAAGGTGCGGCCATCGCGGGTGATGCCCTGGATGAACACTTGTTTGGCGGACGGTGTGGCCATTCGGACGCAGCCTTCGGGTGGAGGGCCTCAGGGGGCGGGTGTGCCGGCCGCCGGGGATCACCCGGCTGGTACAGGCGCCGGTATTCTATCTTATATAAGACCTGAAATCAGGGATAACCCGTGTCACAGGCCTGCGCCTAAAATCCGCGTTCAACGGCTCAACCCGACCTGTCGGGCGTTGAGCCGCTTCTGTTTCTGGCACCCACCGGGCCCGTGCGGGCCCTGCCTTCCGGAGAACCCCATGAACGCCGCCCTGCCCACCGCCGTCGCTGCCGCCGCCTCGCCCCATGTGATGAACACCTACGGGCGCCTGCCGATCGCCCTGTCGCACGGGGAAGGCTGCCGCGTCTGGGATGTGAACGGCAAGTCCTACCTGGACGCGCTGGCCGGCATCGCGGTCAACACGCTGGGCCATGCGCACCCGAAGCTGGTGCCGGCCCTGCAGGACCAGGTGGCGAAGATGATCCACTGCTGCAACTACTACCACGTGCCCGACCAGGAACGGCTGGCGCAGATGCTGGTGGAACGTTCGGGCCTGACCAATGTGTTCTTCTGCAGCACCGGCCTGGAGGCCAACGAGGCGGCGCTGAAGCTGGCGCGCAAGTTCGGCCACGACAAGGGCATCGAGCGGCCGGAGATCGTGGTCTACGAGAAGGCCTTCCATGGCCGCTCCATCGCCACCCTGTCGGCCACCGGCAACCCCAAGGTGCAGGCCGGTTTCGGACCGCTGGTGGAAGGCTTCGTGCGCGTGCCGGCGAACGACATCGAGGCGCTGAAGAAGGCCACCGAAGGCAACCCCAACGTGGTGGCGGTGTTCTTCGAGACCATCCAGGGCGAAGGCGGTGTGAACCCCATGCGCGCCCAGTACCTGCAGGACGTTCGCGCCCTGTGCGACCAGCGCGACTGGCTGCTCATGATCGACGAGGTGCAGTGCGGCATGGGCCGCACCGGCAAATGGTTCGCGCACCAGTGGGCCGGCATCCTGCCGGACGTGATGCCGCTGGCCAAGGGCCTGGGTTCGGGTGTGCCGATCGGCGCGGTGGTGGCCGGCCCGAAAGCGGCGAACATCTTCCAGCCGGGCAACCACGGCACCACCTTCGGCGGCAACCCGCTGGCCATGCGGGCCGGCGTGGAAACCATCCGCATCATCGAGGAAGACGGTCTGCTGGCCCACGTGGAGCACGTGGGTGCCCACCTGCGTGCCGCGCTGGAAAAGGGCCTGGCGGGCCGCCCCGGCGTGCGCGAGATCCGCGGTCAGGGCCTGATGATCGGCATCGAGCTGGACCGCCCCTGCGGCGTCATCACCCAGCGTGCTGCCGACGCCGGCCTGCTGCTGAGCGTGACCGCCGACAGCGTGATCCGCCTGGTGCCGCCGCTGATCATGACCACCGCCGAGGCCGACGAGGTGGTCGCCCTGCTGCTGCCCATCGTGCACGCCTTCCTTGCCGAATGACTTCCGCCATGACCATCCGCCATTACCTGCAATTCAAGGACCTGTCCGCCGACGAGTACGCCTACCTGCTGCGGCGCGCCGCCTTCATCAAGGGCAAGTTCAAGGCCTTCGAGAAGCACCACCCGTTTGCCGACCCGGACCGCACCCTGGCCATGATCTTCGAGAAGGCCAGCACCCGCACCCGGGTGAGCTTCGAGGCCGGCATGTACCAGCTCGGTGGCTCGGTGGTGCACCTGACCACCGGCGACAGCCAGCTGGGCCGGGCCGAGCCCATCGAGGACAGCGCCAAGGTGATCAGCCGCATGGTCGACCTGGTCATGATCCGCACCTTCGAGCAGACCAAGATCGAGCGCTTCGCCGCCCATTCGCGTGTGCCGGTCATCAACGGCCTGACCAACGAGTTCCACCCCTGCCAGATCCTGGCCGACCTGTTCACCCTGGTGGAGTACCGCCCTGCCCCCGGCGGCGATCCGCTGGACGCCCTGCGCGGCAAGGTGGTGGCCTGGGTGGGCGACGGCAACAACATGGCCAACACCTGGCTGCAGGCGGCCGAGCTGCTGGGCTTCACGGTGCATGTGAGCACGCCGAGTGGCTACGAGGTGGACCCGGCGCTGGCCGGCATCACCCGCAGCGACTGCTTCAAGACCTTCAAGGACCCGCGCGAGGCCTGTGCCGGCGCCGATCTGGTGACCACCGATGTCTGGACCAGCATGGGCTTCGAGGCCGAGAACGAGGTGCGGCGCGCCGCCTTCGCCCAGTGGTGCGTGGACGAAGACATGATGCGCCGCGCCAGACCCGACGCCCTCTTCATGCACTGCCTGCCGGCCCACCGGGGCGAGGAAGTCACGGCCGAGGTGATCGACGGGCCGCAGAGCGTGGTCTGGGACGAGGCCGAGAACCGCATGCACGTGCAGAAGGCGCTCATGGAGTACCTGCTGCTCGGCCGGCTGTAAGGCGGGGTGGCCATGTCTGCCTGCACCGCCTGTGGCGCCTGTTGCGCCTGTTTCCGGGTCGACTTCGCGGTCTACGAGATGGAAGACATGGGCGGCAGCGTGCCGACCGGTCTGGCGGTGGAGGTCAATGGCAGCACCATGCGCATGCGCGGCACCGACCATGTGCCCATCCGCTGCGCCGCACTCACAGGCCGGGTCGGCGAGCGCGCCACCTGCGGCATCTACGAATGGCGCCCCAGTCCCTGTCGCGAATTCGAGGAAGGCAGCGATGCCTGTGGCCGTGCGCGCCAGCGACACGGTCTGCCCCCGCTGGCAACGCACGGCGCCTGAAGGCATCGGCCCGGAACCCGCGTTGCAATCCCTCATCGACGCCATCGCCCGCGCCACGCCGGGCACCGACGCGCAGCGCCTGTTCCACGGACGGGGCGGGCTGCACCCGGACGCCACCGACTGGGCCCTGGACTGGTACGCGCCGGTCTGGCTGGTCACCCGCTTCGGCGAAGCCAGCGATGAAGACGCGCAGCGCATCGGCGAGGCGCTGGCGGCCCGGCAGGCGCAGCTGCGCCCCGGCGAACCGCTGAACTGGGTGTTCCAGCGCCGCCAGCCCGACGGCCCCGCCAGCCGGCCGCTGACCACCGTGATGGCCGGCAGCGTGCCCGAGCCGCACAACGTGACCGAAGACGGCACGACCTACCGGGTGCACCTGTTGCGCGGACAGAACCACGGACTGTTCCTGGACATGGCCGAGGGCCGGCGCTGGGTCCGCCGCCATGCGGCCGGCCGCAAGGTGCTCAACCTGTTCGCCTACACCTGCGCGTTTTCGGTGGTGGCGCTGCAGGCCGGCGCGAAAGAGGTGGTGAACCTCGACATGGCCCAGGGCGCTCTCGCCACGGGCCAGCTCAACCACCAGATCAACGGCATCCCTGGTGGCGCCCGGTTTCTGGCGCACGACCTGTTCACCTCCTGGGGGAAGGTCAATCGGCTGGGGCCTTACGGGCTGGTCGTCGTCGACCCGCCGAGCTACCAGAAGGGCAGCTTCGTGGCCACCAAGGACTACCCGCGTCTGCTGCGCCGCCTGCCCGACCTGCTGCTGCCCGGCGGCCTGGCGCTGATCTGCCTGAACGCGCCGGAAATGCCGGAGTCCTTCCTGCGCGAGGCCCTGGCGCGCGAGGCACCGGTGCTGGAGGTGGAGCAGCGCCTGCCCAACCCGCCGGCCTTTGCCGATGCCTCGCCCGACCGGGCGCTGAAGGTGCTGGTGGTGCGGCACCCGTGATCGGGATGCGCTGGATGCGCGTCATGCGCGGTCGTTGGAAATAACCGACACCACGCGTTTTCGGCCGGTGCTACCTTCCCGGCTCCATGAAAAAGCTCTGGGACATTTCACCGCCGCTGCACGCCGGATCGCCCGTCTTTCCGGGTGACACGGCATACCAACAGCACTGGGTGGCCACCATCGAACCGGGCTGTCCGGTGAACGTGGGCAGCCTCACACTCTCGCCCCACACCGGCGCCCACGCCGATGCGCCGCTGCACTACGACCCGGCCGGCCGCGCCATCGGCGAGGTCGATCTGACGCCCTTCCTCGGCCCCTGCCGCGTGGTGCATGCCATCGGGGTCGGCACGCTGGTGCAGCCGCAGCACATCGCCCACGCACTGGTTGACGCGCCGCCCAGGGTGCTGGTGCGGATGTACCGGCAGATGCCTCAGACCACCTTCGACACCGCCCTGCCCGCCTTCGACCCGGCCACCATCGACCTGCTGGCGGCCCGGGGCGTGCTGCTGGTCGGCACCGACAGCGCCAGCCTCGACCCGGCCGACAGCAAGACCCTGCCCAGCCACCAGGCGGTGCGCCGCCACGGCCTGCGCGTGCTGGAAAACCTGCTGCTCGACGACGTGCCCGAAGGCGACTACGAGCTCATTGCCCTGCCCCTGAAACTGACCACCGCCGACGCCTCCCCGGTGCGCGCGGTGCTGCGAGAACTGCCATGACCGCCCTCCATCACACCGATCTGCCCACCACCCTGCAAGACTGCCGCGCGCTCGACGCGCAAGACCCGCTGCGCCACCTGCGCGACCTGTTCGTCGTGCCCGAGGGCACCATCTACCTCGACGGCAACTCGCTGGGGGCCATGCCGGCTTCGGTCCCGGCGCGCGTGGCCCAGGTGGTGCAGCAGGAGTGGGGGCAGGACCTGATCCAGAGCTGGAACAAGGCCGGCTGGTTCGAGGCGCCGCGCCGCGTGGGCGACAAGATCGGCCGGCTCATCGGCGCCGCACCGGGCACCACCGTGGCCACCGACAGCACCTCGGTCAACCTGTTCAAGGTGCTGAGCGCCGCCCTGCGCCAGAGCGCGCAGGACGCCCCCGGACGCTGGCGCATCGTCAGCGAGCGCAGCAACTTCCCCACCGACCTCTACATCGCCGAGGCGCTGTGCAAGGACAAGGGCTGGGAGCTGGTGCTGGTGGACGACGCAGCTGCCATTCCCGCCGCGCTGCAGGACCCGAAGGCTGCCATCCTGATGCTCACCCATGTGAACTACCGCACCGGCGCCATGCACGACATGGCCGCGGTGACCGCCGCCGCCCATGCCGCCGGCGTGCTGACCGTCTGGGACCTGGCGCACAGCGCCGGCGCCGTGCCCCTGGACCTGACCGGCTCGGACGCCGACTTTGCGGTGGGCTGCGGCTACAAGTACCTCAATGGCGGACCCGGCGCACCGGCCTTCGTCTGGGTCAACCCGCGCCATGCCGACCGCTTCTGGCAGCCGCTGGCCGGCTGGTGGGGCCATGCCGCGCCGTTCGCCTTCACGCCCGACTACCAGCCGGCCCCCGGCATCGGCCGCTACCAGTGCGGCTCGCAACCCATGATCAGCCTGGCCGCGCTGGAATGCGGGGTGGACACCGTCCTGGCCGCAGAAGCCCACGGCGGCATGAACGCGCTGCGCCAGAAATCGCTGGCGCTGACCGACCTGTTCCGCCGGCTGGTGGAGGAGCGCTGTGCCGGCCACGGCATGGCCTGCGTCACGCCGGCCGATGAAGCCGCGCGCGGATCGCAGGTGAGCCTGGTGCGCCACACCGGTGCCGGCGATGAGGGCCACGCGGCCTACGCCATCGTGCAGGCCCTGATCGCGCGTGGCGTGATCGGCGACTTCCGGGCTGGCGACGGCGCCGCGCACCCGGACATCCTGCGCTTCGGCTTCACGCCGCTCTACCTGCGTTTCGAGGATGTGTGGCAAGCCGTGGAACACCTGCACCAGGTGCTGGAGAGCGGCGAATGGCGCGAACCGCGCTGGGCCCGCCGCCACGCCGTGACCTGAAAGGAACCACCATGACCGAACCGAACGACCGCAACCCGGCGGCCGGTGGCTGCCCGTTCTCCGGCGGTGGAGCCTCGGCCCCGGCCCCGGCCCTGCCCGAGGCCATCGTCCACCAGGAAGGCGCACAGCTCGATTTCAGCCGGGACATGAGCTACGGCGACTACCTGCAGCTCGACGCCATCCTGTCGGCGCAGAAGCCGCTGTCGCCCGCCCACGACGAGATGCTGTTCATCGTGCAGCACCAGACCAGCGAGCTGTGGATGAAGCTCATGCTGCACGAGCTGCAGGCCGCCATCGACCATGTGGCCCGCGACGATCTGGCGCCGGCCTTCAAGATGCTGGCCCGGGTGAGCCGCATCATGGAACAGCTGGTGCACGCCTGGGATGTGCTGGCCACCATGACACCGCCCGAGTACAGCGCGCTGCGGCCCTACCTGGCGCAGAGCAGCGGCTTCCAGAGCCACCAGTACCGCTGCATCGAATTCGCCATGGGCAACAAGAACCCGGCCATGCTGCAGCCCCATGCCCACCACCCCGATCGCCGGGCGGTGGTGGACGCCGCCTGGCGCGCACCGTCGCTCTACGACGAGGCGCTGCGGCTGCTGGCCCGGCGTGGCCTGCCGGTGCCCGAGAGCCACACCGAGCGCGACTGGACCCGCCCCTATGAGGCCAGCGATGCGGTCGAGGCCGCCTGGCTGCAGGTCTACCGCGAGCCGCGCCTCCACTGGGACCTCTACCAGCTGGGCGAGGAACTGGCCGACATCGAAGACACCTTCCGGCTCTGGCGTTTCCGCCACCTCACCACGGTGGAGCGGGTGATCGGCTTCAAGCGCGGCACCGGCGGCACCGGCGGCGTGAGCTACCTGCGCAAGATGCTGGACGTGGTGCTGTTCCCCGAGATCTGGACTCTGCGCACCGCGCTCTGAGCCCGCCCCGGCTCAGCGCAGCGCGCCGGGCTGCAGGCGGCGGATCAGCGGGGCCATGAGGGCGGTGTCGGCCGCCATGCGACGGGCCAGGCCCTCCGGGCCGGCACCCACCACGCTCCAGCCCTGGGCGGCCATGGCGTCGCGGAGGGCGGGCTCGCGCACCAGCCGCGTGAGTTCGGTGGCCAGCCGCTGCACCTGCGCCGCCGGTTGCGCACGGGGAGCCGCCACCGCATTCCAGATTTCCAATGGCGGCAAGGCCACACCCGACTCGGCCAGCCCCGGCACCTCCGGCGCCAGCGCGCTGCGCCCGCCCAGGGTGGCCAGCACCGCCTTCAACCGGCCCGAACGCACCAGCGGCCCGGCCAGACCCGGCGGCAGCAAGGCCATCTGCACCTCGCCGGCCAGCAGGGCCGCCACCACCTGCGGGTTGCCCGGGTACGGCACATGCACCGCCGCCAGCCCGGTGCGCTGCTGCAGCAGTTCCATGCCCAGATGCCCCAGCGTGCCGGTGCCGGGCGAACCGAAGTTCCAGCGCGAACCGGCTTCGCGGGCACGGGCCAGCCAGGCGCTGAAGCCGGTGGGTGCGTCGGCCCCGGTGCACAGCAGCAGGGGCGCGCTGCCCAGCAGGGCAACCGGCGCCAGATCGGTCTGCGGGTCGTAGGCGGTGGCGGTCTGGAGCAGGCGTGCGGTGGTCAGGTTGCCATTGATCATGAGCCCCAGGGTGTGGCCGTCGGTGGCGCGGGCCACCAGGGTGGCGGCCAGGTTGCCGCCGGCGCCTGCCCGGTTGTCCACCACCACCGGCTGGCCCAGCGCACGGCCCAACGGCTCGGCCAGCAGCCGGGCCGTGAGGTCGGGCGAGGAGCCGGCGGGGAACCCCACCAGCAGGCGCAACGGGCGGGCGGGCCAGGCGCCGGCAGCGGCCCCGGGCGGCACTGCCAGCAGCACCGGTGCAGCCGCCAGCCCTCTCGCCAGCCATTGCCGGCGCGACAGGCCCTGGCCGCTCATTCCACCGGCAGCGGCGGCCCGCCGTACAGCCACGGGTTGTCCATCAGTTTCTCGCCCAGCAGGTTCATGGCGGCATCACGGCCCCAGCGCACCAGCCCGGCCGCATGGAACACCCGGCCGTTGCGCTGCGACTTGGCCTGCACACGGGCATTGCGCTGCCAGCGGCTGCGCGCAAAGCGCGCAAACACCGCCGGCCAGTCCACCGGGTGCTGGTGGCGGTCGATCAGCTGACCCAGCGTCCAGGCATCTTCCAGCGCCATGGCGGCGCCCTGGGCCAGGTAGGGGCGCAGCGGGTGGGCCGCATCGCCCAGCAAGGCCACACGGCCTCGGGCGTGTTCGTGCGGACCGGTCATGGGGGGGCGGTCGTGCAGGCTCCACAGCGTCCACGACGGCACCGCGTCGATCAGGGCCCGCAGGTCGACCCCCAGCGGGCCCATGGCCCGCTGCAGGTCGGCGGTGAGCGCGTCCTGCGACCACTGGCGAGGGTCGCTGCCGGCATGGCCCTGCCCGACACGGCCCTGCACCACGGCCACCACGTTGAACCAGCGCCCCTGGCGAATCGGGTAATGCACCACGTGCATGCGTGGCCCCAGCCAGGCATTGACCGTGTTGCTGGCCAGCGCGCGGGGCAGCCGGTCGGCCGGGATCATGCCGCGGTAGGCCAGGTGCCCGGTGAGCCGGGGCGGCTCGGGGCCGAGCAGACCGGTGCGCACCCGGCTCCAGAGGCCGTCACAACCGACCAGCGCCTCGCCCTCGATGACCTGACCCGACTCCAGCCGCACCGACACCGCGTCGTCCTGCAGCGCGAAGTCCTGCATCCGGGCATTCAGGCTGAGGGACGCCGGGGCGCCGGCCAGCAAGGCCGAGAGCAGCACGCGGTGCAGGTCGGCCCGGTGCACGCTGGCGTAAGGGTGGCCGTAGTGGGCCAGCGCGGAGGCACCCAGCCGCATGTGGCCGAGCAGCCGGCCGTCGTGGGCGCTGCGCACCCGCAGCTCGTCGGGAAAGGAGGCGTGTTCCTGGAGGGCGTCGGCCACGCCCCAGTCGGACAGCACCCGCATGGCGTTGGGCCCGAGCTGGATGCCGGCGCCGATCTCGCCGAACGCCTGCGCCTGTTCCAGCACCGTCACCGGGACGCCGGCGCGGCCCAGGGCCAGGGCGCAGGCCAGACCCCCGATGCCGCCTCCCGCGACCAGAACATTGTGTTTCATGCCCCGGATTGTGAACCCGGGACAGGCCTCACAACACGCGGTGGAACCAGAGCAGCGACAGGCCTGCGGCCAGCAGGGCCAGTGCCGCGCTCACCAGCGCCAGCAGTCCGGAGATCTCGGTCTCCTTTTTCTCCACGGTCAGGCGCGCGCCCAGAGAGGCGTACACCTGCTTGAGGTTGTCGGCGGTGCCGGCATGGAAGTACTCGGCCTGGGTGGTGCGGGCCACCTGCTTGAGGCTCTCCTCGTCCAGCCGCACCCGCATCGACCAGCCCTCGAAGCCGATCACCTCGCCGTCCACCGTGCCCACCCCCACGGTGTACACGCGCACACCGCGGTCGGCCGCCATCTGCGCGGCCTCGGCCGTGTCCACACCGGTGGTGCGCTGGCCGTCGGTGAGCAGGATCACGGCAGCCGAGCCGTAGGAGCCCGGCGGCACCGGGGTGAAGGGCTTGTCCTGCGCGGCCGGCCGGTCAATGGCCCGCCCCTTGGGCGCAAACGGATCGGTGTTGCGCTGGTAGGTGATGTCGCCCAGGCTGATGTTCTGGTCCGGGAATATCTCGGCCAGCGACACCACGATGGCGCTGCCGATGGCGGTGGCCCGCTGGAGCTGGAAGCGGTCGATGGCGGCCACCAGATCGTCGCGGCTGAGGGTGGGCGGCTGCACCACCTGGGCCGAGCCGGCAAAGGCCACGATACCCACTTTCACATGGCGTGGCAGGCTGGTCAGGAAGGCCTTGGCCGCCTCCTGCGAAGCCACCAGCCGGTTGGGCTTCACATCTTCGGCCCGCATGCTGCCGGACACATCCATCGCCAGGATGATGGTCTGCTGGGTCGAGGGCAGCCGAAGCGTGGCCACCGGGCGCGAGGCGGCCAGCAGGCTGGCGGCCACCGCCAGCAGCAGCAGCACCGGCGGCAGGTGGCGGCGCCAGCCCGGGCCGCGCCCGGCGGCTTCGCGCACGATGCTCAGGCTGGCCAGCCGCACCGCGCTCTTGCGGCGCCGCGAGAGCAGCCACAGGTAGAGCAGCACCAGCAGCGGCAGGGCCAGCAGCAGCCACAGCATCTGCGGCCACAGGAAGCTGACCGGCAGCTGCTGGAACCAGGCCGCCAGGGGCGCCAGGACGGGGTTGAGGACATCGGTGTTCATGCCGGGACTCCTTCAGGCGCCACAGCGCGGTGGGCACGGCGGCGCGAGCGCTGGCGCCGCAGATCCAGAAAACGGGTGAAGGCGTCGGCCAGATCGTCGTCGGTGGACAGCTCCAGCGTGTCCACACCGCAGCGGGCCAGGCCCTCGCGCAACTGGGCTTCGCGCTGTGCCGCGATGCGGGCAAAGCGCTGGCGGAAACCCCGGTCACTGGTGTCGATCCAGAGCTGCTCGCCGGTCTCGGCGTCGCGCACCGGCAGCAGGCCGGCGTCGGGCAGCTCGATCTCCAGCGGGTCGAACAGGCGCACCGCCACCACGTCGTGCCGGCGGGCCAGTGCGCCCAGACCGGCTTCCCAGCCGGGTTCGCTGATGAAGTCCGACACCACGAACACGGTGGACCGCTGCCGGATGACATGGCCGGCCACCCGCAGCAGTTCGGCCAGCTGGGTGCCGCCGGCCGCATCGCGCGCCGGGCTGGCGACCGCCGTCATCACCTTCTGCACGATCTGCAGCAGGTGGCTGCGGCCACCCCGCGCCGGCACCACCGCGTCCACGCCGCCCGGCCCGCCGGCGCCGAACAGCACCGCGCCGACCCGGTTGCCGTGGCGCCCGATCAGGCGGCCCAGCACGGTGACGAACGACAGCGCCACCTCGCTCTTGCGCCGGGTGCCGGAGCCGAAGTCCACCGACGGGCTGAGGTCCATCAGGAACCAGGCCGCCATCTCGCGGTCTTCGGTGAACACCCGCACATGCGGCTGCTGCAACCGGGCTGTGACGTTCCAGTCGATGTGGCGCACATCGTCGTGCAGCTGGTATTCGCGCAGGTCGGTCAGGTCCAGCCCGGCGCCGCGCATGAGGGTGCGGTGGTCGCCCTGCAGCAGGCCGTCGAGCCGGCGCAGCACGGTCCACTCCAGCCGGCGCACCAGCACCTCGGCGCGGGCCGTCTGCGGGCTGGCGGCCGGCGCTGCCACCGGCTCGGGCTCGGAACGTCGGGACAACCAGCGCGGCCACATGGTCGGGGCCTTCAGGCAGCGCGCTGCTCGGGCGCCAGCGGACGGGCCGGCGGCGGCACCTGCTTCATGATGCGGTCGATCAGCGCGTCGCTGCTCAGGCCCTCCGACAGCCCTTCGTAGGACAGCACCACCCGGTGCCGCAGCACGTCCGGCACCAGATCGGTCATGTCTTCGGGGAGCGCGTAACTGCGCCCGCGCAGCATGGCCAGCGCCCGCGCCCCCTCCACCAGACCGATGGTGGCGCGCGGGCTGGCACCGAAGGTGATGAAGCGCGCCATGTCCTTGATGCCGTGCCGCTCGGGCTGGCGCGTGGCCGACACCAGC
>PNMF01000047.1 GCA_013823485.1 Comamonadaceae bacterium
GTTCATCTGGCAGCCGAAGGTCTTGATGAAAACTTTGCGGGTCATGAGAGGGTTCCTCGGGTGCGGTCGGACCGAGGTCAGTTCGATGCCGGCTTGACCGGCGGCTTGTAGGCGCGCGGGTCGGGTTCCGGCTGCATCGACTCGAAGGTGTAGTTGCGCTCCACGCCCAGGGTGGCCCGCTGTTCCTTGCGCTCTTCGGGGGTGAGGATCCAGACCGTCTGGATCTGGCCGCGGCCGTCGACCTTGTAGTTCACTACCACTTCCTTGCCCACCAGCGAGGCCGGCCGGACCACGGTGTTGTTGTCGTTCAGGATGCGGGCGCCGGGTGACAGGCGCACATCGCGGTCGTCCATGCGGGCATAGGGTGGCTGCGTCATCTGCAGCGTGCCGCGCAGGGCGTCTTTGGGGAAGGGCCGCTTGAGCGACTGGGTCTGCGCGGGCAGCGAGGCCAGCAGCACGGCGGCGGCAACAGTGAAGGCGGCAAGGCAGCGTTTCATGGTGTAGATCCAGAGGCTGGGAAAGCTCAGGATTTTCGCACGGGACCTTCGGACGGCCGGTCGGCGTCCACCAGCGGGTAAGCGTCGGCCACATAGGCCGGGCCCTTCATGACCATCACGATGAAGGCCCCGATCCCGACGGTGAACAGCGCGGTCCACCACAGGATGACCACCGCCACCGCCAGGATGTCGATCAGGCCGATGCGGGCAGACAGCTCGGCAGCCGGCAGATCCCAAGGCCACAGGCGCGCCATGCCGGCACTCAACGCCGGCACCACCGTGCCCCCCAGCAGCCATACCGGCAGGCGCCGCAGCACGACGCGTTCGTATCCGTAGGGGGTGCGGGTGTGGCCGGGCAGTCGTTGCATGGCAGATCCGGGTCGGTGGCAGAGCAGGGTGGGGCATGCCCCTGCGCCGGCAGGGAAGGACCCCGGACGCCAGAATCGGCGCATCGCCATTCTGCGCGCGGGTAGTCCCCGGGCCTGCTGATCCATGTCAAACCCGACCTCCGTGCCCCGACGCCGCTGGCTCTCTGCCGGCCTGTTGTCGGCCGGCCTGCTCTCCGTCACCCTGCTGGCCGGCTGCTTCACCGGTGTGCCGCAGGGCGCGGTGCCGGTGAAACCGTTCGACCTGCAGCGCTACCTGGGCACCTGGTACGAGATCGCCCGGCTCGACCATTCCTTCGAGCGCGGCCTGACCGACGTGAACGCTACTTATGCCCTCAAGGACGATGGCAGCGTCTCGGTGCTCAACCGGGGCTTCGACCCGGCCAAGGGCGCCTGGAAAGAAGCCGAGGGCCGGGCGCTGTTCATCGGCGACCCCCAGACCGCTTCGCTCAAGGTGTCGTTCTTCGGCCCGTTCTTCGGCGGCTACCACGTCATCGCGCTGGACCCCGACTACCGCTGGGCGATGGTCATCGGCCCGGACACCGGCTACCTCTGGATCCTGGCCCGCGACAAGACCCTGGACACTGCCGTGCGCGAGAAGCTGGTGGCCCAGGCCGCCAGCCTCGGCGTCGACACCCGGGGCCTCATCTGGGTGGAGCACGGCCGTGCCCCGCGCTGAGGTCGGCCTGTCCGGCGTCGATGCCGGTCAGTCGCTGGTGCAGGTGGCGCGGCAGTGCACCGGTCGCCGTGTCCTGTTCTGGTTCCGCCGCGACCTGCGGCTGGCCGACATGCCGGCCCTGCGCGCCACGACCGACGCCGCCGAACTGCTGCCGGTGTGGGTGGACGAAGCCCGCTGGCACCAGCCCGACCGCTGGGGCGTGGTGCCGCTGGGGCCGCACCGGGCGCGCTTTCAGGCCGACGCCGTGGCCGACCTCGACCGCAGCCTGCAGGCCCTGGGCAGCCGCCTGTGGGCCCAGGCGGGCGACCCGGTGGCGGTCATCGCCGGGCTGGTCAGGGCCGCCGCCATCGATGTGGTGGTGACCCAGGCCGAGCCGGCGCCGTTCGAGCAGGACGACGTGGCGGCGCTGCGCCGCGCCGGTGTCCAGGTGCTCACCGTGGCGGCCACCAGCCTGTTCGATCTGGCCGACCTGCCCTTCAAGCCCGCAGCCGTGCCCACCGTGTTCACCCCGTTCCGCCACGCGGTGGAAGGAGAACGCACGCCGGTGCATCCGCCGATGGCCGTGCCCCGCAGCCTGCCGCCGCTGCCGGACATCAGCGGCCTGCCGGTTCCGGTGCTGCCGGTGGCCGTGGATTCGGGCGGTGACGACCCCCGCAGCTCCTTCCCCTATGCCCGTCCCGGCTGGACCGGCTCGGCCCGCGACGCGCTGGCCCATGTGCAGCGTTACTTCGCCGGCCCTCTGCCACGGCAGTACAAGGCCACCCGCAACGGTCTGTCGGGCACCGATTTTTCGACCAAGTTTTCACCCTGGCTGGCCATCGGCGCCCTCTCGCCCCGGCAGATCCATGCCGAGCTGCTGGCGCACGAGGCGCGCGAGGGTGCCAGCGACGGCAGCCGCTGGATCGTGTTCGAGCTGCTGTGGCGTGAACACTTCCGGCTGCTGCACCACCGCTTCGGCCGCAAGCTCTACCGGGGCCGCGGCCTGACCGACCAGCCACCACCGGGGCACAACCCCCAGGGCTTCGCGCGCTGGCAGACCGGCCGCACCGGCGAGCCGCTGGTGGACGCCGCCATGCGCGAGCTGGCCGTCACCGGCTTCATGAGCAACCGCCTGCGCCAGCTGGTGGCCAGCTACCTGATCCACGACCTGGGGGGTGACTGGCGTGCGGGGGCTGCCTGGTTCGAGCACCTGCTGGTGGACCACGACGTGCACAGCAACCACGGCAACTGGCTCTACATCAGCGGACGCGGCACCGACCCGCGCGGCGGGCGGCGCTTCAACCCGGAGAAGCAGGCCCGCGAACACGACCCGCAGGGCGCCTTCGTCCGCCAGTGGTCGGGGCGCTGAGCCCCGGCGTCACTTCCAGCGGAGCGGCTCGACCTGCACGCTGCCCAGCGTGCTGCTGAGCGTCAGGCCGCCTTCCTGCACCGTGGCCTGCAGCTGCATGCTGCGCTCGGCCATGGCCGCCAGGGCGGGCGCCACTTCGGTCGGCAGGCGCCAGACCTGCAGCCGCTCCAGCCGGCTGACCTTGTTCTCGATGCCGCGCCACCACACATCGGCCGCGCTGCCGAAGGCATAGACGATCACCGCATCGGCCTTGCTACAGGCTTTGGACAGGGGCTTGTCTTCCGGCTGGCCGACCTCGATCCACAGGCGCTTGCGGCCGGTGAAGTCGGTCAGCGACACATCGGGGTCTTCCGGGTCGGACAGCCCGGCGCCGAAGGCCAGGGTGCCGTCACCCCGGCAGGTGTCCTGCAGCTCGTGGGCCTGCAGGGCCAGGGCCACCAGCCGGACCATCATGCGTTCGTCGGTCTCGCTCGGGTGGCGGGCCAGGGTGAGCGCATGGTCGGCGTAGTAGCCGTGGTCGATGTCGGCGATCTGCAGGTTCGCCTTGAAGATGGTGGACTTGAGGGCCATGTTCTGCGCCGGAAATGAAGAAGGGCGGGTGCCGTTTCCGGTACCCGCCCTTGCTGATCGTGTGGATCGAATCTTGGTGGCGATAGGTGGACTTGAACCACCGACATCAGCATTATGAATGCTGCGCTCTAACCAACTGAGCTATATCGCCGAAAGCCGGCATTATAGACCGAAATCCGGGCCGTTTTCAACGGTGTTTCCAGGCCGGGGCACGCTTGTTGACGAAGGCGTCCATGCCCTCCTTCTGGTCCTCGGTGGCGAACAGCGCATGGAACAGCCGGCGCTCGAACATCACGCCATCGGAGAGCGAGCCCTCGAAGGCGCGGTTGACCGCTTCCTTGGCCGCCATCACGCTGGGCAGCGAATAACCGCAGATGGTGAGCGCTGCGCCCAGGGCCTCGTCCATCAGCTTGTCCAGCGGCACCACGCGGCTGACCAGCCCGGCGCGCTCGGCCTCGGTCGCGTCCATCATGCGGCCGGTCAGGCACATGTCCATGGCCTTGGCCTTGCCCACCGCGCGCGGCAGGCGCTGGCTGCCGCCGGCACCGGGAATCACGCCGAGCTTGATCTCGGGCTGACCGAACTTCGCGTTGTCGGCCGCGATGATGAAGTCGCACATCATGGCCAGCTCGCAGCCACCGCCCAGGGCAAAGCCCGACACCGCCGCGATCACCGGCTTGCGGATGCTGCGGATGGTTTCCCAGTTGCGGGTGATGTAGTCGCCCACGTAGACGTCGGCAAAGCTGTACTTCGCCATGGCACCGATGTCGGCGCCGGCGGCGAACGCCTTCTCGCTGCCGGTGATGACCATGCAGCCGATCTCGGGATCGGCGTCGAAGGCGGCCAGGGCAGCGCCCAGCTCGTTCATGAGCTGGTCGTTCAGCGCGTTCAGCTGCTTGGGGCGGTTCAGGGTGACGATGCCGACGCGGCCTTCGGTGCGAACCAGGATGGTCTCGGGGGTGGTGCTCATGCAGAGGGTCCTTGCAGGGGGAGGATTCGGGTCAGCCGGACACTATACCGGGGTACAACCCCGGGAAAACATTAACCGACCGACTGGTTGGCGAATGCTACATTGCAGCGCAACAGCCCGTGGCGGCCGACCGAGGAGACAACATGACCGAACCCACCGTGCGGTACGAGGAGCGCGGGGCCGTGGCCCTGCTCACGCTGAACCGGCCCGAGGCGCTCAACAGCTTCACCCGTGCCATGCACCGCGACCTCTGGGCCGCGCTCGACCGCGCCGAGGCCAACCCGGCCATCCGGGCCATGGTCATCACCGGTGCCGGGCGCGGCTTCTGTGCCGGCGCCGATCTGTCCGAGTTCGATTTCGAGCCGGGCCCCGACCTGGTGGAGCGGGCCGATCCCGGGCCGGTCATCGAGCAGGCCTTCAATCCCACCGCGCGCCGCCTCCAGGCGCTGCGCATGCCGGTGGTGGCGGCCGTGAACGGCGTGGCCGCCGGCGCGGGCGCTTCGCTGGTCATGTGCTGCGACATCGCGATTGCCGCGCCGGGCGCGAGCTTCATCCAGGCCTTCAGCAAGATCGGCCTGATCCCGGACGCGGGCGGCAGCTGGCTGCTGGTCGAGCGGCTGGGGCTGGCCCGCGCCATGGCCCTGGCCATGACCGGCGACAAGCTGCCGGCCGCGCAGGCCCGCGAGTGGGGCCTGATCTGGGAGGTGGCCGACGACTGTCTGGGTGCCTCGCTGGCCATGGCCGACCGGCTGGCTGTCATGCCCACCAAGGCGCTGGTCGCCACCCGCGAGCTGCTGCGCGCCGCCGGCACCCGCAGCTTCGATCAGCAGCTCGATGCCGAACGCGACACCCAGTCGGCCCTGGGCCGCACGCACGATTACATCGAAGGCGTGATGGCGTTCCGCCAGAAACGCGCACCGCAGTTCAAGGGGGCCTGATGACACCCGAGCAACGCGCCCGCCAGGTGGGCGACACCATGTTCGCCAACGATGTGGCGAGCCGCGACACCATGGGCATGGAGCTGCTGGCCTGCGAGCCGGGCCGTGCGGTCATGCGCATGACGGTGCAGCCGCTGCACCTGAACGGCCACCGCATCTGCCACGGCGGCTTCGTGTTCACGCTGGCCGACTCCACCTTCGCCTTTGCCTGCAACAGCCACAACCGCAATGCGGTGGCGGCGGGCTGCAGCATCGAGTTCCTGCGCCCCTCGCACGAGGGCGACGTGCTGACCTGCGAAGGCCTGGAGCAGACCCTGAGCGGCCGCCATGGCATCTATGACATGAAGGTCACCAACCAGCGCGGCGAGGTGGTGGCCCTGTTCCGGGGCAAGAGCGCCCAGATCGCCGGCACCGTGTTCCCCGAGGACCAGCCATGACCCGACTCTCTGCCGGCGGCCTGCCGCTGGACCCCATCGAGACCGCCAGCCAGGACGAACTGCGCTCCCTGCAGTTCAAGCGCCTGAAAGCGACCCTGCACCACGCCTACGCCAACTCGCCGGTGTACCGGGCCAAGTTCGATGCCGCCGGGGTGCACCCGGACGACCTGCACAGCCTGGCCGATCTGGCGAAGTTCCCCTTCACCGGCAAGCAGGACCTGCGCGACAGCTACCCCTGGGGCATGTTTGCGGTGCCGCGCGAACAGTGCGCCCGCATCCACGCCAGCAGCGGCACCACCGGCAAGCCCACGGTGGTCGGCTACACCCGCAACGACATCGACATGTGGGCCAGCGTGGTGGCCCGCAGCATCCGTGCGGCCGGTGCACGCCGGGGCGACCTGGTGCACATCAGCTACGGCTACGGCCTGTTCACCGGCGGCCTGGGCGCGCACTACGGTGCCGAGAAGCTGGGCCTCACCGTGGTGCCCTTCGGCGGTGGCCAGACCGAGCGCCAGGTGCAGCTGATCCAGGACTTCCGGCCCGACATCATCATGGTCACGCCCAGCTACATGCTGGCCATCGCCGACGAGTTCCAGCGCATCGGCCTGGACCCGCGCGAATCCAGCCTGCGCACCGGCATCTTCGGTGCCGAGCCCTGGACCAACGACATGCGCACCGCCATCGAGGCGCGCATGGGCATCGATGCGGTCGACATCTACGGCCTGTCCGAGGTGATCGGCCCGGGCGTGGCCAACGAGTGTGTGGAGACCAAGGACGGCCCGACGATCTGGGAGGACCACTTCTATCCCGAGATCATCGACCCCGAGACCGGCGAGGTGCTGCCCGATGGCCAGCCGGGCGAGCTGGTGTTCACCAGCCTGACCAAGGAAGCCTTGCCCATCATCCGGTACCGCACCCGCGACCTGACCCGGTTGCTGCCGGGCACGGCGCGCAGCATGCGGCGCATGGAAAAGATCACCGGCCGCAGCGACGACATGATGATCGTGCGCGGCGTCAACGTGTTCCCGACCCAGATCGAGGAACTCATCCTCCAGCGCCCCGAGCTGAGTGCGCATTACCAGTGCGTGCTGACCCGCAGCGGCCCGATGGACGAGCTCACCGTGGTGGTCGAGACCGCGCCCGGCATCTCCCCCACCAGCGGGCCGGCCTCGGCCGCGGCAGCGCGGCTGCAGCACGACATCAAGACCTTCATCGGCACCAGCGCGCACATCACGCTGCGGCCCGAGGGCGGTGTGGAGCGCAGTCAGGGCAAGGCGAAGCGGGTGGTGGACCAGCGCCCGAAATGAAGCCGTCATGCGGACGGGCTAGAACCAAAGTGCACTGAGGTCAACCCGGATAGGCTGCCCGGTACGGCTTCGCCTACAGTGCCGGCAACCGAAGGAGCCCATGGACAAGAACACGGTCTTTTCCAAAACCGATGCAGGTCGCGAAGCACTGGCCAGCCGCCCGCCGGCGCTCGGCCCGCGCCTGCGCTCGCTGCTCATCATGGTCGACGGCAAGCGCCGGGTCGAAGAATTCAACCAGCTGCTCGGTGGCGACGGCGCGGTCAACCTGCTGGAGCAGCTGCAGCAGCAAGGCTGGATCGACGCGCCCCGGGCCGCAGCACCTGCTCCGGCCACAGCGGCGGCGCCGTCTGGCGCGGCTCCGGAAGCGGGCAGCACGCTGCCCCCGGTCAGCGACATCCTGCCGCTGGCCGAGGCCCGCAAAGGGGTGGTGCGGTTCATCAACGACCAGCTCGGCCCGATGGGGGAGTCGCTGGCCATGAAGGTCGAAGGCTGCAAGAACGCCGCCGACCTGCAGGCCCTGCTGCCCCGCATCCGCGACGGTCTGCGCAATCTCAAGGGCGCAGGCGCGGTCCAGCAGTTCGACCAGACCTGGGCCGGGCGGCTGCCGCCGGCCTGAAGCCCGTACCCGACCAGTTCAGCCGGCGAGCCAGCGGGCGACCGCCGCCGCGTCCTGCACCGACAGCTTCACCGCCTGCTGTGCCGGCGGCCATTCCAGCGGGCAGCGCAGCAGCCGGCGATCGCGCGAGACCAGCGCCGTGACCCCGGAGCGCTTGCCGCGCAGCCAGGCCACCTCATCCAGCTTGGCAATGCGCCAGGCCTCGGCCGCCTGTCCGCGCCGCGCCGGCGCCAGCTCGATGCCCAGCCACTCGTCACCGGCGGCCAGACCGGCCGCTTCGGCCGCCGAACCGCGCATCACGGTCTTGACCTGCACCGCGCCGCCGGTCTCGCTCACCCGCAGGCCGAGCTGCTGGGCCAGCGCCACCGGTTCGTCCTGCACCTTCACGCCGGTGGCCTGCAGCAGGCTCTCCACCGGCAGTTCGGCGGTGCTGTGCACCCAGGCATCGAGCTCGGCGTCCAGGTGGCGGCCGGCGAGCTGCTTGAGCACCCGCCGGACATCGGCCTCGCGCATCGGCCCCCCTTCGGTGCGGGCCCACAGGGTCCGCATGGCGTCGTCGAGCGAACTGCCGCGCTGGCGCAGGGTCAGGTCCAGACACAGCGCCACCAGCGCGCCCTTGCCGTAGTAGCTGACCGTGGCGTTCGGCGTGTTCTCGCCCACCCGGTAGTACTTCACCCAGGCATCGAAGCTGGCCTGGGCCACGGTCTGCACCAGCCGGCCCGGGGTCTGGCGCAGCTGGTTGATGTTCTTGGCCTGCAGCTGCAGCCAGGTGTTGTCGTCGATCAGCCCGGCACGGCGCAGGAACAGGTCGTCGTAGTAGCTGGTGAAGCCCTCGAAGAACCACAACAGCTCGGTGTGGTTTTCCTGGTCGTAGTCGTAGCGGGCGAACTCGGCCGGGCGCAGCCGCTTGACGTTCCAGGTGTGGAAGTACTCGTGGCTGATCAGGCCCAGCAGGGTGGTGTAGCCGTCGGTGGCCTTCAGGGCCCGGGGCTTGTCGTCCTGGCGGGGCAGGTCGGCCCGCTGGCAGATCAGCGCGGTGCTGTTGCGGTGTTCCAGACCGCCATAACCATCGGCGCTGGCATGCAGCATGAACACATAGCGCTGGAACGGCGGCGGCTGGTCGCCGTGCCAGAAGCGGATCTGGGTCTCGCAGATGCGGCGGGTGTCGTCCAGCAGCCGCTGGCCGTCGAACCAGGCGCCGGCGCCACTCACCACGAAGCGGTGCGGCACGCCGCAGGCCTCGAACTCGCCGCTCCAGAAGTTGCCCAGCTCCACCGGGCAGTCGACCAGTTCGTCGTAGTCGGCCGCGCGGTAGGTGCCCCAGCCGTCGGCGTCGACACCCAGCCCCGGGTCGGCTTCCAGGCCGGTGGCCACGCGCCAGCCGGCCGGCGCCGTGCCGCGCGCGACTTCCAGCGTGTGCGGCCGGTCTTCCTGGCCGATCACCCGCAGGCAGGTGCTGGTGCTGTTGAAGAAGCCACGCGTGCCGTCGAGGAAGGCGGTGCGCACCGAGGCGTCGAAGGCATAAATACGGTAGCTCAGGCTCAGGCTGGCGCCGGCTTCGTTGTCGGCCTGCCAGCGGTGCTTGTCGAGCTGTCGCAGCGCGACGGGCCGGCCCTCGCTGGTGGCGGTCAGCTGCTGGAGGTGCTGCGAGAACTCCCGCACCAGGTAGCTGCCGGGAATCCAGACCGGCAGCGCAAAGGTCTGGCGGCGCGCGGCCGCTGCCACGGTGAGGGTGATGTCGAACAGGTGGGCATGGGCCTGGCCCACCGCGACCCTGCAATGCACGCCGGCATGGGCCGGGCTGTGTTTGTCAGCGTTGCGCCGGCTCATACCGCCCCCGCGCCGACCAGGCAGCTCAGCGCGGCCACTGCCGAAAGCCGGAAGCGCAGGGCCAGCCAGGCCGACAGGCCGGCCGATGCGTACAACTTGCGGTCCACCAGGTAGCACAGCACCAGCACCAGGGCCAGCCACACCAGCCCGGCGTAAGCGGGCATGACGACGCCCGGCCAGGCCAGCAGCGAAGGCATCACGCCCCAGGCCAGGTGGGTGCGGGCGCCTTGCTGGCCCCGCTCCATGCGCAGCCAGGCCACGCCCCAGTGGATGCCGCCCAGGAACGAGGCGATCAGTGCGGCGTAGGCCGCCAGCGCAATCGCCACCCAGTTGGTCAGATCGGGCGTGACCAGCCACAGCAGCAGCGCCAGGCCGGCAAACGGCAGCAGGCCGCCGTAGCCCAGCAGGTCGATCAGCCGCCGGGTCGGGTCCGGTGGCGGCATCAGCGCGCGGGGCGGGGCGGTGTTCATTTGGCGGCGGCCTGCTTCAGGCGGGCTTCCAGCTGCTCGGGGTTGAGGGCGCCGGGCACGCGGCTGCCATCGGCAAAGATGATGGTGGGGGTGCCGGTGATGCGGGCCTTGCGGCCGAAGGCCACATTGCGCTCCACCGCCGAGGCGTCGCAGCTGGCGGCCGGCGGCGTCACGTTGTTGACCATCCAGTCCACATAGGCCTTGCCCTTGTCCTTGGCGCACCAGATGTTGCGCGACTTCTCGGTCGAGTCGGCGCTCAGGATCGGGTAGAGGAACACATGCACCGTGACGTCGTCGACCTTCATCAGGTCGCGCTCGAAGCGTTTGCAGAAGCTGCAGTTCGGGTCTTCGAACACGGCGATGGTGCGGGTGCCCTTGCCGCGCACCAGGGTGAAGGCGTCCTTCAGGGGCAGGTCCTTGAAGCTCAGGGCGGTGAGCTTGTTGACGCGCTCTTCGGTCAGGTCGACCCGCTGGCGGGTGTCGAACATGGAGCCCTGGATCAGGTAGTTGCCTTCGGCGTCGGTGTAGAAGATGTCGGTCTGGTTGATGCGGACCTCGAACACGCCGGGCATCGGGGTCTTGCTGATCTCGTCGATGCGGGGCAGCGTCGGCAGGCGTTCGGTCAGGTTTTTGCGGATGGTCGCTTCCTGGGCCGAAGCAGCGAAGGACAGGCCGAGCAGGGCGGCGATCAACAGGGTGGCGAATCGTTTCATGGGGCGGTGTCGTGGAAGAAGGGGGTCGGTCGGGGCGGGGGCTCAGGCGGCTCGGCCCATGGCCTGGCGGGTCAGCCAGTGCTTGAGCGGTCCGCTGCGGTCGAAGGCCGACAGGCCCCAGTTGCGCAGGCCCTGGATGCGGGTGTCGTCGTGCGAGAACAGGCCGAACAGGCCGTCGGTGACCAGCGCCATCGCCTGCACATCGGCCGCGCGGGCGCGTTCGTAGCGGCGCAGCAGGCGGGCATCGCCCACCTCGCGCCAGTATTCGCGGCCGGCCAGCACCCGGGCCAGTTCGGCCGCATCGGCCAGACCCAGGTTCAACCCCTGTCCGGCCAGCGGGTGCACCGTGTGGGCAGCGTCGCCGGCCAGCGCCACCATGCCCTGGGCGGTCCGCGCGGTCCAGCTGCGCGCGCACGCACGCTCCAGAGGCCAGGCCTGGGCCGGACCCGACAGTGCCATGTCGCCCAGCGCCGCGCCACAGCGCGCCTGCACGGCCGCTGCCAGTGCCGCGGGCTCGGCCTGCAGCAGTGCGTCGGCCTGCTCGGGCGGCAACGACCAGACCAGTGCCACGGCATGGCCGTCGGCACCATCCAGCGGCAGCAGGGCCAGCACCTGGCCGTCGGCAAACCACTGGCGCGCCACGCCACCGTGCGGCAGGGTGGTGGTCAGGCGGGCAGCCACCGCCTTGTGGGGGTAGGGGCGCACATCGAAATCGATGCCCAGGTTCGCGCGGGTGCTGCTGCGTCGGCCCTCGCACACCACGGTGAGCGAGGCGGCAGGGGCTTCTTCCAGGCGTTCGATGCCGGGCTGGAACCCCACCGCTTCCTCCAGGCGGCGCTCCAGCGCCGGCACATCGACGATCCAGGTCAGGGCCTCGGCGCCCAGCGGGGCGGCATCGAAGCGGAGTTCGCCGCCATCGTCGCCCCAGACCTGCATGGCACGCACCGGCGTGCAGGCAGGGCTTTCGCCGGGCCGGTCTTCCGGCCATGCGCGCACCGAGGACAGCACCGCCTTCGAGGCGGCATTCAGGGCATAGGCCCGCACATCGGTCGCCGGCGCGGCCGCCGCCGCCAATGCCGGGCCGACCAGCGCCACCCGCAGGCGCTCGCGGGCCAGCAGCAGGGCGAGGGTCAGGCCGACCACGCCCGTACCCCGGATCGCGACATCGTGGCGCCGGACGCCGCCGGCTCGGGGGGTGCTTGCTTGCATGGGCTGGATTCTAGGAGCAGGGCACAATCCGGCGCTTCCGCTACGGCGATTCCGACCCGGTGAGAACCCGAACGTTCCCGTCTTCCACCATGAACATGCCAGCCACCCCCTCCGATCTGCAAGCCACCATCGAAGAACTCTGGGTCTATCCGGTCAAGTCGTGTGCCGGTGTCAGGTTGCCCGAAGCCGAGCTGACCGACACCGGCCTGCTGTACGACCGGGCCTGGATGGTGGTGGACGCCCAGGGTCATTTCGTGAGCCAGCGGGAGCTGCCCCGCATGGCCCTCATCCAGCCCTCGTTCCGGATGGGTCAGCTGGTGATCAAGGCCCCCGGCATGCTGGCGCTGCACCTGGCCCTGGACGCTGCCGAGAGCCCGGCCCGGGTGCAGGTCTGGGACGACGTGATCGACGCCTGCGACATGGGCGACGTGGCGGCCCAGTGGTTCACCGACTTCCTGTCGCCCGGCGCGCCGGCCGACCTGCAGAAGCTGCGGCTGGCCCGTTTCGACCCCCAGGTGATGCGCCGCTGCGACCCGGCCTGGACCGGCGACCAGGAGGCCTACACCCAGTTCGCCGATGGTTTCGGCCTGCTGGTGGCCGGCCGCGCCTCGCTCGACGACCTGAACCAGCGCCTGCAAGCCGCCGGCCGCGCGGCGGTCGACATGCGCCGCTTCCGGCCCAACATCGTGCTGGGCGGCCTGGCCGCCTACGACGAGGACCGCAGCGGTCCCATGACCATCACCACCGCCGACGGCGAGGCGGTCATTGCGCCGGTCAAGCCCTGCGCCCGCTGCCCGATTCCGGACATCGACCCCGACACCGCCGAACGCGGCTACCGGGTGAGCGACACGCTGCAGACCTACCGCCAGGACCCGCGCGTGGGCGGCGCGGTGACCTTCGGCATGAACGCCATCGTCACCACCGGCGACGGCATGGTGCTGCGCGAGGGCCAGCCCGTGCGGGCCGACCTGCGCTTCGACTGACCCCCGCCTTTAAAATTCGCGGTTTCCCCGACCGACCCGAAAGCCCTCCATGAGCCTCAAATGCGGCATCGTGGGCCTGCCCAACGTGGGCAAGTCCACCCTGTTCAACGCCCTCACCAAAGCCGGCATCGCGGCCGAGAACTACCCCTTCTGCACCATCGAGCCCAACGTCGGCGTGGTCGAGGTGCCGGACCCGCGGCTGCAGCAGCTCTCCGACATCGTCAAGCCCGAACGCATCGTGCCGGCCATCGTGGAGTTCGTGGACATCGCCGGCCTGGTGGCCGGTGCCTCCAAGGGCGAAGGCCTGGGCAACCAGTTCCTGGCCCACATCCGCGAGACCGACGCCATCGTCAACGTGGTGCGCTGCTTTGAAGACCCCAACGTCATCCACGTGGCCAACAAGGTCGACCCGATTGCCGACATCGAGGTGATCCAGACCGAGCTGTGCCTGGCCGACCTGAGCACCGTGGAGAAGGCGCTGCAGCGCTACACCAAGGCCGCCAAGAGCGGCAACGACAAGGAAGCCGCCGCGCTGGTGGCCCTGCTGACCAAGGTGCAGGCCGTGCTCGACGAGGGCAAGCCGGTGCGCACCCTGGCGCTGGGCGATCAGGAAAAGGCGCTGCTCAAGCCGCTGTGCCTGATCACCGCCAAGCCGGCCATGTTCGTGGGCAACGTGGCCGAGGACGGCTTCGACAACAACCCCTTCCTGGATCGGCTGCGCGAATACGCCAGCGCGCAGAACGCCCCGGTGGTGGCCATCTGCGCCAAGATCGAGGCCGAGCTCTCCGAGATGGACGACGCCGACCGGCTCGAATTCCTGAAGGAACTCGGCCAGGACGAGCCGGGCCTGAACCGCCTGATCCGCGCCGGCTTCAAGCTGCTGGGCCTGCAGACCTACTTCACCGCCGGTGTGAAGGAAGTGCGCGCCTGGACCATCCACATCGGCGACACCGCCCCGCAGGCGGCCGGCGTGATCCACGGCGACTTTGAACGCGGCTTCATCCGCGCCCAGACCATCGGCTTTGACGACTACATCGCCTTCAAGGGCGAGCAGGGCGCCAAGGACGCCGGCAAGATGCGCGCCGAGGGCAAGGAATACGTCGTCAAGGATGGCGACGTGCTGAACTTCCTGTTCAACGTCTGAGCCCCGTGAGCGACGACGCCCAGCGCCTGGCCAAACAGCTGGCGGCCCGGCTGGGCTGTTCCCGGCGGGACGCCGAGCTGTTGATTGCGGGCGGCTGGGTCAGCGTGGACGGTGTGGTGGTGGAAGAGCCCCAGGCCCGCGTGCGGCCCGAGCAGGCCATCACCGTGGACCCCGACGGCCATGCAGAACCCCTGCCGCCGGCCACCCTGGTCTGGCACAAGCCGGCCGGTGTGGCCGTGCCCCAGACCGAGGTCCTGCCCGATGCCCTGGCCCGCGAATGGTTCACCGCCGAGCGCCGCCATGCCGGTGATGCCTCAGGGCGCCGTCTGCTGCGGGCCCTGCTGAACAGGTTGGTGCCGGTGTCTCGCCTGCACGACGAGGCCAGCGGCCTGATGGTCTTCACCCAGAACCCGGGCGTGGCCCGCCGCATCACCGACCGGCAATCGCCCCTGGAGCAGGAGTGGCTGGCCGACGTGGTCGATGCCCCCGGCGACCCCGAGGCCCGCGAAGCGGTGCTGCGCTCCATCGGCAAGCCGCTGTACTTCGACGGCCGTGAACTGCCGCGGCTGAAGGCCAGCTGGCAGAGCGACCGGCGCCTGCGCATGGCCTTCAAGCACGACATGCCGGCCGAGCCGGGCCACCGCATCGCCCGCGCCGGCCTGGTCGCCGTGCTGCACCGCCAGCGCGTGGGACGCATCGGCCTGGACGGCATGGTGGCGGGGCAGTGGCGGTGTCTGGGGGCTGCGGAGCGTTTCTGATCGTGTGACGGAACCTTGACGAAAGTTTGACGCCACCCGCCCAGGGTGGATTCGGCTGCGCCCTCGGGGTTACCCAGTGGATGTCTCCACTACCACCCGCAGGTCACCATGGAACGGTCCAGTTGCAGCACCCCATCCCATTCGATCCCCCCGCTCCGCATCGACGGCAGCGAGACCCGGAATCCGCCCCAGCCCTCGCCCGCTCCATCGCGGAGTTCGTTCCTTTCTTCACCCCGCAGTCCCAGGACCGGTGGCAGTCCATTCATGGCTTCGCGCCGTTCCGTTGCGCTCCAGCCGGTGCACGGCTCTGTGCCCCCGCCATCGGAAGGCAGCTGGCAGACCGGGGGCGCTCCCAAGAGCGACAGCCCGGCCCAGCCGCTGTCGCCGCGACGCGATTTCTTCAAGGCCCACGATGCCCGACCGGCTCGGAAAACGGTACACCTGACGCCGCTGCCGCTTCAGCTGCAGACCGGCACCGAGATGGCGGACAGCGTGGCGCTGCCGCCGCTCCCCGACACGCCCAAGGCACCGAACCTGTCGGACGACGAGATCGAAGGCGAGATCTGCATCGAGATCCTGCAGTTCGAGCGGTACGAAGTCATCGATCTGTCCGAGGCCGGGCCGCTGGCATCGCCCCGGGGCTGGCAGTCCGCAGAGCCGTCCCCGTCCAGACCCAAGGAGTGAGGGTTCAGGTGGCCACCATCGGCCGCACCTGACGCGAGGCGGCCCACACGCTCAGGGCCATGGCGCTGCACAGCACCACCAGCCCCACCCAGTGCAGCTCCAGCATCTGGCCGCTGGCGATCATCACGCCGCCCAGTGCGGCGCCCATGGCCTGGCCGCCGTACATGGCCGAGGTGTTCAGCGCCACCGTGGCCGAGGCCAGCGAAGGCGACAGCTGCACCAGCCGCGCCTGCTGGGCCGAGTTGGCCGAGAAGCAGCCCAGCGCCCAGGGCACCAGCACCAGGGCCTGCTGCCAGATGCCCAGCCGGCCCAGCGGCCAGAGCAGCAGGCAGACCGCCATCGCGCCCAGCGTGAACAGCACCGCACGCGGCGCGCCGATGCGGTCGATCCAGCGCGAGAGCATCACGTTGCCCAGCAGCCCGAAGGCGCCGAACCACAGGAACATGAGCGACAGGCTGCCGCCGCTCAGGCCCAGCGTCTGCAGCAGGTAGGGCGCAAAGTAGGAGAACAGCGTGAACTGCCCGAAGGCCGAGAGCAGGGTCACGCCCACCGCCATCATCAGGGCCGACGAGCCCAGCGTGGCGCCCCAGGCCTGGCGCGACAGCGCCGCCGGCTTGACGCCATCGGGCATGGCCTGCCACACCCACCAGGCACTCGCCAGCGCCAGCACCCCCACCAGGCCGAAGGCCCAGCGCCAGCCCAGCGTGCCGCCGATGAAGGCCGCCAGCGGCATCCCCATGACCGAGGCCACCGACCAGCCCAGGAAGATGAAGGTGATGGCCCGCCCGCGCTGGTGCGGCTCCACCAGCAGGCCCACGCTGGCGGCGGCCTGCGGCGTGAAGATGGCCGGCGACACCACCGCCATCACGCGCAGCACCAGCAGCGCGGGGTAGGAAGGCGCCAGCGCGCAGGCCAGCGTCAGCAGGCCGTACCAGACCAGCGACAGGGCCAGGAGGCGCCGCCGGTCCCAGCCGGCCACCAGGCTGGCGAACAGCGGTGCGCCCACGCCCATCAGGATGGCCGCCGCCGTGATCAGTTGCCCGGCCTTGGGAATGGACACCCCCAGCGACTGGCTGATGTCGGTCAGCGTGCCCGGCACCACCATCACCCCGGTGCCGATGACGAAGTTGCCCACCATCAAAGCCCACAGGACAGGGGGCAGCGGCGTTCGGGCGGAGGGGGTGGCGACGGCAGACATGCGCCCGAGTGTCGGGCATCAGGGTTCACCCGCAGTGCGCTGCGGGTGACAGGGGTTTCAGCCCGCCCCGCCCGGAAACACCCACAGCAGCCCCGCCGTCAGGGTGATGTACCGCGCCAGCTTGCCCACCGCCATGTAGGCCACGCAGGGCCAGAACGGCAGGCGCAGCCAGCCGGCCACGGCGCACAGCGGGTCGCCCACCACCGGCAGCCAGCTCAGCAGGCAGGCCTTGGGTCCGAAGCGCCGAAGCCAATGCAGTGCGCGCAACTCGCTCGCGCTGGGCTGCGGTCCACGGGCATGCTCGACCGCCTTGTTCGCTCCCAGCCCCATGGCCCAGCTCACAGCGCCGCCCAGCGTGTTGCCGGCGGTGGCCACCAGGATGGCGGGCCAGAACAGTTCGGGGTTGAGCTTGATCAGGCCGAACACCGCGGGCTCCGAGCCCATGGGCAACAAGGTCGCCGAGACGAACGCCACCACGAAGACCGTGCTGAGACCGACCTCGGGCAGGGCCAGCCATTGCATGAGCGGTGTGAACCAGGTGGGCATGGGTCGGGCATTGTAGGAAGTCGGCGCCCACCTGGCCGCGCCAGGGTTGCTCAAAAAGTGGGCAGTACAATGCGCCCTTCGCCGGCCGGCACCGCGGGCCGATCCCGACCTCCCACCATCACCCCCCGTCTCTCCGACCCGCCATGCAGATCGGCCCCTACGTCCTGCCGAACGCGCTGTTCGTTGCCCCCATGGCGGGCGTGACCGACCGGCCCTTCCGCAAGCTGTGCAAGCGGCTGGGGGCGGGGTACGCGGTCAGCGAGATGGTGACCAGCCGCCCGGACCTGCAGGACAGCCTCAAGACCTCGCGCCGCGCCAACCACGATGGCGAGGCCGCGCCGATTGCGGTGCAGATCGCCGGCACCGATGCCGACATGATGGCCGACGCCGCCCGCTACAACATCGACCGCGGCGCCCAGATCATCGACATCAACATGGGCTGCCCGGCCAAGAAGGTCTGCAACAAGTGGGCCGGCTCGGCCCTCATGCAGGACGAAGCCCTGGCGCTGCAGATCGTCGAGGCGGTGGTGGCAGCCTGTGCTCCCCACGGCGTGCCGGTCACGCTCAAGATGCGCACCGGCTGGTGCCGGACGGTCCGCAACGCGCCCGTCCTGGCGTTGGCGGCCGAGCAGGCCGGGGTGCAGATGCTCACGGTGCACGGACGCACCCGGGAGCAGGGCTACAAGGGCCAGGCCGAACACGACACGGTGGCCCACATCAAGAGCCGGGTGAGGGTGCCGGTGGTCGCCAACGGCGACATCGACTCCCCCGAGCGCGCCCGCGAGGTACTGCGCCACACCGGCGCCGACGCACTGATGATCGGCCGCGCCGCCCAGGGCCGTCCCTGGATATTCCGCGAGATCGCCCACTTCCTGGCCACCGGCGAACACCTGCCTCCGCCGGCCCTGGCCGAGGTGCGCCCCTGGCTGCTGGACCACCTGCACGACCACTACGACCTCTACGGCGAATTCACCGGCGTGCGCAGCGCCCGCAAGCACCTGGGCTGGTATGTGCGCTCGCTGCCACTGTCCGCCACCGAGACCGACGCCTTCCGGCAACTGATCAACAGCACCACCACCATCGACGAGCAGCTGCAGGCCGTGACCCGCAGCTTCGACGCGTGGCAGGCGGGTGACTCCATTCTTTCCTGGAAACTGGCTGCATGAAAAAGAACAACCTGCACGACTGCGTGCGATCCAGTCTGGAGGGCTACTTCCAGGACCTCGACGGGACCGAGCCCGCCAACCTGCACGACATGCTGGTCAAAGCGGTGGAGCGTCCCCTGCTCGAGGTGGTGATGGAGCAGGCCCAGCACAACCAGTCGCGTGCCGCGCAGTGGTTGGGCCTGAACCGCAACACCCTGCGCAAGAAACTGCTCGAGCACGGGCTCATCGATTGAATCTCCCCAACCTTCCCATTCCCATGCGCGCACTCATCTCCGTATCCGACAAGACCGGCATCGTCGAGCTGGCCCAGGCCCTGCACCGCCTCGGCGTGACCCTCATCTCCACCGGCGGCACCGCAAAACTGCTGGCCGAACAGGGCCTGCCGGTCACCGAGGTGGCCGAAGTCACCGGCTTTCCCGAAATGCTGGACGGCCGCGTCAAGACCCTGCACCCCAAGGTGCATGGCGGCCTGCTGGCCCGGCGCGATCTGCCGGAACACATGGCCGCGCTGAAGGCGCACGGCATCGACACCATCGACCTGCTGATCGTCAACCTCTACCCGTTCGAGGCCACCGTGGCCAAGCCCGGCTGCACGTTGGACGATGCCATCGAGAACATCGACATCGGCGGCCCGGCCATGGTCCGCAGCGCGGCCAAGAACTGGAAGGATGTGGCGGTGCTGACCGACGCATCGCAGTACGGCGGTGTCGTGGAAGAGCTGCAGGCCCACGGCAAGCTCTCGCTCAAGACCCGTTTTGCCCTGTCGGTGGCGGCGTTCAACCGCATCAGCAACTACGACGGCGCCATCAGCGACTACCTCTCGGCCATCGAATTCGACGAAGCCGCTGCCGTGCCGCGCCGCTCGGCATACCCGGGCCAGACCAACGGCCGCTTCGTCAAGCTCCAGGACCTGCGCTACGGCGAGAACCCGCACCAGACCGCGGCCTTCTACCGCGACCTGCACCCGGCCCCGGGTTCATTGGTCACGGCCCGCCAGCTGCAGGGCAAGGAGCTGGGCTAC
>PNMF01000048.1 GCA_013823485.1 Comamonadaceae bacterium
GGTGATCTTGGACTGCATGAAGGCCGCGTCCTGTCCCTGGGCCGACAGGCTTTCTGCCACCAGCAGGGCGCGGCCGAGCTGCCAGCCGGCCATGAGGTTGCCGGCCAGCATCAGGTACGGCACGCTGCCGGCGAAGGCCGCGTTGGGGTTGCTGCGGGTGTTGGCGGCGATGAAGTCCACCACCTCGATGAAGGCTTCGCGGGCGGCCTTCAGGCGCTTGGCCACGGCCTGGGCCTGGGCGCTGCCGGCGGCCAGCTCGGCCTCGGTCACGGCAATCTGCGCGGCAATGGCCTTGGCGGTGGCGCCGCCATCGCGCGCGGTCTTGCGGCCCACCAGGTCGTTGGCCTGGATGGCGGTGGTGCCTTCGTAGATGGTCAGGATCTTGGCGTCGCGGTAGTACTGGGCAGCACCGGTCTCTTCAATGAAGCCCATGCCGCCATGCACCTGCACGCCCAGGCTGGTGACCTCCAGGCTCATCTCGGTGCTGTAGCCCTTGACCAGCGGCACCATGAATTCGTAGAAGGTGGCGTTCTGCTGGCGCACCGCCGCATCGGGGTGGTGGTGCGCAGCATCGAACGCAGCCGCGGCCACGCTGGCCATGGCGCGGCAGCCTTCGGTGGTGGCGCGCATGGTCATGAGCATGCGCTTGACGTCGGGGTGGTGAATGATGGGCGCGGCGGTGGTGAAGCTGCCGTCCACCGGGCGGCTCTGCACCCGATCGCGGGCGTACTGCACCGCCTTCTGGTAGGCCCGCTCGCTGATGGCGATGCCCTGCACGCCCACCGCGTAGCGGGCGGCGTTCATCATGATGAACATGTACTCCAGGCCCCGGTTCTCCTGGCCGACCAGGAAGCCGGTGGCACCACCGTTGTCGCCGTACTGCAGCACGGCGGTCGGGCTGGCCTTGATGCCCATCTTGTGCTCGACGCTGACGCAGTGCACATCGTTGCGGGCGCCCAGCGAACCGTCGTCGTTCACCATGAACTTGGGCACCACGAACAGGCTGATGCCCTTCACGCCTTCCGGCGCGCCGACCACGCGGGCCAGCACCAGGTGGACGATGTTGCCGGCCATGTCGTGCTCGCCGTAGGTGATGTAGATCTTGGTGCCGAAGATCTTGTAGTTGCCGTCCGGCTGGGGCTCGGCGCGGGTGCGCACGGCGGCCAGGTCGGAGCCGGCCTGCGGCTCGGTCAGGTTCATGGTGCCGGTCCACTCGCCGCTGACGAGGCGGCCCAGGTACTTGGCCTTCATCTCGTCGCTGCCGGCGGTCAGCAGCGCCTCGATGGCGCCGTCGGTGAGCAGCGGGCAGAGCGCAAAGCTCATGTTCGCGCTGTTGAGCATTTCACCGCAGGCCGCGCCGATGGTCTTGGGCAGACCCTGGCCGCCGAACTCCACCGGGTGCTGCAGGCCCTGCCAGCCGCCCTCGGCGTACTGGCGGTAGGCCTCCTTGAACCCCGGGGTGGTGGTGACCACGCCATCCTTCACGAACGAAGGGTTCTTGTCACCCTCCCAGTTCAGCGGCGCGATCACGCCTTCGTTCAGGCGGGCGCACTCTTCCAGCACCGCCTGCGCGGTTTCCAGGCCGGCGTCCTCGAACCCCGGCAGGGCCGCCACCTGGTCGATGCGCGCCAGGTGCTCGATGTTGAACAGCATGTCCTTGATGGGGGCAACGTAACTCACTGCGGGTCTCCTGATGGGGTTCGGGTACGGTGTCTCGGGCCGTGTCGGGTGCAAAAAAAAGGGCATCGCGACGATGCCCTTGGGGGTGCTGGCGGTTTACAGCTTGCCGATGAGTTCGGGCACGGCCTCGAACAGGTCGGCCTCCAGGCCGTAGTCGGCCACGCTGAAGATCGGGGCCTCGGGGTCCTTGTTGATGGCCACGATGACCTTGCTGTCCTTCATGCCGGCCAGGTGCTGGATGGCACCCGAGATGCCGCAGGCCACATACAGCTGCGGCGCGACGATCTTGCCGGTCTGGCCGACCTGCCAGTCGTTCGGTGCGTAGCCGGCGTCCACCGCAGCACGGCTGGCGCCCAGGGCGGCGCCGAGCTTGTCGGCCAATGGGGTCATGACCTCGTTGAACTTCTCGGCGCTGCCCAGCGCACGGCCACCGGAGACGATGATCTTGGCGGCGGTGAGTTCGGGGCGGTCGCTCTTGGCGATCTCGCTGCCCACGAAGCGGCTCTGGCCGGCATCGGTCACGGCAGCCACGGTCTCCACAGCCGCCGAACCGCCGGTGGTGGCGGCAGCGTCGAAGCCGGTGGTGCGCACGGTGATCACCTTGGTGGCATCGCTGCTCTGCACGGTGGCGATGGCGTTGCCGGCGTAGATGGGGCGCTCGAAGGTGTCGGCAGCGATCACCTTGGTGATGTCGGACACCTGGGCCACGTCCAGCAGGGCGGCCACGCGCGGTGCCACGTTCTTGCCGCTGGCGGTGGCGGGGAACAGGATGTGGCTGTAGCCGGCGGCCAGGGCCAGCACCTGGGAAGCCACGTTCTCGGCCAGTCCGTGCTCGAAGCCGGGGGCTTCGGCATGGATCACCTTGGCCACACCGGCGATCTGCGCGGCAGCAGCAGCGGCGGCAGCGGCGTTGTGGCCGGCCACCAGCACATGCACATCACCCCCGCAGGCAGCGGCGGCGGTGACGGTGTTGAGGGTCGCGCCCTTGATGGAGGCGTTGTCGTGTTCGGCAATGACGAGTGCGGTCATGAATGTTCTCCTGTGTGCGGCGCGGGGGTCAGACCACCTTGGCTTCGTTCTTCAGCTTGTCGACCAGGGCGGCCACGTCGGCCACCTTGATGCCGGCACCGCGCTTGGGCGGTTCGCTGACCTTCAGCGTCTTGATGCGCGGGGCCACATCCACGCCCAGGTCTTCCGGCTTGAGGATGTCGAGCGGCTTCTTCTTGGCTTTCATGATGTTGGGCAGCGTCACATAGCGCGGCTCGTTCAGGCGCAGGTCGGTGGTGATGACGGCGGGCAGGCTCAGGCTGAGGGTTTCCAGGCCGCCGTCCACCTCGCGGGTGACGTTCGCACGGCCATCGGCCACTTCCACCTTGCTGGCGAAGGTGGCTTGCGGCAGGCCGGCCAGCGCGGCCAGCATCTGGCCGGTCTGGTTGCAGTCGTCGTCGATGGCCTGCTTGCCCAGGATCACCAGTTGCGGCTGCTCCTTGTCGACCAGCGCCTTCAGCAGCTTGGCCACGGCCAGCGGCTGCAGTTCTTCGGCGGTCTCCACCAGGATGGCGCGGTCGGCGCCGATGGCCATGGCGGTGCGCAGCGTCTCCTGGCACTGGGCCACACCGCAGGACACGGCGATGACCTCGGTCACCACGCCCTTCTCCTTCAGGCGCACCGCCTCTTCCACGGCGATCTCGTCAAAGGGGTTCATGCTCATCTTGACGTTGGCGATGTCGACGCCGGTGCCGTCGCTCTTGACGCGCACCTTGACGTTGTAATCCACCACGCGTTTGACGGGGACGATGACCTTCATGTTGCTGGGCTCCAGTGTTGGGATGGTGGTCGTGCAGACCGGCTTGAATTGACGTGCACGTCAACTCGGATTGTATGTCTGCCCCCGGCGGTATTCCTGCGCGGCGGGTGGACGGGTAAAAACGAACGGTCGTGCTTTTCCGCGATTATAGGCGGCTACCCCCGGCAGTACGCAATCTCCCCGTGCGGCGCTGCGGCAAGCGTCGCCCCGCCGACATTCACCGACCCGACGGTCGGTGAATTCGGGTAAGTCTGGAGCCTGTGCAGCAGCCGGCTCCCGTACAGTGCCCGGTACCCCTTGAGGGCACCCTCATCCCACACGAGAACCGGAGACAGATTCCATGCAACCCCGCCTGTTCGCCCGCGCCGCCGTTGCGGCCGCCCTGTTCGCTGCCGCCTCGGCCGGCGCCCAGACCGTGTTCACCGTTTCCAGCTGGCTTCCGCCCACGCATGCTGCCAGCGTGGCCCAGAAGAACTGGTGCGATCAGGTCGAGAAGGAAAGCGCCGGCCGCATGAAGTGCAACATCCTGCCCAAGGGGGTGGTGGCGGCACCCGGCACGTTTGATGCGGTGCGCGACGGGCTGGCCGATGTTTCCTACACGGTGGACGGCTACACCCCGGGTCGCTTCATTTTCACCCAGGTGGCCGAATTCCCGTTCCTGGGCGACAGCGCGGTTTCCACCTCGGTGGCCTACCAGCGCATCTACAACAAATACTTCGCTCCGCTGGGCGAGCACCGGGGCGTGAAGGCGCTGGCGGTGTTCACCCACGGCCCCGGCATCATCTTCAACGCCAGGAAGCCGGTCACCTCGGCGGCCGAAGCGGCTTCACTCAAGTTCCGCATCGGCGGCGGCAACATCAACGAGCTCTCCAAGGCCATGGGCTGGAACACCACGCTGAAGGCCGCGCCCGAATCGTTCGAGCTGCTGTCCACCGGCGTGATGGACGGCACCTTCTTCCCGGACGAGTCCATCACCTCGTTCAAGCTGAGCATGATCAAGCACGCCACCACCTTCCCCGGCGGCCTGTACAACACCAGCTTCGTCTTCATGATGAACCAGGACAAGTACAACAAGCTCAGCCCGCAGGACAAGGCGGTCATCGACAAGCTCTCCGGTGAACACGCCGCCCGCCTGTTCGGTGAAGGCTGGGACCGCATGGACGCCGCCAGCCGCGACAACCAGAAGGCCCAGGGCGTGCAGCGCATCACCGCCGACAAGGCCTTCGTCAAGGCCGTGATGGACAAGCAGGACTACCTGGAAACCACCTGGGCCGCCCGCGCCCAGGTCAAGGGCCTGAAGAACCCCAAGGACGTGCTGGCCGAATTCCGCGCCGAGATCGCCAAGGTCAAGTGACCCTCGTCCGAGCCTGACCTGCATCTGCAGGTCGACGCCCAAGGCCGGCGCCGCAGCCCACCGCTGCACGCCGGCCTCATTGCATCCGGAAGTACCTGAACCATGCTCGTCTCGCTGGAAAGATTGCTGCGCTGGACCACCGGCCTGATGGCCGCAGCCGCCCTGTTCGCCATCATGTGGCTCACCGTGGTCGACGTCACCGGCCGCCGCTTCTTCAGCCATTCGGTGCCCGGCGGGCTGGAGCTGACCGAAATGCTGATGGTGGTGGTCATCTTCGGCGCGCTGCCGCTGGTGTCGTGGCGCAGCGAGCATGTGGTGTTCGACTCGTTCGACGGCTTCCTGAGCGAGCGGTTCAAGGCGGTGCAGGCGCGGCTGGTGCATGCCGTGAGCGCCATCACCTTCGCCGGGCTGGGCTGGCTGCTGCATGGCCGCGCCATGCGCTTCGCCGAGTACGGCGACACCACCGTCTACCTGCAGTGGTCGATTGCACCGGTGGCCTGGCTGATGGCCGGTCTGCTGGGCCTCACCGCGCTGGTGCACCTGCTGTTCGTCTTTGTGCCGGCGCCCTTGATCGAACGCGGGGGGGAGGCAGCATGATCGAAGCCGCACTGGGGTTCCTGGCGGTCTTCGTGCTCGCCTTCATGCGGGTGCCGCTGGCGCTGGCCATGTCCATCGTGGGGCTGGCCGGGCTGGGTCTGATGCGGGGCTGGACGCCGGCCTTCGCCAGCACCAGCCAGGTGATCTTCGAGACCGGTTTCCAGTATGTGCTGTCGGTCATCCCGCTGTTCGTGCTGATGGGCAACTTCGTGGCGCGGGCCGGCATGGCGCGCGAGCTGTACGCCGCCGCCAATGCCTTCGTGGGCCACCGGCGCGGCGGGCTGGCCATGGCCAGCATCATTGCGTCCGGCGGCTTCGGCTCCATCTGCGGATCGTCCATCGCCACCGCCGCCACCATGACCCGCGTGGCCTACCCCGAGATGAAGCGGCACGGCTACCGCGACACGCTGGCCACCGGGGCCATTGCCTCGGGCGGCACGCTGGGCATCCTGATCCCGCCGTCGACCATCATGGTCATCTACGGGATCATCACCGAGACCGACATCGGCAAGCTGTTCATTGCCGGCATCCTGCCGGGCCTGGTGGCCGTCATCTGCCTGTGCCTGGCGGTGGTGGTGGTGACCTGGCGCGACCCGCTGGCCGGGCCGCCGGCCGAGCGCACCGACTGGGCCGGCCGACTGCGCGCGGTGCGCGGCATCTGGGGTGTGGGCGTGCTGTTCGCGCTCGTCATCGGCGGCATCTACGGCGGCGTGTTCACCGCCACCGAAGGCGCCGGCGTGGGCGCGGCCGGGGCCTTCCTGTTCGCGCTGCTGCGCGGCTCGCTGACCTGGCGCAGCCTGCTCGACATCCTGATGGAAAGCACCCGCACCACCGCGATGCTGTTCACCATCCTGATCGGCGCCATGATCTTCACCAGCTTCGTGAACTTCACCAGCATGCCCGGCGACCTGCGCGACTGGCTGCTGCAGTTCAGCCCCCACCCGATCATGGTGGTGGCCGCCATGATGGCGATCTACGTGATGCTGGGCCTGGTCATGGAAGAGCTGTCGATGGTGCTGCTGACCATCCCGGTGTTCTTCCCGGTCATCGTCGGCCTGGGGTTTGATCCGGTCTGGTTCGGCGTGCTGATCGTCACCGTGGTCGAGATCGGCATGATCTCGCCGCCGGTGGGCATGAACCTGTTCGTCATCAACTCGCTGCTGCCCAAGGTGAAGCTGGCCGACATCTTCCGCGGTGTCTGGCCCTTCGTGCTGGCCGACGTGGTGCGGCTCGGCATCCTGGTGGCGTTTCCTGCGATCGCGCTCTGGCTGCCCAGCCTCATGAGCCGGTGATGGCCTTGGGGGCGGCCGCTGCCGGCACAGCGGTCTCGCCCGGCAGCACATGCAGCACCCGCTGCGGATACGGGATCTCGATGCCGTGTCGGCGCAGCGCATCCAGGATGGCCAGGTTGATGGCCGATCGGATGTTGAGCTGCCCGTTCTCGGGGTCGGCAATCCAGTAACCCACGGTGAATTCCAGACCGTCGGCGCCGAAGGCCGACAGCGCGGCCGATGGGCCCGGGTCCTTGAGCACACGCTCCTGCGCCGCCGCAGCGTCCGTCAGCAGGCGGATGACCAGATCGACATCGCTGTCGTAGGCGACCGACACCACGGTCGAGAGCCACACGCGTGCATCGGCCAGCGAGAGGTTCTCCACCCGGTTGATGATGAGCAGTTCGTTCGGCACGATGGACTCGCGCCCGGTGGCCGAACGGATCAGGGTGTAACGCGCATTGATATCGGTGATGCGGCCCTCGAAGTTGTCGACCCGCACCATGTCACCGATGCGCATGCTGCGTTCGGCCAGGATCACGAAACCGCTCACATAGTTGGAAGCCAGCTTCTGCAGGCCGAAGCCCAGGCCGACACCGATGGCACCCCCCAGCACCGACAGCGCGGTGAGGTCGATGCCCACGGCCGACAGGGCAATGATCATGCCCACGAAGAGCAGCAGCGCCCGCGTGGCGTTGCTCACCGCCTTGCGCAGCGACAGGTCGCTGCCGGAGGCGTGCCGCAGCAGCCGGCCCTCGATGGCCGAGGACACCCACAACATCAATATCAGCACCGCACCGGCGGTCAGTCCGCCTTCGATCAGGGTGCGCACGCTCAGCGTGCTGCTGCCCACCTTCCAGGTGATCTGGTCCAGCTCGGCCAGCACCACCGGCAGCAGGCCGCTGACCCACAGCACCATGGCCAGCCAGGCGACCCACGAAATGGTGCGCTCCAGGGCACGCACCCAGGGCGCCTGTGCAAACGCCACCTGCAGCACCTTGACACCCACGCGGATCACCACCAGCGACACCAGCACCGGAATGATCACCTTGAACGCCGCCAGCGGCACCCACTGCGACAGCACCGCGCGGGCCAGGTAACCCAGCAGCAGCAACAGCACCGGGAACAGCACGCCATCGACCAGACGCCTGCCGAACAGCACGCTGGTGTGGTTCTCTCCAGCCGCCGCGGAACGCCGCACCAGGAAAGCCACGCCCCAGGCCACCAGCACCGCCACCGCCAGGGCGGCGAACTCGATCAGGACCGTGGGCTGGAGGAAGGAAGCGGCCCAGAGGCCGAAATCGTCGATGGGTTTGGGAGCGGCGGTGGCAACGGTCATGTGTGAGGAGAAGGGGGTTCAGGTGCGCCAGGCGGGCGCGCGTTTGTCGATGAAGGCCTGCACGCCTTCCTGGGCCACCGGGTGGGCCATGTTGCAGGCCATGGTGTGGCCGGCGAGCTGGTACGCGGCGTCCATGCCGGTCTCCAGCTGGCGGTAAAACAGCTGCTTGCCCAGGGCCAGGGCTTCACGCGGCTTGGCGAGCAGCTTGTTCACCAGACCCTCAAGCGCTGCCTCAAGTTCCCCGGCCGGCACCACGCGGTTGACCAGACCGCGCTCGCGGGCCTGCTGCGCGTCGATGAAATCGCCGGTCATGAGCATTTCCATGGCCTGCTTGGGCAGCAGGTTGCGCGACAAGGCCACGCCCGGCGTGGCGCAGAACAGGCCGACATCGATGCCGTTGACGCCGAAGGTGGCGTGGTCGGCCGCCACCGCCAGGTCGCACTGGGCCACCAGCTGGCAACCGGCCGCCGTGGCCAGCCCCTGCACCCGGGCCACCACCGGCACGTCCAGCGCGCGGATCGACAGCATCAGCTTCGAGCAGCGCGCGAACAGGTCCTGGTAGTAGGCCTGCTCCGGGCGGGCCTTCATTTCCTTGAGGTCGTGGCCGGCGCAGAAGGCCCGGCCTTCGGCGGCGATCACCAGCACGCGGGAAGTCGGGTCGGCCGCCACCGCCGCGATGCCGTCGCGCAAGGCGGCCAGCATGGCTTCGGACAGCACGTTGAAGGCGCGCGGGTGGTTCAGGGTCAGGGTGTGCACACCACGGTCGTCGCGGTGGTGCAGCAGGATGTCGGCGGGTGCGGACATGGCGGCTCCTCGGGGGGTGAAAGCGTCAGACGTCGGCCAGCACGCGCAGGTGGGCCTCGACGCTGCGGGCCAGGGCACTGAGCGCGTAGCCGCCTTCCAGACAGCTCACGATCCGGCCCTTCGCGTGGCGCTGGGCCACTTCCTTGATGCGCGAGGTCATCCAGGCGTAGTCCTGCTCGACCAGGCCCAGCTGGGCCATGTCGTCCTCGCGGTGGGCGTCGAAGCCGGCGCTGATGAAGATCAGTTCGGGCTGGTGGGCGTCCAGCCGGGGCAGCCACATCACGTCGATCAGCTCGCGGATGTCCATGCCTTTGGTGTACGCCGGCACCGGCACGTTCACCAGGTTGGCCGCCGTGGAATGGTCGCAGGCCGGGTAGAACGGGTGCTGGTAGAAGCTGCACATGAGGATGCGGTCGTCGCCGGCCACGATGTCTTCGGTGCCGTTGCCGTGGTGCACATCGAAATCGATGATGGCCACGCGCTTCAGTCCGTGCCGCTCCAGCGCATAACGCGCTGCCACCGCCACGTTGTTCACGAAGCAGAACCCCATGGCCTGCCCCCGGGTGGCGTGGTGACCGGGCGGGCGCACCGCGCAGAAGGCGTTGGCCAGCTCGCCCGCCAGCACGGCGTCGGTGGCGTCGATGGCGGCACCGGCGGCCATCAGGATGGCGTCCCAGCTGTGCAGGTTGATGGCGGTGTCGGGGTCGATCTGCGCATGGGTCGGGCCGCCGGCGGCCACCTCGTCGCGCAGGTTGTCGGCCAGGCCGCGCAGGGCCGCCAGATGCATGCGGTCGTGGGCGAGTTCAAGGTCGGCCACGGAGGCCGGGGTGGCTTCGCGGCGCTCCAGGGCCACGTCCAGGCCGGTGATCAGCAGCCGGTCTTCGATGGCGCTCAGACGCTCCGGACATTCCGGGTGCCCGGCGCCCATTTCGTGTCTCCAGCAATCCTTGTGGGTGAAATAACCGGTGGCCTGTCTCATGGCGGAATTACGGTAAGGTTCGCGGCATCTCAAGCCCGCACCGATTCATGCAAGCCGACGCCCACATCCAGCATCTTTTGAACCAGCTTAACACGGTGATCGTGGGCAAATCACGGCAGGTCCATGACTGCGTGGCCTGTCTGCTCGCGGGGGGACACCTGCTCATCGAAGACGTGCCCGGGGTCGGCAAGACCACCCTGGCCCATGCACTGGCCAAGTCGTTCGGGCTGCAGTTCTCGCGGGTGCAGTTCACCGCCGACCTCATGCCCACCGACCTGATCGGGGTCTCGGTCTACGAGCGCGGCCGCGAAGGCTTCGTGTTCCACCCCGGCCCGGTGTTCGCCCAGGTGCTGCTGGCCGACGAGATCAACCGCGCCAGCCCCAAGACCCAGAGCGCCCTGCTCGAAGCCATGGAAGAAAAGCAGGTCACGGTCGAGGGCGACACGCGCGACCTGCCGCAGCCCTTCTTCGTGATCGCCACCCAGAACCCGCACGACCAGCTCGGCACCTACGCCCTGCCCGAATCGCAGCTCGACCGCTTCCACATGCGGCTGTCGCTGGGCTACCCGGACCGGCAGGCCGAACGCGCCCTGCTGCGCGGCGAAGACCGGCGCGACATGCTCGACCGCCTGCCCGCCGCCCTTACCCCGGCCGACCTCACCCGGCTGCAGCAGACCGTGGCCCGCACCCACACCGCCGAGCCGGTGCTCGACTACCTGCAGGACCTGGTCAACGCCACCCGCAGCGGACGGTGGTTTGCCCAGGGCCTGTCGCCGCGCGCGGCGCTGGCGGTGGTGCGCGCGGCCAAGGCCGAGGCCTTCCTGCAGGGTCGCGACTACGTGGCCCCGGACGACATCGCCGCTGTGCTGCCCCAGACCACCGCCCACCGCCTGGTGCCGGTGCGCGACGCCGGGCGCGGCGCGGTCGAGCAGGTGCGCGCCATGCTGGACGCCGTCCCCCTGCCCTGACCCATGAAGACGCCGTTCGGCTTCCTGCGCCGCCGGCTGCAGGCCTGGCTGTTCCAGCGCCTCAAGGCGTCCGACACGCTGGTGCTGACCCAGCGCAATGTCTACATCCTGCCCACCCGCCCGGGCTGGATGCTGGCCATCACGCTGCTGGTGCTGCTGGTGGCCAGCATCAACTACCAGCTCAACCTGGGCTACCTGCTGACCTTCCTGCTGGCCGGCTGCGCGGTGGTGGGCATGCATGTGTGCCACGGCAACCTGCGCGGCCTCACCCTGCACCTGGACGCCCCGGTGCCGGTGCACGCGCACGAGGCGGTGCAGCTCGACATCCGGCTGGTCAGCGAGAAGCGCAGCGAACGCCTGGGCGTCGGCCTGGGCGTGCTGCACGACGACGGCTCGCCCGCCTCACTGGCCTGGACCGATGTGCCGGCCCAGGGCAGCAGCACGGTGCGCGTGGCCTGGGAAGCCCCCGGACGCGGCCTGCACCGCCTGCCCGCGCTCACCGCCCAGACGCTGTTCCCGCTGGGCACCTTCCGGGTCTGGACCGTGTGGCGCAGCGCCGCCGAGGTGCTGGTCTACCCGGCGCCCGAAGAGCACCCGCCCGCCCTGCCGCCCGGTGAGCCCATTGCCGGCGGCCAGGGCGCTGCGCGCGCGCGCAGCACCGGCGAATTCGACGGCGTCCGCGCCTACCAGCGTGGCGACCCGATGAAATCGGTGGTCTGGAAACGCGCTGCCCAGGCCTTTGCCAGCGGCCGCGACGATCTGGTCAGCCGCGACACGCTCTCCAGCGAGCGGGTGCAGCTCTGGCTCGACCACGCCCGCTGCGGCGGCGCCGGGCTGGAAGGCCGGCTGCAGCGCCTGACCGCCTGGGTGCTGATGGCCGACCGGCTCGGCCTGTCGTACGGCCTGCGCCTGCCGGGCCGGGAGATTGCACCCGAACAAGGGCTGGCCCACCGCAACCGCTGCCTGGAGGCACTCGCGCTGTGCTGAACCGCATCACCGACACCCTCTCCAGCCTGCCGCGCGAGGCGCGCGACACGCTGTTCCTGCTGGCCGTCATTGCCTGGGTCGTGCTGCTGCAGAGCGCGCACATTCCGTGGTGGTGCAGCGGCATCACCGCCGGCGTGCTGGTCTGGCGCGCGGTGCTCACGGTACGCGGCGCACCGCTGCCGGGCTGGGTGTGGCGGGCAGCGCTGCTGGCCGTCACGCTGGGCGCCACCTTCTTCACCTTCCGCACCCTGGTGGGCCGCGATGCCGGCGTGACGCTCATCGTCGTCCTGCTCGCCCTCAAGACCCTGGAGCTGCGGGCCCGGCGCGACGCCTTCGTGGTGTTCTTCCTGGGCTTCTTCACGCTGCTCACCCACTTCTTCTATTCGCAGTCGCTGGTCACCGCGGCCGGCATCCTGGTGGCGCTGCTCGGGCTTCTGACCGCGCTGGTGAACGCACACATGCCGGTGGGCCGGCCCAGCCTGGCGCGCTCGGCCCGCATCGCCGGCTCCATGGCGCTCATGGGCGCGCCCATCATGCTGGTGCTGTTCCTGCTGTTCCCCCGGCTGGCGCCTTTGTGGGGCACCCCCGGCGACCCGGAAACCGGTCGCAGCGGCCTCTCGGGCCAGATGCGGGTAGGGCAGATCGCCCGTCTGGCGCTGGATGAAAGCATTGCGCTGCGGGTGCGCTTCAACGGCCCCACGCCACCGCAGGACCGCATCTATTTCCGGGGGCCGGTGCTGTCCACCTTCGACGGCCGCGAATGGCGTCCGCTGGAGTCCGACTTTGGCCTGGGCAACCGGCTGAGCGCCGATCTGCAGGTGGCCGGAACACCGCTGGACTACGAAGTGACCATGGAGCCGCACGACCGCCCCTGGCTCTTCGTGCTCGAAGGCACCGCCACCCCGCCCGAGGTGCCGGGCACCAGGGTCCGCATGAACGATGAACTGCAGTGGCTGACCCAGCGACCCATGGGCTCGCTGGTGCGGTTCACCGCGCAGGCGTACCCCGAGTTTCGCCACGGCCCCCAGCGGCTGGTGCTGGGCCTGCAGGACTTCCTGACCCTGCCCCCCAGCTACAACCCGCGCACCCTCCAGCTGGCCCAGGAACTGCGGCGCCAGTACGGCCCCGGCCCCGAGAACGCACCGCGTCTGGTGCAGGCCGCGCTCGACCTGCTGCGCACCGGCGGCTACAGCTACACCCTGGACCCGGGCGTGTACGGCCGCGACACCGCCGACGAGTTCTGGTTCGACCGCAAGGCCGGTTTCTGCGAACACATCGCCAGCAGCTTCGCCATCCTGATGCGCGGCATGGACATCCCGGCGCGCATCGTCACCGGTTACCAGGGCGGCGAGGTGAATGGCGTGGACGGTTACTGGACCGTGCGCCAGCGCGATGCCCACGCCTGGACCGAGGTCTGGCTGCAAGGCCAGGGCTGGGTCCGGGTCGATCCCACGGGCACGGTCATGCCCGGCCGCATCGGCTCGTTCGACCGGCTGGCCGCACCGCAGACCGGCGTGGCCGGCGCCCTGACCGGCGTGCTGCGCAACACCTTCAGCGATGCGCTGATCAACCGCGCGCGCCAGAGCTGGGAGGCCCTGAACAACCGCTGGAACCAGTGGGTGCTGAACTACACCCAGGGCCGCCAGCTCGACCTGCTGCGCTCGCTGGGCTTCGAGTCGCCGAGCTGGACCGATCTGGCCAAGGTCATGGCCGGTCTGCTGGCCCTGGCCAGCCTGGCCGGTGCCGCCTGGACCCTGTGGGAACGGCAACAGCACGACCCTTGGCTGCGCCTGCTGGAACGCGCCCGGCGCCGGCTGCTGGCGGCCGGCCTGCAGGTGCCGCCGCAAGCACCGCCGCGCACCCTGGCCACCGCCGTCCGGGCCCGCTGGGGTGAAGCGGGCGAACCGGTGGCGCAATGGCTTCTGCGGCTGGAGGCACAACGGTACAGTGCAGGGTCTGCGCCACCGCTGCGCGACCTGGCCGCCGCCTTCCGGCAACTGGCCTGGCCCGCCGACACCCCGACATGACCCTGCCCCGCCCCGCCTCCCGCCTGTTCCCCCTGCTGCTGGCCTGCCTGGCCAGCCTCCCGCTCTCGCCGGCCAGCGCGGCCCAACCCCGCAAAGCCGAGCCCCGCGCCGCACCAGCCCTGTTCAGCTACAGCCAGAGCCCGGCCGCGATGGCGTTCGCCGACGACCTGGCCAGCCGGCGCGACCTGGACCCGGCCTGGGTCCGGGCGCAGATCGGCGCGGCCCAGCGCATTCCTTCCATCATCCGTGCCATCACGCCGCCCCCAGCCACCCAGCCCAAGAACTGGGCCGCCTACCGGGCGCGCTTCATCGAGCCCATCCGGCTGAACGCCGGGCAGCGCTTCTGGGAAGACAACGCCGAAACCCTGGCCCGGGCCGAAGCCCGCTTCGGCGTGCCGGCCAGCCTCATCGTGGGCGTGCTGGGCGTGGAGTCGCTCTACGGTCGGCACATGGGCAACTTCCGCGTCATGGACGCCCTGGTCACGCTGGCCTTCGACTTCCCCGCCAGCCATCCGCGCGCCGCCGCCCGCAGTGAATTCTTCCGGGGCGAACTTGAACAATTCCTCAGCCTCATGAACCGCAGCGGCCGCGACCCCCTGAGCCTGCGCGGCAGCTACGCAGGCGCCATGGGCTGGCCGCAGTTCATGCCCAGCAGCTGGGCCCGGTACGCGATCGATTTCGACGAGGACGGCCAGATCGACCTGTTCGGCAACACCGCCGACGTGATCGGCTCGGTGGCGCACTACTTCCAGGTGTTCGGCTGGCAGAGCGGCATGCCCACCCACTACCCGGTGCGGGTGGAAGCCGGCCAGACCGATCTGGACACCCTGCTGGCCCCCGACATCCTGCCCACCTTCAGCGCCACCCGCATGCAGGCGCTGGGCGCCGGGCTGGACGGCGCGGCGGCCGGGCACACCGGCCCGCTGGCACTGGTGGAACTGCAGAACGCCGGCGCGCCGTCCACCTATGTGGCGGGCACCGAAAACTTTTATGTGGTCACGCGCTACAACTGGAGCAGCTACTACGCACTCGCCGTGATCGAGCTCGGTGAAGCGGTGCAGGCCCGCATGGCGGCGGCCCGCGGCGCACCGCGCTGAGCGGCCTCAGAAATCGAAGCCCAGCTGCTGCGATGCCGCCTCGGCCGCGCGGCGCTGGCGCGGCCCGGCCAGCTGCTCGGCCCGGCGCTGCTTCGAGCCGTGGCGGCGCACGATGTCGGCCTGATCGGCCTGCACCTCGCGCCGGGCACGCAGGGCATGCACCCGTTCCTTGGCGCGCCGCGTGGCCGTCTCCAGATCGACCCTGGGTTCCACCAGATCCAGCCCCGGCCGCAGGCCCATGCGCTGCTGCAGATCGGGCGGCATCAACCACGGCTGGAACAGCCAGGTGTCGGGCACCTGCTGCAGCGCCGGCAGCCAGTGCCGCACGAAACGCCCCTGCGGATCGTGGTCCTGCGCCTGCTTGACCGGGTTGTAGACCCGGGTGGTGTTGATGCCGGTGGTGCCGCTCTGCATCTGCATCTGACTCCAGTGGATGCCCGGCTCGTAGTCCAGAAACTCGCGCGCCAGCCACTCGCCCACCGGCCGCCAGTGCAGCCACAGCGGGTAGGCCGCCACCGACACCAGCATCGAACGCATGCGGAAATTGAGCCAGCCGGTCTCGCGCAGCATGGCCACGCAGGCGTCCACCATGGGCCAGCCGGTGCGGCCTTCCATCAGGGCCTGCAGGTGGGCCGGGTTGTGCTCGGCCTCGCGCAGGCCGTTGTAGCCCCGGTGCATGTTGTGGTGCTCGATGGCCGGCTCGGTCTCCAGCTTCTGGATGAAGTGGCAGTGCCAGTGCAGCCGGCTCAGGAAGGCGGCCAGCCCGGCGTGCTGGCGGGTGCCGGCCAGCTCGGTGTCGTGCATGCGGGTTCGGGTGGCCTGCACCACCTCGCGCAGCCCCAGCGTGCCGAACGCCAGGTGGGCCGACAGGCGCGAACACGCGTCAGGGGCGGTGAGCGGCGACGAGATGCCGCCCCGGTAGCGGGCGCTGCGCTGCTGCAGGAAGTCGGACAGCACCGCTTCACCCTGGCGGCGTCCACCGCGCTGGCGTTGCGGAGGTTCGTGGGCGGGCAGGCCCAGCCCGTCGGCGCTTGGCCAGGGGCGGGGTTCCCACGCTTCGGCGGGTGGCGATGCGGGCGTGATGCGGGGCAGCACCGCCTGTGGCTCGGCCATCAGCGCCTCCCACTGCGATGCCCAATGGCGGCGCTGGCGCAGGCCACGCACCACGCCGAAGCCCCGGAACTCGCGCCACGGCACCGCGTGTTCGCGGCACCAGCGCAGCACGCGCCGATCGCGCTCGTAGCTGGCGGCGTTGCCGGTTTCCTGGTGCGACAGCAGTTCGGCAAACGGGGCGTGGTGGTGCAGCCGGTCCAGCACCTCCACCGCATCGCCCACCGCCCACTGCAGCCTGCCGCCATGGGCGCGCAGGTCGGTGACCAGGTCCTTCAGGCTTTCCTGAAGAAAACCCAGGTGCTGCCGGGCGGCGTCCGGCTGCTGCCACAGCGCGGGCTCCAGGATGTAGAGGCACAGCACCGGCCCCTGGCGCGCAGCCTCGACCAGAGGTGCATGGTCCTGCACCCGCAGATCGCGCTTGAACCACACCACCCGGTACGACATGCGCGGCATTGTGGGCAGCCCACAAAAAAGCCGGACACAGGGTCCGGCTTGTCCGACTGACCGGGAGGGTCAGCCATGGGTGCGCGTGCGATCAGCGCGGTGCGCGGCGCGGGGCCGGACGGCTGCCACGGTCGTTGAAACCGCTGCGGTCCGCGTAGTTGCGCTCACCACCCCGGTCGGCGAAGGCGGGCTTGTCGGTGCGGCCCGAGCTGAAGCCGCCGGGCTTGCCGGCACGGGCCGGAGCGCGGTCATCGAAGCTGCGGGGCGCAGCGCGCTGGTCGCGGAAATCGCCACGCGGGGCGCCACGGCCCTCGAAGGCCGGTGCCTCACGGCCCTCGAAGCGCGGATCGAAGCGGCCGTCCGGACGGCTGCGGTCGACCATCGGGGCATCGCCACGGAAGTCGTTGCGGGGGCCAGCGCGGAATTCGCCGCGCGAATCACCGCGCGGGTCAAAACGCGGTGCGCTGTCGCGGTTCTCGAAGCGCGGGCCGCGCGAAGGCGGGCCGCTGCGGCGGTCACCACCACGGTCGTTGCGACCACCGAAGCGGTCACCACCCGGGCGGCCACGGCCGAACTCGGGTTGCGGCGCACGCATGCGCGGCTCCAGACCGGGGATGACCTCGGCGGTGAAGCGCTGGCGGGTGTAAGCCTCGATGTCGGCGATGCGGCGGCGGTCGCGCTGCTCGGCGAAGGTGACGGCCAGGCCATCACGGCCGGCACGGCCGGTGCGGCCGATGCGGTGGGTGTAGTCCTCGGCCTTCATCGGCAGGCCGAAGTTGAAGACGTGGGTGATGGTGGGCACGTCGATGCCGCGCGCGGCCACATCGGTGGCCACCAGGATCTGCACCTGGCCGTTGCGCAGTGCCATCAGGCGGCGGTTGCGGATGCCCTGGCTCAGCGCGCCATGCAGCGCCACGGCCGAGAAGCCGGCCTGCTGCAGGTCGTTGGCCAGCCCGTCGCATTCGATCTGGGTGCTGGCAAACACGATGGCCTGGTTGATGGTGGCGTCGCGCAGCCAGTGGTCCAGCATCTTGCGCTTGTGGTCGGCGGTGTCGGCCCAGAACAGCACCTGCTTGATGTTGGCGTGCTGCTCCTGCGGGCTGTCGATCTGGATCTTCTGGACCTGCGAGCCGTTGTCGTGCATCACGCGCATGGCGAGCTGCTGGATGCGCGGCGCGAACGTGGCGCTGAACATCATGGTCTGGCGGCGCTGGGCGGTCAGCAGATTGACTTCGGCCAGGTCGTCGGCGAAGCCCAGGTCGAGCATGCGGTCAGCCTCGTCCACCACCAGGAACTGCACTTCGTCCAGCTTGAGCTGCTGCGAACGTTGCAGGTCCAGCAGGCGGCCCGGGGTAGCCACCACCAGATCGGCGTTCTGCAGCTTGGCGATCTGCAGCTGATACGGCATGCCGCCCACCACGTTGGCGACGCGCAGGCCACGGCAATGGCGCACCAGGTCGATGGCGTCATGCGCCACCTGCTGGGCCAGCTCGCGGGTCGGGCACAGCACCAGGGCGCCCGGGGTGGCGGCCTTGAAGTGGCGCGGGTTGGTCGGGTCCTTGCGCTTGGGCGCCTTGGGCGGCGCTTCGCCACGGGCCAGGGCTTCGGCGGCCAGGCGGTCACGCTCGGCGCGTTCGCGCGCGGTGGCTTCGGCGCGCTGCTGCAGCAGGGTGTGCAGCACCGGCAGCAGGAAGGCGGCGGTCTTGCCGCTGCCGGTCTGGCTGGAGACCATCAGGTCGGCGTGGCGGGTCTCGCCTTCGGCCAGCAGGGCCTTGGGCATGACGCGGGCCTGCACAGCGGTGGGCTGGGTGTAGCCGAGGTCGGCCACGGCCGCCACGAGTTCAGGGGCCAGGCCGAGGGCCGCAAAGGCGCTGGCGTCCACCGGACCGGCGTCGGCCACGGTCGCTTCGACGGTGTCGATCGCGGCCTCGATGGTGGTGTTCAGGGTGTCGGGCGCGGCGTCGCCGCGTTCTTCAAAAGAGTCGCTCATGTCTGTTCCGGCGCGGATGCGCCATAAAACCGAGCCGACGGGGGAGCAATGCATCCCGGCGCCGGATCCGTTCGTGGTTACACAACATCAACCACAAACGGTCCGCGCCGATGCGTCAGGGTGACGCTGCTGGCGATGGCCCCTGTTCGAGACGGCCGGCTGCGGTCGCAGCGGCGTTCGTGGTGGGGGGCCGGGTGTATGAGGCCAATGCACAAATCTGTCCGGTGAAATCCGGGCAGTCCGTGATTGTCGCACGTTTCCGGGAAAACCCTGAACTTTTCGTGACGATCAGGCCAGCACGGCCCGCACGATGTGGAACAGCACCGCCGCCAGCACCGCCGTGGCCGGCACCGTGACGATCCAGGCGGCCACGATGCGCATGACCGCCGACCGCTTGACGATCTCCTGCTTGTAGGCCTTCTTGAACGCCTTGCGCTCGTTCTTGGCAAACAGCGCGCCCTCGCTGGCCTCGCGCAGCTTGGCGCGGCGCTTCATCTCGGCCAGCATGCGCTTCTTCTCCTGCACCTCGGCGGCCTCGAAGCGCTGCAGATAACCCTCGACATCATTGCGGTCGTTGCCCTGGTGACCGGCACGCACGGTGGCTTCCATCTTGGCGTAGTTCACCTTGAGCAGTTCGCGCAGGAAGCCCACGCCGAACACCGCACCGATCGAGATGTGCGTGGTCGACACCGGCATGCCGAGCTGGGAAGCCACGATCACGGTCAGGGTGGCGGCCATGGCGATCGAGAATGCGCGAATGTTGTCCAGCTCGGTGATTTCCTTGCCCACGGTGCGGATCAGCCGCGCCCCGTACAGCGCCAGACCGACCGACAGGCCCAGCGCGCCGAGCACCATGATCCACAGCGGCGTGCCGGCCTTGGTGGCAATCGCCCCGGCCTTGACGGCCTCGTAGATGGCCGCCAGCGGGCCGATGGCGTTGGCCACATCGTTGGCCCCGTGGGCAAAGCTCAGCAGGGCCGCCGAACAGATCAGCGGCCAGGTGAACAGGCGGT
>PNMF01000049.1 GCA_013823485.1 Comamonadaceae bacterium
TCGCAGGACGGCGCCACCGCTCGACTTGACCCCGAGGGCGACGTCACCGTGCTGATCGGCGTGGGCGAGCAGGGCCAGGGCACCGAGGGCATCTACCGCCAGATCGCGGCCGACGCCGTGGGCGTGGACATCCAGAAGGTCAAGATCGTCACCGGCGACACCGACACCACCCCCTACGGCGGCGGCACCTGGGCATCGCGCGGGGCCGGCATCGGCGGCGAGGCGGTGCTGCTGGCCGGCCAGGCGCTGCGCGAGAACATCGTCAAGGTGGCGGCCGTCATCCTGAAACGCGAAGGCAGCACCCTGGCGGTGCGGCGCGGCCGCGTGGTGGACGCCGTCACCGGCGAAGTGCTGCTGCCATTGTCAGAGCTGGGGCGCATCGCCTACTTCCGCTCCGACACCCTGCCGGCCGACTTCACGCCCGAGCTGATGGTGACCCGCCACTACGCGCAGCGCGACTACCCGTTCATCTTCACCAACGGCGTGCAGGCCTCGTATGTGGAGGTGGACCCGGACACCGGCTTCGTGAAGCTGCTCAAGCACTGGGCGGTGGAAGACTGCGGCCGGGTGCTCAACCCGATGCTGGTCGACGAGCAGATGCGCGGCGCCATCGTGCAGGGCATCGGCGGCGCGCTGCTGGAAGAGTGCCTCTACGACGAGCAGGGTCTGATGGTCAACGCCAGCATGGCCGACTACCTGGTGCCCATGTCGAGCGAAATGCCCGACATCGAGGTCGCCCACGTGCAGACGCCCACCGCCAGCTCGAAGCTGGGCGCCAAGGGCGCGGGTGAGGCCGGCACCGCCGGTGCACCGGCCGCGGTGATGAACGCCATCAACGACGCCATCGCGCCGTTCGATGCACATGTTTTCTCGCAGCCCATCACCCCGCAGAAGGTGTTGCGCGCACTCGGCAAGGTGAGCTGAGTCCGGTCGGGGCTGGCACACTGCGGCCCCATGCCGCGAGCTCCCCGCATCGACGTGGTGCGGTTGTGGACCCAGCGCCACGCCCACCACGACCTGCACCTGGCCGAGGACGGCCAGGGCCGCATCTGGCTGCGCCTGCGCGACCTGCGCCACTGGATGCCCGGCCTGCCGCCCGACGCCGAGATGCTGCGCCGCCTGCCGACGCAGCTGGCACTGGCCGACGCCAGCCGCGAACCCTACATCGACACCGACGCCCTGGCGCCGCTGACCCGCAAGGCGCAGAACCCCGGCACCCTCAAGCTGATGGCCTGGCTGCAGGCCAACGTGCTGCACCCGGCGCGCCGCCGCCATGCCTCGGCGCCACCGCCGGCGCAGCCGGTGCTGCCGCCCTGGTGGGCGGCCGGGATCGACCCCCGCTGGTGGTTCATTGCACAGGGACGCTGGTCGCCGTGGCGCACCGCCTTCACCGGCCTGCTGATCGGCCTGGCCGGGCTGCTGGCCTCCCGCCTGCTGGCGCTGCAGACCTGGGTCGTGGACGCCGACTACGGCCTGTGGCTGTGGCTGGCCGCCGTCACCGGCCTGTGGTGCGTGGTCTGGTGCGGTGCCTGGATGGCGGGCAGCATCCGCAGCGCCAGCCGGCATGCCGAGGCCGGGGGCGAGACCAGTGACGGTCGACTGCTCTGGACCCCGCTGCTGGTCGGGCTGGGCGGCGCGCCCGTGCTGGCACTGGCCGCCGTGATGGGCCTGAGCGGCCTGCTGCAGGCCTGGTGGTCCACCACGGTGCGTGGCGACGGGGCGGTGGTGGTGACGCCGCTGCCCGATGCCGACGGGCAGGTGCGTGCGCTGCGGGTCAGCGGGCGGCTCGGCATCGGCAGCACCCAGGCGCTGCGCGCTGCGCTCGACGCGCATCCGCAGGTGCGCCGGCTCGAAATCCGCAGCCCCGGCGGCCTGGTGACCGAAGGGCACGGCATGGCGCAGCTGGCGGTGCAGCGGGCCCTGAACACCGAAGCCCGGGTCGCCTGCGAAGCCGCCTGCACCCTGGTGTTCGTGGCCGGCGAAAAGCGGCTGCTGACGCCCGACGCCAGCCTGGGCTTCGGCGGCATGCTGCCCTCGCTGGCGCCGGTGGTGGCCGACTTCTACCGCCAGCGCGGCGTGCCGGAACACTTTGTGCAGCAGGCGCTCGGGCGGACGCAATGGCAGGCCGTCACCACCCCGCCGGAAGCGGTGGCGGCCGGCCTGGCCGAGGCCGCCCCCTGAGGCAGGTCCCGAGGCATCCGACGGACGCACCCGGCGCATCGGTTACAAACCCCGGATGCAATCTCCCCTGATCGGCGTCATCGACTTCGAGACCACCGGCATCTCGAGTGCCGGCGGCGACCGGGCCACCGAAGTGGCCATCGTGCTCACCGAACGCGGCCGCGTGGTCGACCGCTTCCAGAGCCTGATGAACGCCGGCGTGCCGGTGAACAGCTTCGTCAGCCAGCTCACCGGCATCACCAACGCCATGGTGCAGGCCGCGCCGCCGGCGGCCGAGGTCATGCGCGAAGCGGCCCGCTTCGTGGGCGCTGCGCCGCTGGTGGCCCACAACGCCGGCTTCGACCAGCGTTTCTGGCGCAGCGAACTGGCCCATGCCGGCGTGCCGGCGCCCCACGCCTTCGCCTGCACCGTGCTGCTGTCGCGCCGGCTGTACCCGGAAGCACCGGCGCACAAGCTGGGCGTGCTGGCCGACTGGCTGGGCCTGCCGCGCAGCGGCCGCGCCCACCGGGCCCTGGCCGATGCCGAAGTCACCGCCGAACTGCTGGCCCGCCTGCGCCACGACCTGATGCACCGCCACCGCCTGCCCGAACCCGACCATGGCCTGCTGCAGACCCTGCAACGCTGCCAGAAAGACCAGCTGCCGCGCCTGCTGCAATCGCTGGTGGCCCGCCCGGCCGTGGCCTGAACGCCGCCACCGGACACCCCATCCTGGATACCCACCCTGAATTCCCCCATGAGCCCGACCCCGAACACCGGCACCCACGACACCACCCGCATCGACGACCTGCGCATCCGCGCCGTGCGCCCGCTCATCACACCGGCCCTGCTCGAAGAAAGCCTGCCGGTGACCGACGCGGTGCAGGCCACGGTGGGGCAGAGCCGCCGCGCCATTGCCGACGTGCTGCACGGCCGGGACGACCGGCTGGTGGTGGTGGTGGGGCCGTGCTCGATCCACGATCACGGGCAGGCCATGGCCTATGCCCGGCTGCTGCAGGCCGAGGCGCCGCGGCTGCAGGACGCGCTGGTCCTGGTCATGCGGGTGTATTTCGAGAAGCCGCGCACCACGGTGGGCTGGAAGGGCTACATCAACGACCCGCACCTGGACGGCAGCTTCGCCATCAATGAAGGCCTGCGCATGGCGCGGCAGCTGCTGCTGGACGTGGTGTCGCTGGGCTTGCCGGCAGGCACCGAATTCCTGGACCTGCTGAGCCCCCAGTTCACCAGCGACCTGGTCAGCTGGGCCGCCATCGGCGCGCGCACCACCGAAAGCCAGAGCCACCGGCAGCTGGCCAGCGGCCTGAGCTGTCCGGTCGGCTTCAAGAACGGCACCGACGGCGGGGTGAAGGTGGCCGCCGATGCGCTGCTGGCCGCGCGGGCCGAGCACGCCTTCATGGGCATGACCAAGATGGGGCAGGCCGCCATCTTCGAGACCCGTGGCAACCAGGACACCCACGTCATCCTGCGGGGCGGTTCAAAACCGAACTACAGCGCCGCCGATGTGGAAGCCGCCTGCGCGCTGCTGCGCGGCAGCGGCCTGCGGGAGCAGGTGATGATCGATGTGTCGCACGCCAACAGCAGCAAGCAGCATGCGCGGCAGGTGCTGGTGGCCGGCGAGGTGGCCGATCGGATCGCGGCCGGCGAGCGGCGCATCACCGGCATGATGATCGAGAGCCACCTGCGGGAAGGCCGGCAGGACATCGTGCCCGGTCAACCGCTGCAACCGGGGGTCAGCGTGACCGATGCCTGCATCGCCTGGGAACAGACGGTGCCGGTGCTCGAGAGGCTGGCGCAGGCGGTGCGCCTGCGCCGGGGGCGCTGAACGGTTCAGCGCCGTTGCGGCATCAACGGGGCTTGCGCGGCACCATCGGGCCGCGGCCTTCGATGTGGCGGAAGTTGATGCGGCCCTTGGTCAGGTCGTAGGGCGAGAGTTCGAGGGAGACCCGGTCACCCGCCAGGATGCGGATGTGGTTCTTCTTCATCTTGCCGGCGGAATAGGCAATCAGCTGGTGACCGTTGTCCAGGGTCACGCGAAAACGGGTGTCGGGCAACACCTCGTTGACGATGCCCATCATGTCGATCAGTTCTTCCTTGGCCATGGTCGGCTCCTTTGGATCGGTGGTTCTTCAGTAAGGCAGGGCCTGGCGCAGGCCGGCAGCCTGCACCCAGCCACGCCCTTGTTCGAGCGCATAGCGCTCGGCGGCATCCGAGGTCGGAAACGCGGTGTCGAAGCGCACCAGGCGCCCGGTCGATGCGCTGCCGCGCCCGCTGGCAATGCTCAGCAGCGCCGCAAAGCGGCCGCCGGGCAGGGGGCGGGACGTACCGGCGATCCGGTAGCGTCCCAGGGTGAGGGGCAGCGCCATCGATGGCACTGCCGCAGAGAGTGGGTTCATCAGCAAAGGTCTTCCCGGGCGGGGCAACCGGTCGGAGCCGGTCGACGGACACGCCCGTCAGGTTCAGGTGGCAGCCCCAGAGCCGGGGTCCGCCGCACACTGGCCCGACACAGGGGTCGGCCGGTACGGCAGGTGGTGCCACGAGGCCGTGAGAAGACCGTATGGCTCGCCTTGAAGGGGCACGACCGCGGGGCAGGGACCGGCTGGTGGCCGGCGGGGCCTGCTGCACCCGGGCACAGGGGCACGGGCGCGTCTGCCGAAGGTCGTCCAAGGCAAGCGGCTAATGTAACACGCCGGGCATCACCGGCGTTGATGGAAGGACAGGACCCGTTCAGGTGCGCTCCGGCAGTTCGATCTTGACCTCCAGCACATCCAGGTTGTCCTGGCGTTCCAGCTGGACCTTGATGTCGTCCGGATTGATCCGGATGTATTTGCCGATCACCGCCACCAGCTCGCGCTGCAGGGCGGGCAGGTAATCGGGCTCGGCCGCGCTGCGGCCGTTGCGTTCGTGCGCCAGGATGATCTGCAGCCGCTCCTTGGCCACACTGGCGGTCTTCTTCTTCTCGCCGAGCAGGAAAGACAGGAAGGACATGCGTCATTTCCCCCCGAACAGGCGCTTGAAGAAGCCGACTTTCTCGGCCTCGACGAAGCGCAGCGGCTTGTCCTGCCCCAGGAAGCGGTCGATCACGTCGCCGTAGGCCTCGGCCACGTCGGTGCCCTTGAGGTGGATCGCAGGCGTCCCCTGGTTGGAGGCGGTCAGCACGTTCTCGCTCTCGGGAATGACGCCGATGAGCCGGATGCGCAGGATGTCCTGGATGTCTTCCAGGCTGAGCATCTGGCCATCGGCCACCCGGCCGGGGTTGTAACGGGTGATCAGCAGGTGCTCCTGGATCGGCTCCTTGCCTTCGATGGCCCGCTGCGTCTTGCTGCCCAGCATGCCCAGGATGCGGTCGGAATCGCGCACGCTGGAGACCTCGGGGTTGGTCACCACCAGCGCCTCGTCGGCGTAGTGCATGGCCATGAGGGCGCCGGTCTCGATGCCGGCCGGCGAATCGCAGACGATGTACTCGAAGCCCATGGCGGAGAGGTCATCCAGCACGCGCTTGACGCCGTCCTGGGTGAGCGCGTCCTTGTCACGGGTCTGGCTGGCCGCCAGGATGAACAGGTTCTCGCACTGCTTGTCCTTGATGAGGGCCTGGTTCAGGTTGGCCTCCCCGTGGATCACGTTGATCAGGTCGTAGACCACCCGGCGCTCGCATCCCATGATCAGGTCGAGGTTGCGCAGGCCGACGTCGAAGTCGATGACGGCGGTCTTGTGGCCGCGCAGGGCCAGGCCGGTGGCGAAGCTGGCGCTGGTCGTGGTCTTGCCCACGCCGCCTTTGCCGGAAGTGACGACGACGATCTTGGTCATGCGGTAGTGTCCTCGGGGAATCGGTGGATCGGTTGAAAGGGGGCGAACGGGGTCAGGCCATCAGGCGGCCAGCGCCTCGATGACCAGGCGGTCGCCCTCGGGGCCGGCGTCCAGGCGGACCTGGGCCGGGCGGTTGTGGATGTTCGCGGGCAGCGACACCTCGCTGGTGCGGTAGATGCCGGCAATCGAGATCAGCTCGGGCGCCATGGCCAGGGCAAAGATGCGGGCGTCGCCCATGCCGCGTGCACCGGCAATCGCCTTGCCGCGCAGCGGTGCATAGACATGGATGTGCCCGTCGGCAATCACCTCGGCGCCCGGGTTGACCATGGCCATGACCACCAGGTCGCGGCCCCGGGCGTACACCTGCTGGCCGGAACGCAGCGGACGGTCGATGACCAGGGCGCCGGGCGGGGGCAGCACCGGCTCGGGCGTGATCGGCGCTGGTTCTGCTGCGGTGGGCGCCGCCGGCGCGGCAGCGGATGCCGGGCTGCGCGCCACCACCGCATCGGGGGCGGCCACCAGACCGGCGGCCACGGCCTGGGTCATGAGGGCCTGCGGGCCGCCGCGCACCGCCAGTGGCTGGAGCTGGTGGCGGCGCAGGATGGCTTGCAGCGCGCTGAAATCGATGTCGGTGGTGTCGGGGGGCAACGCCTGCAGGTCGATCAGGGTGGCGTCGCCTTCAAAAAAACCGGGCATGTCGCCGAAGCGCTGCTCCAGTTCGGCCGCCAGATGGTTCAGGTCGGGCGATTTGAGCAGAAGGGCCACCAGCGACAGGTGGGCACTCTTGATCTCGAACGTGGCCGGCGCTTGGCCGGCGAGGGCCAGTGACATGGAAGAAATTGAACAGTGTTGAACCGGCTGGGCCGAAGTCCGTGATCTTAATCGGCGCGGATGACGGCGTCCGGCACAAAGCTGTGAATAAGTTTTCAACAAGTATCAAGTTATCCACAGCATTGGGGATAACCCGCCGGTTATCCCCAATCGGACGCCGGCTTGCAGGTGCCCTCCACACAGGGTTGTGGATGACGCAAGTGCTTGTGGCAGAACGGAAAAGGGCGCTTGTCCACACGGACAGGCGCCCTCTACTACGACTACGAATTAAAGAAATAAGACTAAAGAAGGAATACAGGGATTAACTTTTCGGCGCTGCCGGATGCTGATCACCGTGATGGCCGCGGTGCCCATGCCGGTGTTTGCCATGGTGTCCGCCCGCCTTCATGCCGGCACGCATGAAACCGGATGCGGTGACCTGATCGAACACCTGCTGCTGCTTCGGGTCGAGCGCCCGGTAGAACGACAGGGTGGCGTCCATGCGCTGCTGGCGGGCGGCATCGCGCTCGGCTTGCCAGGCTTTCATCTGTTCGATGCGCTCGGGCGTGCTCAGGCTGGCCAGGTCGGGACGGCGGGGCCGCTCGGCTTTGTCGGCCCTGTCTGCGCTGTGGGCAGCGTACGAACCGGGACCGGTGCGGGCCAGGTAGGCACGCCAGGCGGGTTCCTGTTCGGGCGTGAGCTGAAGTCGGGACTTGAGCTGTTCCAGGCGCTGCTGGTGGTGCTCGGCCATGCGGGCATGGTGGTCGGCTCGGTGGGCCTGGTTGGCCGGCTCGGCGGTCTGGGCGATGCCGATGGCACCGGTGGCGGCCAGCAGGGCGACCAGCACGGTGGATCGGAAGGTGGTGAAGTGGCGGGACATGGCGTTCTCCAGAAGTCGGGAAGGGAACGCCAGTCTGCGCAGCGGTCATGAAGACCGCGTGCCGCGCGGGTTGCGGCGGGGTAAAGCCGGCAAGAAGGATGTCGGCAACGGGAAGGCCGCTGGCCCGGTCAGGCGACCGTGTAGCCTTCTTCGCGGATCGCGGCTTTGATGGCTTCTGCCGCCGCCTGGCTGTTCACCGCGACCCGGCCCTGGGCGCGGTCGATCTGCACCTGGGCCTGCGGGTCGACCTGGCAGATCGCCTGCTGCACCGATTTTTCGCAATGACCGCAGGTCATGCCCTGCACTTGAAAGACGTGGTCCATGGAGCGCTCCTGACAAAGGTGGGGATCGGGACAGTTGGGGATGGACGGCTGCATTGTCAAGCGCAGCCGCTTCGAACGGTGTCATCGGCTTCATCGGCTTCATCGGCTTATGCTGGCGCCATGAACGCACCGACCGAGACCCTCACCCCCGCCGGACCCTCTGCCGAAGCGCCTGCTGCTGCCCCGGATGCGGCTGCAGAGGTGTGTTCACTGGACATCGGCATCGGCGGCATGACCTGTGCGTCCTGTGTGACGCGGGTGGAAAAAGCCCTGAACCGGCTGCCCGGCGTGAGCGAGGCCTCGGTCAACCTGGCGACCGAGTCGGCGCGGGTCACGGTGCAGGGCCTGGGCCGCACCGAAGCCCTGGCCCGGCTCAGCCGTGCGGTGCGCGATGCCGGGTACGAGCCGCGCCGCCCGCAGGCCATGGACGACGCGCCACCCACCGGCTGGCTCGGCCTGCCGGCAGATGCCTGGCCGGTGCTGCTGGGTGCCCTGCTGTCGTTGCCGCTGGTGCTGCCGATGGTGGGTGATCTGGCCGGGCGCCACTGGATGCTGCCGGCCTGGGCCCAGTTCCTGCTGGCCACGCCGGTGCAGTTCGTGCTGGGCGCGCGTTTCTACAAGGCCGGCTGGCATGCGCTGAAGGCCGGCACCGGCAACATGGAGCTGCTGGTGGCCATCGGCACCACGGCGGGCTGGGCCCTGTCCACCTGGTTGTGGTGGCGCGCCGATGCCGGCGAGATGGTGCACCTGTACTACGAGGGTTCGGCGGTGGTCATCACGCTGGTGCTGCTGGGCAAATGGCTGGAAGCCCGGGCCCGCCGCCAGACCACCGAAGCCATCCGCGCCCTGCATGCCTTGCGACCTGAGGTGGCCCACCTGATGCCCGACGGCGTGAAGCGCGAGACCCTGACCGATGTGCCGGTGGACGAGTTGCTGCCGGGTGACCTGATCCGGGTGCTGCCGGGTGAGCGTTTTGCGGCCGACGGCACGGTGGTGTCCGGCCAGACCCAGGCCGATGAATCCATGCTCACCGGCGAGGCCATGCCGGTGCCCAAGGCGCCGGGTGATGCCGTGACCGGGGGTTCGCTCAATGGCGACGGGGCACTGGAAGTGCGGGTGCGGGCGGTGGGTGCGCAGAGTGTGCTGTCGCGCATCATCGGGCTGGTGCAGGACGCCCAGGCCGGCAAGGCACCGGTGCAGCGCCTGGTGGACCGGGTGGCGGCGGTGTTTGTGCCGGTGGTGGTGGTGCTGGCCCTGATCACGCTGGGTGGCTGGCTCTGGACCGGTGCACCGGTGGAGGAGGCCCTGCTGCACGCGGTGGCGGTGCTGGTGATCGCTTGCCCCTGCGCGCTCGGGCTCGCGACACCGGCCGCCATCATGGCCGGCACCGGTGTGGCGGCGCGCCACGGCATCCTGATCAAGGATGTGCAGGCGCTGGAGCTGGCCCACCGGGTCGATACCGTGGCCTTCGACAAGACCGGCACCCTGACGCAAGGCCGGCCGCGCCTGCAGCTGATCGAGGCCCGCGCCGGGGTGGACGAACTCTCGGTGTTGCGCACCGCGGCCTGCCTGCAGGAACAGAGTGCGCACCCGCTGGCGCAGGCGGTGGTGCGGGCCGCCCGGGAACAGGGTCTGAGCTGGCAGCCGGGTGATGCCGAAGCGGTGCAGTCGGTCACCGGGCGGGGATCGCAGGGGCGGGTGCAGGGCACCGAACTGGCACTGGGCAGCCTGCGCTGGATGGAGGAGCTGGCGGTCGACCTGGGTCCGCTGGCCGAGGTGGCCGCACAGGCGCAGGCACAGGGCCATTCGGTGTCGGCACTGGCCAGCTGGTCGGTCGCTGGCTGGAGCGTGCTGGCGGTGCTGGCCTTCGGTGACGAGCCCAAGCCGGGCTCGGCGCCGGCGCTGGCCGAGCTGCGTCAGCGGGGCATGCGCCTGTTCATGGTGTCGGGCGACAACCGGGGGGCTGCCGAAGCCATGGCCCGGCGCCTGGGTCTGGACCCGGCGGCTGGCGAGGTGCTGGCCGAGGTGCTGCCGGGCGACAAGGCGGCCATCGTGCAGCGGCTGCGCCAGGCCGACGGCGGCCGGCCCCACGTGGTGGCCATGGTGGGCGACGGTGTGAACGATGCCCCTGCGCTGGCGGCGGCCGATGTGGGCATGGCCATGGGCCATGGCGAGGGCGCCAGTTCGGACGTGGCCATGCACGCGGCCGGCATCACGCTGATGCGGGGCGATCCGCTGCTGGTGGCGGCCGCGCTCGACATTTCCCGCCGCACCGTGGGCAAGATCCGCCAGAACCTGTTCTGGGCATTTGCCTACAACGTGGCCGGCATTCCGCTGGCGGCGCTGGGCTACCTGAGCCCGGTGGTGGCCGGTGCGGCCATGGCGCTGAGTTCGGTGAGCGTGTTGTCCAACGCCTTGTTGCTCAAGCGCTGGAAGCCGACGCAGGCGCCGCACCGCGACTGACCGGGAGCGATCAGGGCCGATCAGCCCAGGGCGGCCAGCAGCTCGTCGAACACGCCGAGCAGTTGCTGCACATGGGCGGCGGTGGTGGCCGGCGATACCAGCAACATGCTGTGGAATGGGGTGAGCAGCACGCCCCGGTTGAGCATGAACAGGTGGGTGAAGGCTTCCAGTTCCGACTGCGCATGGTCGCGCACGTCCTGCGCGTCGCGCGGGGTGTGGTCCATGAACTGCAGCTCCATGCGGGCACCCAGCCGGGTCACGGTCCAGGGGCGACCGGCCGAGCGGATGCGTTGCACCAGCCCTTGCTCCAGCGTTGCCGCCAGCGCCAGCATGTGGCGGTAGCTGGTGTCGGTGTGCAGGTGGGTGAGTGCAGCGTCCAGCGCGGCCAGCGTGAGCGCATTGCCGGCCAGGGTGGTGCCGATGCCGCTGTGGCCGTCCGGTGCGGCTTCCTTGGTCTCGGTCATGCGCCGGGCGAGCGCATCGGTGAAGCCGTAGACCGCACAGGGCAGACCGCCGGCCACCGCCTTGCCGACCACCAGCAGGTCGGGGTCGAGCCGGTGTTCGCGGGCATAACCCCCCAGGGCGGTCGAGACGGTATGGGTCTCGTCCATGACGAACAGGGTGCCGTGGCGGTGGCAGAGCTCGCGGGCGGCGGGCCAGAAACCCTCCGTCGGCGGCACCAGGCCGAAGTTGGTCAGGGCCGGTTCGGCGAGCAGGGCAGCCACGTCGCCCGGGGCCAGCGCGGCTTCGAGGGCGGCCAGGTCGTTGAAGGGAACGACGCGGGTGAGTTCAGCATGGTTGTGCACATTGCCCAGCACCGAGGCGCGGGGCAGGGTGCGGCCGGTGGCAGGGTCGCGGTCCACCAGGGTGTCGTCCACCGCGCCGTGGTAACAGCCGTCGAACACCAGCAGCATGGGCCGGCGGGTGACGCCCCGGGCCCAGCGGAGCACGAAGCGGTTGGCGTCGCTGGCGCTCAGCGCCATCTGCCATTGCGGCAGGCCGAACACCCGTTGCAGGCCTTCGCCCACCGACACGGCACGGGTGGACGGCAGCATGCAGGTCAGCCCCTGCGTGGCCTGCGTGGCAATGGCTTGCGCCAGCACCGGCGGGCTGTGGCCGAACATGGCGCCGGTGTCGCCGAGGCAGAAGTCGGTGTAGGTCAGGCCGTCGGCGCAGGTGAGGGTGACGCCCTGCGCCTGGGCCACGGCCAGTGTGGCCGGGCTGGGCCAGTCGCGCATCCAGTGCAGCGGCACGCCGAACAGGTAGTGCCGCCGTGCGGCCGCGGCCTGGGCCATGGAGGCGGGATGGGTCTGGATGAAACGCTGGCGTTCCTGCGCCTGCAATGTGCGGATGTCGACCATGGAAACGACTGTAAGCCGGGCCTGTCGCCACCGTGGCAGCCCGGGCGCAATGGCTGGTTCGTCCGGCCTTGAATTGGCACCGCAGCGGGCGACAATGCCCCGCGATGGAACCCACGACCCCACCCGCCCGGAACGAGCCGCTGCTGGCACTGGCCATGGCCCTGTCGCTGGGCGCGGCGGTGTCGCTCGGCATCACCCGCTTTGCGTACGGCCTGCTGCTGCCCCCGATGCGGGACGACCTGGGCTGGAGCTTTACCCTGGCCGGCGGCATGAACACGGCCAATGCGCTGGGCTATCTGCTGGGCGCGCTGGCCACGCCGTGGCTGCTGCGGCGCCTCAGCCCGGCCCATCTGATGCTGCTGGGTTCGGCGCTGGCCACGGTGTTCATGCTGGCGAGCGGTTTTTTTGTCGAGGCGGTGCCGCTGCTGCTGCAGCGTCTGCTGGCGGGCGTGGCCAGCGCGTTCGTGTTCATCACCGGCGGCCTGCTGGCGGCGCGCCTGGGCGCCCGCGATCCGCGGCGCAGCGGATTGCTGCTGGGTCTGTACTACGGCGGCACCGGGCTGGGCATCGTGGCGTCGGCGCTGCTGGTGCCACCGGTGCTGCAGGCGGCATCGGTGGTGGCGCACGGCTGGGCCTGGGCCTGGTGGATGCTGGCCCTGCTGTGTCTGGCGGCCACCCTGGGCCTGGTCTGGCCGGCGCGGGTGCTGGGGCGCCATACGCCACCGCCCGCCCCGGCCGCCGGCGGTGCGGTGCCCCGGGTGTTCCGCTGGCGCGATTTCCGGGCCGCCCTGCTGGGCTACGGCTGCTTCGGCATCGGCTACATCGGCTACATGACCTTCGTGATCGCACTGCTGCGCGATCAGGGCCGTTCGCCGTTGACCATCACCGTGTTCTATGCGCTGCTCGGCCTGGCGGTGATGGCGTCGTCGCGCCTGTGGGCCGGCCTGCTGGACCGCCACCGCAACGGCCAGCCGCTGGCCCGGCTCAATGCGCTGCTGGGGCTGGCCTGCGTGCTGCCGGCGCTGAGTGCGTCGGTGCCGCTGGCCCTGGTGTCCGGCCTGCTGTTCGGGGGCGTGTTCCTGTCGGTGGTGGCGTCCACGACCGCGTTGGTGCGGCACAACCTGCCGCCGGCGCAATGGGCCGCCGGCATCAGCGCGTTCACCACCGTGTTCGCGGCCGGGCAGATCGTCGGGCCCACGGTGGTGGGGCTGATCGCCGACGGGCCGGGCGGGCTGGCCCTGGGCCTGGGGGTGTCGGCCGTGGTGTTGTGGCTGGGTGCTGCGGTGGCCCTGCGCCAGCGGGCGCTGTGACGGCGGGACGGACAAGGTGGGCAAGTTGAGCAAGGTGGGCAGGATCAAGAGGAGCTGGCTGATCGGTCTGGGCGGCGTGCTGCTGCTGGGTGCCGGCGGCCTGGTGGCCCTGTCGCACTGGCTGGGCACCGACGATTTCCGGCAGCGGGCGCAGGGCCTGGCCAGCGCTGCGTTGGGTGTGCCGGTGCAGATGGAGCGCATCAGCCTCGACTTCCGGCCCTGGCCGGCGCTGGGCATCGAAGCCCTCGTGGTGCAGCCGCCGAAGGCCCCGCGATCGGGGAAAGCGCCCGCCCCGGTCACGGTGGGGCGGCTGGCCCTGCAACCCGACTACCTGTCCCTGCTGCGGGGCGACTTCCGGCTGGCCATCCTGCATGTGGACGACGCGGTGCTGCCCCAGGGCGCCTTGCTGGCGCTCTCGGCCCTGTCCGAGGCGGCGGCCTCTGCCGGCAACCGGCCCGAACCGCCGCAGGATGCCCTGCCCGACGCCGCCCTGCTCCCGCGCGAGGTGCTGTTGCAGCGCCTAACCTGGATCAGCGTGGAGGGCGTGCGCCACACGCTCGATGCCGATCTGCGGCTCTCGCCCGACGGCTGGCCCCGGCAGGCCGGCATCCGGGTGCTGGAGGGTCCGTACCGCCAGGCATCGGTGCAGCTGGAGCGGCAGGCCGTCGAGGCCGATGCGGCCGATGGGGCCGACCTGGTGGCCTGGCAGGTGTCGGCCCGCATCGGCGGTGGCACCCTCAGCGGGCCGCTGCGCTGGACCCGGCAGCCATCGTCGGTGTGGCAGGTGCAGGGCGAACTGGTGACCCGGCAGGTAGAGGTGTCGGCACTCACCGCGCCCGGCCGGACGCTCACCGGGCGGCTGCAGGCCACCACCGACCTGTCGGCCCGTGTCGACCCCGCCGCCGGCACCGATGCGCTGCTGCGTTCGTTGCGCACCCGCACCCGGTTCCAGGTCGACGGTGCGGTGCTGCACGGCGTGGACCTGGCAAAGGCGGTCACCACGGTCGGGCTGTCGCGCGGCGGCTCGACCGAACTCGACACGCTGGCCGGTCAGGTGAACACACGCGGTGCCGCCATCGAGCTGCAGAACCTGGTGGCCACCTCCGGCGTGCTGGCCGCCACCGGCGATGTGGGCATCTCGCCGGCCCGCGCCCTGTCGGGCCGGGTGCGGGTCGACATGACCCGTGGCGCCGGCGGTGGCACCCTGGGCGTGCCGCTGGCGGTGGGCGGCACGCTGGATGACCCCTCGGTCACCCTGACCCGCTCGGCCCTGCTGGGTGCGGCCATCGGTACCGCCCTCATGCCGGGGGTGGGTACCAGCGCCGGGGCCAACCTGGGTGACCGGCTGGGTGAGGGCATCAAGGGGCTGTTCGGCGGATCGGACGAACCCCGCAGCCCGTCGCGCACCGAGCCGAGGCGCTGAACTGGCCTCCCGGCCGCGGGGAAATTGGACCCGCCACCCCGGTGGTCCGGGGGTATCTTGCGGGTCCATTCCCTCCACCTGCATTTCCCGTTTCACGGACGCCCACCATGGCCATCGGACAGTTCGCCTATGCCAGCAGCACCCAGCGTTTCATGGCCTGTGCGCCGCTGGCCGACCAGCCCTTTGCCATCTGCGGCGTGCCCTTCGACGGCGTGGTGACCAACCGCCCCGGCGCGCGGTTCGGCCCGCAGGCCATCCGCACCGCCAGCCTGATGCTGTGCGACGCCATCCACCCGGTGTTCGACGTGTCGCCGCTGGCCCACCTGGGCGACGCCCTGGACATGCGCCTGCCCAACGCCTCGCCCCTGCCCGAGGTGCGCCGGCACATCGAAGCGCAGGCGGCCGCGCTGATGGCCCGGCACCACTGCGTGTTTCTGGGCGGCGACCATTCGGTGACGCTGTCGCTGCTGCGTGCGGCCAAGGCCCGCCACGGCGGCGAGCCGTTGGCCCTGCTGCACTTCGATGCCCACTGCGACACCTGGACCGATCATTTCGGCGAGCCCTCCGGCCACGGCACCTGGACCTATGAGGCCTTGCAGGAAGGGCTGGTGAGCCCGGCCCACACGGTGCAGGTCGGCATCCGCTCCAGCGGCGAGCGGGCGGCGCGCGAGTACGTGGCCGACCAGGGCGGGCAGATCTTCACCGCCCGGGCGCTGCGCGGCCTGGACGGTGCCGGCCTGGCGCCGGTGCTGCAGGCCATCCGCCAGCGCATCGGCCAGCGGCCGGCTTACCTGACGCTGGACATCGACGTGCTCGACCCGGCCTTCGCCCCCGGCACCGGCACGCCCGAGCCGGGCGGGCTGAGCAGCTCGCAGGTGCTGACCTTCCTGGAAGAGCTGGCCGACCTGAACTGGATCGGCATGGACTGCGTGGAAGTGGCCCCGGCCTACGACCATGCCGAACTCACCGGCAACGCGGCCGCCACCCTGGTCTGGACCTACCTGGCCGGCCAGGTGGCCCGGCGCGCCGCGCGCTGAAGGGGGCGGCCATGTGGCGAGCGTCCCTGATCGGCTCCGACACCCAGCTCAACCAGGCCAGCTATTACGAGGCCAGCGTTCAGCGCGCGCCCCTGCAGCCACCGCTGACCGGCTCGTTGCAGGCCGACGTGCTGGTGGTGGGTGCCGGCTTTGCCGGCCTGAGCGCCGCGCTGGAGCTGGCCCGGCAGGGCCTGAGCGTGGTGGTGCTGGAGGCCGACCGGGTGGGCAGCGGGGCCAGCGGCCGCAACGGCGGCCAGGCCATCGTGGGTTATGCCAGCGGGCAGGGTCCGTTCGAGGAGCAGCTGGGTGCCGCCGATGCGCAGCGGGCCTGGGAGATGTCGCTGGAGGCCATCGACCTGATCGACCGCCGGATTGCTGAGCACCACATCGACTGCGACCGGCGCCACGGTTACCTGTACGTGGCCGATGCGCAGCGCAAGGCGCGCGATCTGCGCCACGAGGCCGACGACCTGCAGCGGCGTGGCGTGGCGGTGGACTGGGCTGAGGGTGGCGCGGTAGAGCGGCTGATCGGCACCCGGCGCTATGTGGCGGCCTTCCGCGAGCAGCGCAGCGGCCACCTGCACCCGCTCAAATACGCACTGGGCCTGGCCGATGCGGCGCGCGCCGCCGGTGTGCAGATTTTCGAGCGTTCGCCGGTGCAGTCGCTGCGCCGGGGTACCACCCTGCAGGCACTCACGCCGCAGGGCGCGGTGAACGCCCGTTTCGGCGTGCTGGCGGGCAACTGCATGCTGCCCGAACACGGCCCGGCGGTGGCGCCCGAGATCGCGCCGCGCATCATGCCGGTGGGCACCTACATCATCGGCACCGCACCGATCGACCCGGCGCTGGCCGCGCAGCTGATCCCCGGTGATGTGGCGGTGTGCGACAACAATTTCGTGCTGGACTACTTCCGCTTCAGCGCCGACCACCGCCTGCTGTTCGGCGGCCGGGTGAGCTACACCACCATGACGCCGCCCCACCTCCAGACGCTGATGCGCGAGCGCATGGTGCGCATCTTCCCGGCGCTGCGCGATGTGCCGGTGGACTTCTGCTGGGGCGGCTTTGTCGACATCAGCATGAACCGCGCGCCCGACTTCGGCCGGCTGGGCGACAACCTGTATTACCTGCAGGGTTTCAGTGGCCACGGCGTGGCGCTCACCGGCCTGGCCGGCCAGCTGGTGGCCGAAGCCGTGGCCGGGCAGGCCGGGCGCTTCGATGTGTTTGCCCGCCTGCAGCACCGCCGCTTTCCCGGCGGGCCGCTCTTGCGCACGCCCAGCCTGGCGCTGGGCATGTTGTGGCACCGCCTGAAGGACCTGCTCTGAGCCGACCCGGTCGGCCGGCTCAGACCGGCAGCGGGCGGCTTACCAGCACCCGGGCGACGGCGGCGGCCAGCAACGGGCCGCAGCGGGCGATCTCGTCCAGCGGCGCATAGCCGTAGCCGATCACCAGGCCGCGCAGGTCGGTGCGCTGCAGGCAGTAGGCCGAGAGCGGCCGCACGGTCAGGCCCTGCTGCGCGATGCGCTGGGTCAGGGCCACATCGTCCACCGAGCCCGGCAGCCGCAGGCACAGGTGCAGACCCTGTTCGGCCCCGGTGATGCGCGGGCCTTCGGCATCGTCGCGCAGCACCGGGCGCAGGGCGTCGAGCAGCAGCTGGCGGCGTTCGGCATAGCTCTGGCGGGCGCGGCGCAGCGCGCTGGCGAAATGCCCCATCTCGATGAACTCGGCCAGCGCCGCCTGCACCGGCATCTGGCCGGGACGGTTCAGGTCGTAGTGGGCACGGCGGAAGGCCTCGGTCAAGGCCTTGGGCACCACCAGATAGCCCAGCTTGATGCCGGGGTAGAGCACCTTGGAGAAGGTGCCCATGTAGAGCACCCGCCCGGTGGTGTCCAGCCCTTCCAGGCTGGAGACCGGGGGGCCGCTGAAGCGGTATTCGCTGTCGTAGTCGTCTTCCAGCACCCAGGCTTCGTGGGCGGTGGCGGTCGCCAGCAGCTGGTGGCGCCGGGGCAGCGACATGACCGCGCCGGTGGGGTACTGGTGCGAGGGCGTCACATAGATGAGGCGCGGCGGGGTGGTGTCGTCCTGCGGGCCGGGGGCGATGCCCTGCCGGTCGACCGGCACCGGGTGCACCTGCAGGCCGGTGGCCATGAAGGCCTTCATGGCGCCCCAGTAGGCCGGGTCTTCCACCCAGACGGTGTCGCCATGGTCGGCCAGCAGCCGCGCGCACAGCTCCAGCGACTGCTGCGTGCCGGTGGTGACGATCACCTGGTCGGCCTCCAGGTGCACGCTGCGGAACACCCGCAGGTAGTCGGCAATGGCCCGGCGCAGCGGCGCATAGCCGCCCGAGGTGTTGTAGTCCAGCATGTCCGGGTAGGTCATGCGCCAGTGCTTGTTCTGCAGCCTCTGCCACAGCGGCAGCGGGAAGGCGCTGAAATCGGCGATGCCGGGGGTGAAGGGCTGCACCTCCAGGTCGGCCGCGCTGAAGCGGTGGGCCAGGCCCTCGCCCCGCTTCGACAGGCGCCCGGCCTGCTGGGGTGCGGCCCGCAGCGGCCCGCCGGCATGGCCCCGGCCGGGCGTGGCGCGGGGCACGTTGTCGTTCACATAGGTGCCGCTGCCGACCCGGCTGGCCAGATAGCCTTCGACGCTGAGCTGGTTGATGGCGGCCACCACCGTGTTGCGCGAGAGGTTCAGGTCCTGGGCCAGGTCGCGGCTGGAGGGCAGGCGTTCGCCGGCACCCAGCTTGCCGTCCAGCATGGCCCGGCGCAAGGCTTCGTAGAGCTGGCGGTGCAGGGGCAGGGCGTCCTGGCTGCCCAGGCGGGTCATTTCACTGAGCAGGAATTCGGAGAGCAAGTGGCACCCTGTGGTTGGCTCAACTGGCCCTCATTGTGATCCAATTTGACGGCCACAATGGTCCGCAACCGGAGATTGCATGAACAAGCCGCCAAGCATGGTCTGGCTCCCCGCCGACCACCGCCTCCTGGGCGACCACGGCCACCAGATGCCCTTTCTGCTGCTGGGCGACAAGTACGCCCGCGCCGTGAAGGTGGGCGCCCAGGCCCAGCCCGTGATGTTCCCCCTGGCCAGCGCCGACCAGATCGACGAGCTGCTGTCGCTGGTGGACGGCGTGATGCTCACCGGGTCGCCTTCCAATGTGCACCCCTCGCATTTCGACGAGCCGGTGGCCGACCCCTCCCTTCCGCTGGATGCCGAGCGCGACCAGCTCACCCTGGCGCTGGTGCGGGCCTGCGTGCGCGAAGGCGTGCCGCTGCTGGGCATCTGCCGGGGCTTCCAGGAAATCAATGTCGCGCTGGGCGGCACCCTGTACCAGCAGGTGCAGAACGTGCCCGGCCGCATGGACCACCGTGAGCCCAAGGGCCAGCCGCCCGAGGTGCAGTACGCCCCGCGCCACTCCGTTGCCCTGGTGCCCGGCAGCGTGTTCGCCGAATGGGCCGGCGGCACCGAGGTGCAGGTGAATTCGCTGCACGGGCAGGGCATCCACCGGCTGGCCGACGGCCTGCGCGCCCTGGCCCATGCCCCGGACGGCCAGATCGAGGCCTTCGAGGTGCTTGGCGCCCGCACCTTCGCCTACGCGGTGCAGTTTCACCCCGAATGGCGCTGCTGGGAGACCCCGTTTTACAGCGCCATCTTTGACGCCTTCGGCCGCGCCTGCCGGCAACGCCGCAGCCAGCGCCTGCAGGCCGACGACCTGGCGCGCAGCACCCCGGCCTGAAATTCACCCCGCATTGCCCCGAGCGACACTGACCGCACAACACCACGAGCCCTGACGACAAGGAAACGGCCATGAACGCCCAGAAAACAGCCCCCAAGACCTTCAACGACCTGGAGAACTGGCTCAACGATCGCCGCGTGACCGAGGTCG
>PNMF01000050.1 GCA_013823485.1 Comamonadaceae bacterium
GGCATGGACAAGCTGGTCGTCGAGCTGCTGGATCGTGTGCAGGAGATGGCCGACAACCCGAACGACATCACCGGTGTGCCCACCGGCTTCGTCGACCTGGACCGCATGACCTCCGGCCTGCAGCCCGGCGATCTGGTGGTGCTCGCGGCCCGCCCCTCCATGGGCAAGACCGCATTTGCCATCAACATCGCCGAACACGTGGCCCTGAACGAAGGGCTGCCGGTGGCGGTGTTCTCGATGGAAATGGGCGCCTCGCAACTGGCGGTGCGTATCGTCGGCTCCATTGGCCGCATCAACCAGAGCCACCTGCGCAGCGGCAAGCTCACCGACGAGGAATGGCCCCGGCTGACCGAAGCGATCGAGAAACTGCGCAACGTCTCTCTGCACATCGACGAGACCCCGGGCCTGAACCCCAGCGTGCTGCGCGCCAACGCCCGCCGGCTGGCGCGCCAGTGCGGCAAGCTGGGTCTTATCGTGGTGGACTACCTGCAGCTCATGAGCGGTTCGAGCTCGGAAGGCGAGAACCGCGCCTCGGAGCTGGGTGAGATCTCGCGGGGCCTGAAGATGCTGGCCAAGGAGCTGCAGTGCCCGGTGATCGCGCTGTCGCAGCTCAACCGTTCGGTCGAGACCCGCACCGACAAGCGCCCCATGATGAGCGACCTTCGCGAGTCCGGCGCGATCGAGCAGGACGCGGACATCATCATGTTCATCTACCGCGACGAGTACTACACCAAGGACGCCTGCAAGGAGCCGGGTGTGGCCGAGATCATCATCGGCAAGCAGCGAAACGGCCCCACCGGGACCGTCAAGCTGGCCTTCCTGAACATGCTCACCCGCTTCGAGAGCCTCGCCGGCGGCGGTGAATACTAGGCCCCCACGCTCCGCCGCTGCGCGGGTCGCTGCCCCCCGAGGGGGCTGATCCGCCTTGGGGCGGCCCGGCGGCGGATCGGACTTGCTTCAGAGCACTTCACTCGCAAAGTCGGCCAGGCGGGAGCGTTCGCCGCGTGCCAGCGTGATGTGGCCGCCGTGCGGCCAGCCCTTGAAGCGGTCGACCGCGTAGGTCAGGCCGCTGGAGCCCTCGGTGAGGTAGGGGGTGTCGATCTGGGCCAGGTTGCCCATGCAGATGATCTTGGTGCCCGGGCCGGCGCGGGTGATCAGCGTCTTCATCTGCTTGGGCGTGAGGTTCTGCGCCTCGTCGATGATCACGTATTTGTTCATGAAGGTCCGCCCGCGCATGAAGTTCATGCTCTTGACCTTGATGCGGCTGCGGATGAGCTCGTTGGTGGCCGCGCGCCCCCATTCCCCGGCGTTGCCGCCGTCGCCCTTGGCCAGGAATTCGAGGTTGTCGTCCAGGGCGCCCATCCAGGGGCCCATCTTTTCTTCCTCGGTACCCGGCAGGAAACCGATGTCCTCGCCCACGCTGACCGTGGCGCGCGTCATGATGATCTCGGTGTAGCGGCGGTCGTCCAGCACCTGGGTCAGGCCGCTGGCCAGTGCCATCAGCGTCTTGCCGGTGCCGGCCGTGCCGGCCAGGGTCACGAAGTCGATCTCCGGGTCCATGAGCAGGTTCATGGCGAAGTTCTGCTCGCGGTTGCGGCTGGTCACGCCCCACACCGCGTTCTTGAGGTGGGTGTAATCCTTCAGGGTCTTGAGGACCGCCGTCTTGTCGCGGATTTCCGTGACGCGGGCATACAGCGACGGCTCGCCCGGCGCTTCGAAGTACACAAACTGGTTGATGTGGAACTGCCCCACCGCCGGCCCGCTGACCCGGTAGAAGGTGTGGCTGCCGCTCTGCCAGCTCTCGATGGTCTTGCTCTGGCGGGTCCAGAAGTCCTGGGGCAGGGCCAGCGCACCGGAATACAGCAGTTCGCCGTCGTCCAGCGTCTTGTCGTTTTCGTAGTCCTCGGCGGCCAGGCCCAGCGCGCGGGCCTTGACCCGCATGTTGATGTCCTTGGAGACCAGGATGACCTCGCGCGCCGGATGCCGGTCGCGCAGGGCGCTCACCACGCCCAGGATCTGGTTGTCCGCCTTGCCCTGGGGCAGGCTGGCCGGCAGCGTGTTGTCCAGCGGCTCGGTCTGGAAGAACAGCAGGCCCCGGGCCGACTGGTGCCCGGTGGCCGACAGCCGCAGACCCTGCGCCATGTCGCCACCTTGCTGGGCCACCAGGGCATCGAGCGTCCGGCTGGTCTGGCGGCCGTTGCGGGCCACTTCGGTCATGCCTTTCTTGTGGCCGTCCAGTTCCTCCAGCACGATCATGGGCAGGAAGATGTCGTGTTCCTCGAAACGGAACAGGCTCATCGGGTCGTGCAGCAGCACGTTGGTGTCGAGCACGAACAGGCGCTTGACCCCGCTGCGGCTGGTGGGGCCGCTGCGGCGGCGCCGTGCCGGATGCTCCTGTTCCGATCGGGACGCCACTGCCGCGACAGCGGTGACCTCTGTCGTTCGTGGCTCGGGTGCTGCCGGCGACTTTGCGGCCCTGGCGATGGTGGCGCCGTCAGCGTCGGTCTGCGAACCGGCTCCGCGGCGTCCACGCGCCGTTGTGGCCGTTGCGGCCTGTGGAGCCGGCGCCTGCACCGGGGCGGTCGCGGAGGTTGATGCGGTGGCCGATGCGTTGCCTGGTGCGGCCGCCGGTGCTTCGACGCTGCGGCGGGGGGTGCCGCGTCCGCTGCGGGCTGGGCGGGTGGCCGGGGCGGGCTGGACTTCGGGCGCGGGGATCAGGTCGGAGGCCTCGGTGGCCAGGGTGCTGTAGGCCTCGGCCGAAAGAAGGGCAGCGCGTTTGGTGGGGGCGGGAGGCAGGGGCATGGGGAACGTGTCAGCGGTGGCCGAAAAAACAAAAAGCCGCCAGGATCGCCGGGCGGCTTTGAGGACTGCACAGAGAGCAGGTGAGGGGGGTGACGTGGCTGGGGCCGGGGGTCATGAAACCATTATGCATGAGCACCATGACCCGTCACAGGCCGTGGCCGAAGCACCCCGGAATGCGTCACCCGAGGTCAGGCGGCCTTCTTGAGCGCCTTGACGGCCTTGAGCACTTCCTCGACGTGGCCGGGCACCTTCAGACCGCGCCATTCCTGGCGCAGGACGCCGTCCGGGCCGATCAGGAAGGTGCTGCGCTCGATGCCCTTGACCTTCTTGCCGTACATGATCTTGTTCTTGACCACGCCGAACATGTGGCACATCTTTTCTTCGGTGTCGGCGATCAGCTCGAACGGCAGTTCAAGCTTGGCCTTGAAGTCGTCGTGGGACTTCATGTTGTCGCGCGACACGCCGAACACCTGCGCGCCGGCCTTGACGAAATCCTTGTACTTGTCGCGGAACTGCATGGCCTCGGTGGTGCAGCCGGGGGTGTTGTCCTTGGGGTAGAAGTACAGCACGATCGTCTGACCCAGGTGGCTCTGGTTGCTCACCTTGACGCCGCCCGTGGCGAGCGATTCGAATTCGGGAATGGGTTTGTTGACAACGACGGCCATGCTGCGGGGACCCCTGACTTGAGTGGATGGTGATGCGTTGTGCTCCGTTGTCCGGCGCCACCGGGGCGGTCAAGGGACCCGGGGTTGCGACAGGGAACAACCCCGCATTTTAACCCGAATGGGTACTCACCCCCGTGTTTGAGCGCTCAAGCTTCGATCAGCAGCGCTGCCACCACCCGGCGACCCTCACCCGCGAGGATGTTGTAGGTGCGGCAGGCCGCAGCGGTGTCCATGGTCTCGACCCCCACCCGGCGGCCCAGCAGCGGGGCCAGCAGGGCCGGCGCCACGAACCTCAGGCGGCTGCCGCTTCCCAGCAGCACCAGTTCCGGCAGCGGGCCTTCGGCCGGAAGCAATGCCTCGAAGTGCGCCGGGGTCAGGTCTTCCAGCCGGCTGCAGGCCCAGGGCCGGGGCGCGCCTTCCGGCGTGACGACGATGCTGTGGTGGTGGCGCTCGCCATTCACCGCGACCCAGCCTTCGCCATGGGCGGTGATGGCGGTCGTGTCGGGGCGGTCGGCGTGGAGTTTCATGGGCTTCTGCGGCCAGAACAGGCGTTGATCTGTGGTCAAATCCGAGGTTTTCCCTGGATTTCACGACTATAACGCCCGGTTACAGCCCCTGAGCCTTCCCCGGCGCCGATGTCTGCGCTCATGCCCGCACCGGACGCCATCTTCCCGAGGACCGACCCTTTGAAGACCATCCAGAAGTCCGCCAAGCTCGCCAACGTCTGCTACGACATCCGCGGTCCCATCATGGACGCGGCCCGGCAGATGGAGGAAGAGGGCCACAAGATCATCAAGCTCAACATCGGCAACCTGGCGGTGTTCGGCTTCGATGCGCCGGAAGAGATCCAGCAGGACATGATCCGGAACCTGCCGAACTCGGCGGGTTATTCGGACAGCAAGGGCATCTTTGCGGCGCGCAAGGCGGTCATGCACGAGACGCAGACCCAGGGCGTGAAGGGCGTGACGCTGGACGACATCTACCTGGGCAACGGCGCCAGCGAGCTGATCGTGATGGCCACCAACGCCCTGCTGGACGACGGCGACGAGCTGCTGCTGCCGTCGCCCGACTACCCGCTCTGGACGGCGGCGGTCAGCCTCTCGGGCGGCACGCCGGTGCACTACCGCTGCGACGAGTCGAATGGCTGGATGCCCGACCTGGACGACATCCGCGCGAAGATCACGCCGGCCACCAAGGGCATCGTGGTCATCAATCCGAACAACCCGACCGGTGCGCTGTATTCCACCGAGCTGCTGCAGGCCATCGTGGCCATTGCGCGCGAGCACGGGCTGGTGATCTTTGCCGACGAGGTCTATGACAAGGTGCTGTACGACGGCGCGAAGCACACCGCGCTGGCCAGCCTGTCGGAAGACGTGTTGACCCTGACCTTCAATTCGCTCTCCAAGAGCTACCGCTCCTGCGGCTACCGGGCCGGCTGGCTGGTGGTGTCGGGCGACAAGAAGCCGGCGCGTGATTACATCGAGGGCCTGAACATGCTCTCGAACATGCGGCTGTGCGCCAACGTGCCGGGGCAGTGGGCCATCCAGACCGCACTCGGCGGCTACCAGAGCATCAACGATCTGGTGAACGAAGGTGGCCGGCTGCGCCGCCAGCGCGACCTGGCCTACGAGCTGATCACCGCCATTCCCGGCGTGACCTGCGTCAAGCCCACGGCCGCGCTCTACATGTTCCCCCGGCTCGATCCGAAGCTGTACCCGGTCCAGGACGACCAGCAGCTGTTCCTGGAGCTGCTGCAGGAAACCCGGGTGATGCTGGTGCAGGGCTCCGGCTTCAACTACCCGGACAACCAGCATTTCCGCATCGTGTTCCTGCCGCACGAGGACGACCTGCGCGAGGCCATCGGCCGCGTGGCGCGCTTCCTTGAAAACTGGCGCAAGCGCCACGGCACCTGATTCCATCAATGAGCAACGACATGAAACCGATTCAAGTGGGCCTTCTGGGCATCGGCACCGTGGGCAGCGGCACCTTCGAGGTGCTCCGACGCAACCAGGGGGAGATCCGCCGCCGCGCCGGGCGCGGCATCGAGATCAGCATGGTGGCCGACCTGGACGTGGCACGTGCCCGTTCCATCGTGGGTGAGGGCGTGCAGGTGGTGGGCGATGCCCGCGCCGTGATCGCCAACCCCGACATCGACGTGGTGGTCGAGCTGATCGGCGGCTACGGCATTGCCAAGGCGCTGGTGCTCGAAGCCATTGCAGCCGGCAAGCATGTGGTCACCGCCAACAAGGCGCTGCTGGCGGTGCATGGCACCGAGATCTTTGCCGCTGCGGCGGCCAAGGGCGTGATGGTGGCGTTCGAGGCAGCGGTGGCCGGCGGCATCCCGATCATCAAGTCGCTGCGCGAAGGTCTGACCGCCAACCGCATCCAGTGGATCGCCGGCATCATCAACGGCACCACCAACTTCATCCTGTCCGAGATGCGCGACAAGGGTCTGGACTTCGACGTGGTGCTGAAGGAAGCGCAGCGCCTGGGTTACGCCGAAGCCGATCCGACCTTCGACATCGAAGGCGTGGACGCCGCCCACAAGGCCACGCTGATGAGCGCCATTGCGTTCGGTATCCCGGTGCAGTTCGACAAGGCCTATGTCGAGGGCATCACCCAGCTGGGCGCGGCCGACATCCGTTATGCCGAGCAGCTCGGCTACCGCATCAAGCTGCTGGGCATCACCAAGCGGGTGGCCCAGGGCATCGAGCTGCGGGTGCACCCGAGCCTGGTGCCGGCCAAGCGCCTGATCGCCAACGTGGAAGGCGCCATGAACGCCGTGGTCGTGCAGGGCGATGCCGTGGGCACCACGCTGTACTACGGCAAGGGCGCCGGCAGCGAGCCGACCGCCAGCGCGGTGATCGCCGACCTGGTCGACATCGCCCGCCTGCAGACCGCCGACCCGCTGCACCGTGTGCCGTACCTTGCGTTCCAGCCCGACGCCATGAGCGACACCCCGGTGCTGCCCATGAGCGAGGTGGTGACCAGCTACTACCTGCGCCTGCGCGTGGCCGACGAGGCCGGCGTGCTGGCCCAGGTGACCGCGCTGCTGGCCGGTGCCGGCATCAGCATCGACGCGGTGCTGCAGCGGGAGGCCGACGAGGTGGGCGGTGAAGGCGCCACCAGCACCGACCTGATCATCCTGACCCACAACACCCGCGAGGGCACCATGAGCGACGCCCTGGCGCGCCTGCAGCAGCTGCCCACCGTGCTCGCGCCCATCGTGCGCATCCGCAAGGAAGAGCTGAACTGATGCGCTACCTCTCGACCCGCGGTCATGCCGACCGCAAGCGCTTCTGCGAGATCCTGCTCGAAGGCCTGGCGCCCGACGGCGGCCTGTACCTGCCCGAGCAGTACCCCCAGCTCGACGCTGCTGCCCTGCAGCGCCTGCGCGAGGTGTTCCAGGGCGGGCAGGCCGGCGGTTATGCCGCGCTCGCCTTCGAGATCCTGAGCCTGTATGTGGACGACATCCCGGCCGACGACCTGCGCGCCATCTGCCAGCGCACCTACACCGAGAAGGTGTTCGGCACGCCGCAGATCGTCCCGCTGAAGACGCTGGAGCCCGGCTTCCACCTGGAAGCCCTCTCCAATGGCCCGACCCTGGCCTTCAAGGACATGGCCATGCAGCTGCTGGGGCAGCTGTTCGAGTACGAGCTGGGCCGGCGTGGCGAGCAGCTCAACATCCTGGGCGCCACCAGTGGCGACACCGGAAGTGCAGCGGAATACGCGATGCGCGGCAAAAAGGGCGTGCGTGTGTTCATGCTCAGCCCGCACGGCCGCATGAGCCCGTTCCAGCAGGCCCAGATGTTCAGCCTGATGGACGAGAACATCCACAACATCGCGGTGGAAGGCGTGTTCGACGACTGCCAGGACATCGTCAAGAACGTCAGCAACGACCTCGACTTCAAGCGCCGCTGGCGCATCGGCACCGTCAACTCGATCAACTGGGCGCGCCTGCTGGCCCAGGTGGTGTACTACTTTGCCGGCTACTTCCAGGCCACCGGCAGCCATGCCGAGCAGGTCAGCTTCACCGTGCCGTCGGGCAACTTCGGCAATGTGTGTGCCGGCCATGTGGCCCGCATGATGGGTCTGCCGGTGCGCCACCTGGTGGTGGCCACCAACGAGAACGATGTGCTGGACGAGTTCTTCCGCACCGGCGTCTACCGGGTGCGCGGCAGCGCCGACACGCACGAGACCTCCAGCCCGTCGATGGACATTTCCAAGGCCAGCAACTTCGAGCGCTTCGTGTTCGACCTGCTGGGCCGCGACGCCGACCGCACCCGCGCCCTGTTCGGCGCCGCCCTGCAGAAGGAAGGCCGTTTCAGCCTGGCCGACGACCCGCTGTTCCCGCAGGCCGCCAGCCGATACGGCTTCCAGAGCGGTCGCAGCACCCATGCCGACCGGCTGCAGACCATCCGCGACGTGGCGCAACGCCATGGCGTGGTGATCGACACCCACACCGCCGACGGCGTGAAGGTGGCGCGTGAGTGCCGCGAGGCCGGCGTGCCCATGGTGGTGCTGGAGACCGCACTGCCGATCAAGTTTGCCGAGACCATCGTGGAGGCGTTGGGGCATCTGCCCGAGCGGCCGGCCGGCTTCGAGGGCATCGAGAACCTGCCGCGCCGTGTCCAGGTGATGCCGGCCGACACCGCCCGCGTCCAGGCCTACATCGAACAGCACTGCGCTCCATGAAGGTCGTCGGCTTCGCCGGCTTCTCGGGCTCCGGCAAGACCACCCTGGTCGAGCAGCTGATTCCGGCGCTGCGGCTGCGCGGTGCCCGGGTCTCGGTCATCAAGCATGCCCACCACAGCTTCGACATCGACCGCCCGGGCAAGGACACCTGGCGCCACCGCGAGGCCGGTGCGGTGGAGGTGGTGGCGGCATCGCCCAAGCGGCTGGTCGTCATGCGCGAGTACACCGAACCCGCCGAGCACGATGTGCACCAGCTGCTGGCCCGCCTGAGCGCCGGGGCGGACTGGGTGCTGGTGGAGGGTTTCAAGCGCAGTTCGTTGCCCAAGATCGAGGTCTGGCGGCAGGACAGCGGCCAGCCGGTCATCTACCCAGGCCACGACCGGGTGCTGGCGATTGCCACCAACAGCCCGCAGGCCCTGCCGACGCCGACCCCGCTGCCCTTGCTGGATCTGGACACGCCGGATGACGTGGCCGCCTGGCTGTTCGACAATGCCCGCCGGTTCGAGTATTCCCCGCCCGCCCTGGACGCCGCCCCATGAACACGCCCGCCCGTTCGCCCCTGATGCCGCTGGAAGACGCGCTGGCCGCGCTCCTGCGCCACCTGCCCGAACACCCGGCCACCGAGTCGGTGGCCACCTTCGATGCCGACGGCCGCGTGCTGGCCGAAGACCTGGTTTCCGGGCTGCAGGTGCCGCCGCAGGACAACTCCTCCATGGACGGCTACGCGGTGCGCACCGCCGACATCACCGCCCCCGGCGTGGTGCTGCCGGTGACCCAGCGCATTCCCGCCGGCCACGCTGGCCATGCGCTGGAGCCGGGCACCTGCGCCCGCATCTTCACCGGCGCGCCCATGCCGCCCGGGGCGGATGCGGTGGTCATGCAGGAAGACACCCGTGCGGTGGGCGGCGACTTCCATGCCGTGCACATCGACGCCGTGCCGACGCCAGGCCAGTGGGTGCGGCGCAGCGGCGAAGACGTGATGCAGGGTGCCGTGGTGCTGCGGCGCGGCCACCGGCTCGACCCGGCGTCGCTGGGTCTGGCGGCCAGCCTGGGCCGGGCGCAGCTGCAGGTGGCGGTGCGCCCGCGCGTGGCGCTGTTCTCCACCGGTGACGAACTGGTCATGCCCGGCGAGGTGGCCCCGCAGGACATGAAGCCCGGCGCCATCTACAACTCCAACCGGTTCTTCCTGCGCAGCCTGCTGCACCGCATGGGCTGCGAGGTGAGCGATCTGGGCATCGTGCCCGACCGGCGCGAAGCCACCCTGGCGGCGCTGCGCTCCGCCGCCGACCACCACGACCTCATCCTCACCAGCGGCGGCGTGTCGGTGGGCGAGGAAGACCACATCAAGCCCTCGGTGCAGGCGCTGGGCTCGCTGGACCTGTGGCAGATCGCCATGAAGCCGGGCAAGCCTTTCGCCTACGGCCAGGTGCGGCGCGACGCCGGGGCCGGTGCGCGGGCCGGCCAGCCCTGCCATTTCATCGGCCTGCCGGGCAATCCGGTGTCGAGCTTCGTCACCTTCCTGCTGCTGGTCCGGCCATTCCTGCTGCGCCTGCAGGGGCGCGATGCGGCGGCCTGCGGCTTGCCGGTGGCCCAGCGGCTGGTGGCCCACTTCGATCTGCCGCGCGCCGACAAGCGCCGCGAATTCCTGCGGGTGCGCCGCAATGCCGAGGGTGGGCTCGACCTGTTCCCCAACCAGAGTTCCGGTGTGCTAACCTCGGCCGTGTGGGGCGACGGCCTGGTCGACAACCCGTCCGGCACCACCATCGCCCGTGGCGACACCGTGTCCTTCATTGCCTTTGCCGATCTGCTCGCATGAACATCCAGCTGCGTTTTTTTGCTTCCATCCGCGAGTCCGTCGGCACCGGCAGCGAGTCGGTGCAGACCGCCGCCACCACGCTGGCCGCCCTGCGCGACGAACTCATCGCCCGTGGCGGCCCCTGGGCCGAGGCGCTGGGGCGGGGCAGGGCGGTGCGCGTGTCGCTCAACCAGACCATGGCCGATGAAGCGGCCGCGCTGGTCGACGGCGCCGAAGTGGCGTTCTTCCCGCCGGTGACCGGGGGCTGACATGACCGGCCCGCGCGTTTCCATCCAGACCGCCGACTTCGACCTGAGCGCCGAGGTGGCGGCTCTGCGCGCCCACGACAAGGGCGTGGGCGCGGTGTGCAGCTTCGTGGGCACGGTGCGCGACCGCAACGACGGCCAGTCGGTCAGCACGCTGGAGCTGGAGCACTACCCCGGCATGACCGAAAAAGCCATCGAGGCCATGATCGACGAGGCCCACCGGCGCTTCGACATCCTGGGCGCGCGGGTGGTGCACCGGGTGGGTCTGATGCAACCGCTGGACCAGATCGTGCTGGTGGCGGTCACCTCGGCCCACCGGGGCCAGAGCTTCCAGGCCTGCGAATTCATCATGGACTACCTCAAGACCCAGGCGCCGTTCTGGAAAAAAGAGCAGACCCCCGAAGGCGCGCGCTGGGTCGACGCCCGGGTGAGCGACGACGCGGCGCTGGCCCGCTGGGGCATCGCGGCCTCCAACGCCTGAGGCCGGGGCCCGGCAGGGCCCTGATCTGGATCAAGGACGCCCGCCGGCAGACGCCTTGAAATGGACCCGTTCGGCGCCATGTGCCGACCAGTTCACCGTTTCAGGAGTGTTGCCCCATGCGACTCGACAAACTCACCAGCAAATTCCAGGAAGCCCTGTCCGAGGCCCAGAGCCTGGCCCTGGGCAACGACCACGCCTACATCGAACCGGCTCACCTGCTGCTGGCGCTGCTGCGCCAGACCGACGGGCCGCAGTCGCTGCTGCAGCGCGCCGGCGTGAACGTCAAGGGCCTGGCCCAGGCGGCGGAGGCGGCGGTCAAGCGCCTGCCGCAGGTGCAGGGCCATGAGCAGGTGACCGTGGGCCAGGAACTGGGCCGGCTGCTGCAGGCCACCGAGAAGGAGGCCATCAAGCGCGGGGACACCTATGTGGCGTCCGAGCTGTTCCTGCTGGCCCTGACCGAGGCCAAGGGCGAGGTGGCCCGCATCGCCAACGAGAACGGTCTGGCCCGCAAGCCGCTGGAAGCCGCCATCGGCGCGGTGCGCGGCGGTGAGAGCGTCAACAGCCCCGAGGCCGAAGGCCAGCGGGAGGCGCTCAAGAAGTACACCCTGGACCTCACCGAACGCGCCCGCGCCGGCAAGCTCGACCCGGTGATCGGTCGCGACGACGAGATCCGCCGTGCCATCCAGGTGCTGCAGCGGCGCACCAAGAACAACCCGGTGCTGATCGGTGAACCCGGCGTGGGCAAGACCGCCATCGTCGAAGGCCTGGCCCAGCGCATCGTGGCCGGCGAGGTGCCCGACAGCCTCAAGGGCAAGCGGGTGCTCAGCCTGGACATGGCGGCATTGCTGGCCGGCGCCAAATTCCGGGGCGAGTTCGAGGAGCGCCTGAAGTCGGTGCTGAACGAGCTGGCCAAGGACGAGGGACAGACCATCGTCTTCATCGACGAGATCCACACCATGGTGGGCGCCGGCAAGGCCGAGGGTGCCATGGACGCCGGCAACATGCTCAAGCCGGCGCTGGCGCGCGGCGAGCTGCACTGCGTGGGCGCCACCACGCTGGACGAGTACCGCAAGTACATCGAGAAGGACGCCGCGCTGGAGCGCCGCTTCCAGAAGATCCTGGTGGGCGAGCCCACGGTGGAGGCCACCATCGCCATCCTGCGCGGGCTGCAGGAGCGCTACGAGGTGCACCACGGCGTGCAGATCACCGACCCGGCCATCGTGGCGGCGGCCGAGCTCAGCCACCGCTACATCACCGACCGGTTCCTGCCCGACAAGGCCATCGACCTGATCGACGAGGCGGCCTCCAAGATCAAGATCGAGCTGGACTCCAAGCCCGAGGTCATGGACCGGCTGGATCGCCGCCTGATCCAGCTGCAGATCGAGCGCGAGGCCGTGCGCAAGGAAACCGACGAGGCCTCGCAGAAGCGCTTCGCGCTGATCGCCGAAGAGATCACCCGGCTCGAGAAGGAAATCGCCGATCTGGACGAGATCTGGAAGGCCGAGAAGGCCCAGGCCCTGGGCTCCAAGGACGTGATGGAAGAGATCGACCGGGTGCGCAGCCAGATCAAGACCTTCACCGACAAGGGCGACCTGACCAAGGTGGCCGAACTCCAGTACGGCCGCCTGCCGGAGCTGGAGAAGCGGCTGAAGGACGCGCAGGCCCACGAGTCCGGCAAGAAGGGCGGCAGCCGGCCGCAGCTGCTGCGCACCCAGGTGGGCGCGGAAGAGATCGCCGAGGTGGTGGCCCGTGCCACCGGCATCCCGGTGTCCAAGCTGATGCAGGGCGAGCGCGACAAGCTGCTGCAGATGGAGCACAAGCTGCACGAGCGCGTGGTGGGCCAGGACGAGGCCATCGGCGCGGTGGCCGACGCCATCCGCCGTTCGCGCTCCGGCCTGTCCGACCCGAACCGCCCGACCGGCTCCTTCCTGTTCCTGGGCCCCACCGGGGTGGGCAAGACCGAGCTGTGCAAGGCACTGGCCGGCTTCCTGTTCGACAGCGAAGACCACCTGGTGCGCATCGACATGAGCGAGTTCATGGAGAAGCATTCGGTGGCCCGGCTGATCGGCGCGCCGCCCGGCTACGTGGGCTACGAGGAGGGTGGCTACCTGACCGAGGCGGTGCGCCGCAAGCCGTATTCGGTGCTGCTGCTCGACGAGGTGGAAAAGGCCCACCCGGACGTGTTCAACGTGCTGCTGCAGGTGCTGGACGACGGTCGCCTGACCGACGGCCAGGGCCGCACCGTGGACTTCAAGAACACGGTCATCGTCATGACCAGCAACATCGGCTCGCACCTGATCCAGAGCATGGTCGGGCAGCCCTACGACGAGGTGAAGGACGCGGTCTGGGGCGAGCTCAAGAACCACTTCCGGCCGGAGTTCCTCAACCGCATCGACGAGACGGTGGTGTTCCACGCCCTGGATGCCGCCCACATCGAGTCGATCGCCGGCATCCAGCTCAAGGCCCTGCAGGCCCGCCTGCACAAGATGGACCTGCGGCTCGATGTGTCGCCGGCAGCGCTGGCCGAGCTGGCCAAGGTCGGTTTTGACCCGGTGTTCGGCGCCCGGCCGCTCAAGCGCGCCATCCAGCAGCGCATCGAGAACCCGCTGTCGCGGTTGCTGCTGGAGGGGCGTTATCCGCCCAAGTCGGTCATTCCGGTGGGGGTGGACCCGGTGCTCAACCCCGGGGTGTTCGCGTTCGGCGACGCCGTGGCGACCTGAGGCTGGCCCGGGGTCGGGCGCCGCCGGTAGTCCGCAGGCGTCCGACCGTCGGCCGGTGCCGGCCATGCCCCCGCCGGGCCCGGGCGCGACATGCCGACGAACGGCCTCGGCAGGTATAACCGTGATCCTTGTCACGGATACCCCACGGGGTTCATCGACCCGGTCACCTGACGCCGCCCATGAACGAGCCGTCGCCCCTGTTGCAACAGTGCTTCAGCGAGGTGCTGGAGGAAAGTCCGCGCCTGCTCGGCCGTTGCCTTGAAGCCATGATCCAGGCGCTCATCGGGCCGCAACAGCGGCAGGTTGAGGTGCTGGTGGCCGACGGCACCTCGGCCGCCTGGTCCGGGCTCATGCGCCACCGCACGACCTGGGCGCGGGCGTTTCCGCAGCGCCTGCGCGAGGCGTTCGAGCGGGGCGACGACGGCACCGATTCCGGCAGCATTCCGCTGCAGACCGACTCGGCCCACCTGGCCCTGGTCGACGAGGCCGACTACAACGAACAGATCGAGTTCAAGCGCATGCTGCAGCAGCTGCAGCCGCTGGTGGAGCAGGAGCTGGCCGCGCTGGACGCGCGCATGAGCTCGCTGGTGGGTCTGTCCACCGTGCACGCCGATCGCAACCCCCTGCGCCCCTCGGTCATGGCCCGCGAGCTGTACCGCCTGATGCAGGCCAGCGAACCGGACCGCGAGGTGCGCAGCCGCTGGTTGCGCCAGCTGGCGGTGCCGCTGGGCTCCGAGCTGCGGCAGCTGTACGCCCAGGTGGCCCTGCGCCTGCAGCAGGCCGACGTGCAGGAAGCCGGTTACCGGGTCCGGCTGGTCAGCGACCCGACCGGACCGAGGTTGCCGGATGTGCCCGAAGACTCGCGCTACGGGCTCACCACCGAATGGTTCGATCTGCCGGGCGCCGAGCCGGTGGCCGCCGCACCGGCCGGCCCGCCGCCGGCATTTGTGCAGTCCGACCTGGCGGCCTGCCGCTCCAGCATCGACCCCGACGTCTACCACCGCTTCCTGGCCGAGCCGCCCCAGGCCCCGGCCGAGCCCCTGACCGGCGAGTACCACCGCGCGGTCGAGCGGGCCTGGTCGGCGCTGCAGTCGGCCGCGCAGGACTACGTACACGATGAAGCCGAGGTGCTGGCCCGCCGCAGCCGGGACGCCCACCTGCCCGCCGTCGACCGGCCGGCCCGGCAGGTCGACACCGACACGCCCCTGCCACAGAGCGTGTGGGGCACGTTCGCGCTGCCCCATGTGCGCTCGCAGGCCCTGCTGTCGCTGAAGCGGCAGGCGCGCCGGCTGGACCAGCCCATGGGGCTGGATGTGGTGCGCATGCTGGTCAACCAGGTGGCGCGCGACCCGCTGCTGCTGGCGCCGGTGCGGGAAGCCGTGATCGCGCTGGAGCCGGCCCTGCTGCGGCTGGCGCTGGACGATCCGCGCTACTTCGGGCAGGCTGACCACCCGGCGCGCCGCCTGATCGAGAGCGTGGCCCAGCGCAGCTTCCGCTTCAACGACGAATTCGCGGCCGATTTCCAGGCCTTCATGCGGCCGGTGGCGCAGGGTTTCACCGCCCTGCTGGAGCGGCGAGCTCCGGCCCCGGCCGATTTCGCCCGGGTGCTGTCGGCCCTGCAGGCCAGCTGGACATTGCTGGATGCGCGCGAGCACGAGCAGCGCGAACGCAGCCTGCAGGCGGTGCGCCGGGCCGACGAGCGCCAGAACCTGGCCGATGCGGTGGTGCGCGAGCTGAGCCAGCGCCCCGACATCGACCATGCCCCCGCGTTCCTGGTGGAGTTCCTCTACGGGCCATGGGCGCTGGTCATCGCCTCGGCCGCGCTGGAGCAGCCCGGGGTGCCCGATCCGCACGGTTACCGCAAGGCGGTCTCGGACCTGATCTGGAGCATCCGGCGCGACGTGACCATGCGCCTGCCGGCGCGGCTGTTCGAGATCCTGCCCGGCCTGCTCCAGACCCTGCGGCACGGGCTGGCCCGTCTGGAACAGGACGACGCCACCTTCCAGCCGTTTTTCGAGACCCTGATGCGCCTGCACGAGCCGGTGCTGCGCCTGCGCCGGGCCCGGGTGCGGCGCACGCTGGGCGAAGCACCCGCGCCCGATCTGCCGGTCCTGACCGATGCGCTGCCCCCCGCCAGCCCGGAGCAGCGCCAGCCCCGGGCGGCCGAACAACCCTGGCTGGCCCCGGCCGAGCAGGCCGCGACCGGCTTCGAGGACACCCAGGCCCAGGAAACCACCCCGAGCGAGGCTGCCCCGGTACCGCCCCCGTCCCTGGGACAGGTGCCGGCCCGCCTGGCCGAAGGCGAATGGTTCGACCTGTCCTCCGGCGGCGAGTGGCTGCGGGCCCAGCTGGTGTGGGCCAGCGCGCGGGGCACCCTCTACATGTTCATCAGCCGGGGAGGGCGCTCGCACTCCATGACCCGGCGCACCTGCGACCGGCTGCTGGCCGAGCGGCAGCTGCGCCCGGTCGGCAGCCGCGAGGTGGTGTCGCAGGCCTTGCAGGCGGTGGCCGGCGAGGCGCCACGCCGCCCGGGTGAGGGATCGGGGGTCCAGGAGGTGGCCGATTCGCTCGAACACCCCTAACATCGCGGGATGTCCACCGCCACCCTGACTGCCGACGCGCATCGGCAGGATCCGCCTCTGAACCCTGTGCCACTCCAGCAAGACGCCACCATCATCGGACTGGTGGGGCTGGCGCACGGCACCTCGCATTTCTCGCACCTGCTGCTGGCTCCGCTGTTCCCGGTCTTCATCCGGGATTTCGGTTTGTCGTTCTCGGACGTCGGCCTGCTCATGACGGTGTTCTTCGTCATCTCCGGCGTCGGTCAGGCGCTTTCCGGCTTTCTGGTCGATCGGGTGGGTGCACGCCCGGTGCTGTTTGCCGCCATCGGCTGCTTTCTGGTGGCATCGCTGGTGGCGTCTCAGGTCAGCAGCTACGCCGGCCTGATGGCAGTGGCCATGCTGGCGGGTCTGGGCAACGCGCCCTTCCACCCGGCCGACTTCACCATCCTCAACCAGCGGGTGTCGCCGCAGCGCCTGGGCTATGCCTTCAGCGCCCACGGCCTGACCGGCAACCTGGGCTGGGCGCTGGCGCCGGCCTTTCTGGTGGGCATCAGTGCGCTGGCCGACTGGCGCACCGCCTACCTGGGCGCTGCCGTGCTGTATGTCGGCGTGCTGGCCCTGCTGTTCTGGCAGCGCGACAAGCTGCGCACCGAGGTCGTGCCCCGCAGCACGGCAGCCACCCGCCAGGCCGGCGGCGGCGACCTCGCCTTCATGCGCCTGCCGGTGGTGTGGTGGTGCTTCGCGTTCTTCCTGCTCTCCACCATGACGCTGGCGGTGATCCAGAGCTTTGCCCCGTCCATCATGAAAGCGGTGCACGGGGTCAGCGTCGAGGTGGCCACGCTCACCGTCAGCGCCTACATGCTGTGCGGTGCGCTGGGCATGCTGGTGGGCGGGTTCGTGGCGGCGGCCAACCCCATGTCGAGCGACCGGGTGGTGGCCCTGGCCATGTCGGCCGGCGCCTTGCTGCTGCTGGTCTGCGCCACCGGCTGGCTGGGCGGGCAGGGCACGCTGGTGGCACTGGCCATCACCGGCTTTGCGGTCGGCGTGGGCGGCCCCAGCCGCGACATGATGATCAAGAAGGCCACCCCCAAGGGCGCCACCGGCCGCGTCTACGGCACGGTCTACTCGGGCCTCGACCTGGGCTTTGCGCTGTCCCCGGCCCTGTTCGGCCTGCTGATGGACCGTGGCTGGTACGCCACCACCCTGGCCGGCGCGGCGCTGGTGCTGGGGCTGTCGGTGGTGGCTGCGGTCGGGGTGGGGCGTCGCACCTGAGTCTGCCGGCGTTCGTCGGCCTGCCCGGCCTCGGCCAGAATCGGGGCATGAACACCGAACAACTGGCCGGACACCTCCTCGTCGAATGCCTCGTGGCCCAGGGCGTCACCCACGCCTTTGGCGTGCCGGGCGAAAGCTACCTCGCCGTGCTCGACGGCTTCCACCGCCACCAGGGGCACATCCGCTTCATCACCAACCGGCAGGAGGGCGGCGCCGCCTTCATGGCCGAGGCCCAGGGCAAGCTCACCGGGCGCCCCGGCATCTGCTTCGTGACCCGGGGCCCGGGCGCCACCAATGCGTCGATCGGCGTGCACACCGCCTTCCAGGACAGCACGCCGATGGTGCTGTTCGTGGGCGACGTGGCCAGCGATGCGCGCGACCGTGAGGCCTTCCAGGAGCTGGACTACGGCCATTTCTTCGGTCCGTCCACGCGCGGCATGGCCAAACGGGTGGAGCGCATCGACGACCCGGAACGCATTCCCGAATACATTGCGCGCGCCTTTGCCACCGCCATGAACGGCCGCCCGGGCCCGGTGGTGCTGGTGCTGCCCGAAGACATGCTGACCCGCCCGGTGCAGGCCCGTCCGCTGCCCCGGGTGGAGCCGGCCCAGGCCTGGAGCGACCCCGGCGCCCTGCGCGAACTCCGCAGCCTGCTGCTGGCAGAACAACGCCCGCTGGTGCTGGCCGGCGGGGGCGGCTGGACCCCGCAGGCTGCCGCTGCGCTGCAGCGCTTTGCCGAGAACTGGCAGCTGCCGGTGGCCAACACCTTCCGGTTCCAGGACACCTTCGACAACCACCACCCGCAGTACGCCGGGGATGTCGGGCTGGGCATCAATCCGGCGCTGGCCCGGCGCATCCGCGAGAGCGATCTGCTGATCGCCATCGGGCCCCGGCTGGGTGAGTCCACCACCGGCGGCTACACGCTGATCGAAGCGCCCACCCCGGCCCAGAAACTGGTGCACATCCATGCCAGCGCCGAGGAGCTGCACCGGGTGTACCAGCCGGTGCTGGCCATCCAGTCCAGCATGAACGCGGCGGCCCGCAGCCTGGAGGTGCTCACCGCGCCTCCCCAGCTGCCCTGGACCGGCTGGACGCAAGGCTGCCACGCGGATTACCTGGCCAACATCGATGCCGCCAACGGCGGTGTGCAGCTGCCCGGCCCGATCGACATGCCGGCCATCATCCACACCCTTCAGCGCCTGCTGCCCGCCGACGCGGTGCTCACCAACGGTGCGGGCAATTTCGCCAGCTGGCTGCACCGCTTCTACCGTTACCCGGGTCTGGCCCGCGGTCTCAAGACCCAGCTCGCACCCACCAACGGCGCCATGGGCTACGGCGTGCCGGCCGGCATTGCCGCGTCCATCCTGAGCGGGCGCACCGTGTTCACCATCGCCGGCGATGGCGACTTCCTCATGAACGGCCAGGAGCTGGCCACCGCGGCGCAGCACGGCGCACGCACCATCGTGCTGCTGGTCAACAACGGCAGCTACGGCACCATCCGCATGCACCAGGAGCGCGAGTACCCGGGCCATGTCAGCGGATCGGCGCTGGGCAACCCGGATTTCTGTGCCCTGGCCCGTGCTTACGGGCACGCGGCCGAACGGGTCGAGGCCACGGCCGGGTTCGAGCCGGCGCTGGCCCGCGCGCTGGCCCACAGCGGCAGCACGGTGATCGAGCTGATGCTCGATGCCGATGTGATCACCACGCGGGGCACGCTCGCCAGCATCCGCGAGGCGGCGCTGGCCCGATTGGGTCAGGCATGAAAAAAGCCGGCTTGCGCCGGCTTGGTCGGAGGCCAGAGGCTGCTGCAGCAGCCTGCGGCTTCACTTCAGGTGGTCGTTGACCAGCTTGGTCATTTCGAACATGGAAGCCTGGGCCTTCTTGAAGATTTCCTTCAGCTTGGCGTCGGCATTGATCATGCGCTTGTTGACTTCGTCCTGAAGCTTGTTCTTCTTGATGTATTCCCACACCTTCTTGGTGACCTCGGTGCGCGGCAGCGGATTGCTGCCCACGATGGCGGCCAGTGCGGCGCTCGGGGTCAGGGCCTTCATGAAGGCGGCGTTGGGGGTGCGCTTCTTGGCCGGAGCGGCCTTCTTGGCGGCCGGGGCCTTTTTGGCCGGAGCGGCCTTTTTCGCCGGAGCGGCTTTCTTGGC
>PNMF01000051.1 GCA_013823485.1 Comamonadaceae bacterium
GAGGATGGCCACGTTCGGGTCGAAGCCCATCAGGATCGGGGCCAGCACCGTGGCGCCGAACATGGCGATCAGGTGCTGCACGCCCATCACCGTGGTCTGCCCCCAGGGCAGACGTTCGTCCGGCCCGATCACGCCACCCTGTGCCAGCACCTCGGTGCCTTTTTCACGCCAATCCAGCATGCCCATGCGTCACTCCTCCTGTGTGTGGAAAAAATACCCCGCGATCGTATTCGCAAACCCTGTGCCAGCCGGGCTTGCCCGATGCTGCCGACGGCTGTCCCGCAGGGGCCATCCGGCCGTTGCCGGGTGCCCGGGGGGGTTTCCATAATGGCCGCCATGACCACCGCGCCCTACATCCCCCAGATCCGCCGCTACCAGCAATGGCTGGGCGAGCACCGTGGCCTCCACTTCGCCGACTACGACGCCCTGTGGCAATGGTCGGTGGACGACATCGAGGCCTTCTGGCAGAGCATCCGCGACTACTTCGACCTGCACTCGCCCACGCCGCCCACCGCGGTGCTGGAGCGCAACGTGATGCCGGGTGCGCGCTGGTTCCCGGGCGCCCAGGCCAACTATGTGCACCAGGTGTTCCGGCACGTGGATGCGGCGCACGCCGCCGGCTTCCCGGCCGTGATCAGCCGCAACGAAAAAGGCACGCACCGCGAGCTCTCCTGGCCTGAACTGCGCCGGCAGGTGGCGGCCCTGGCCCTGCACCTGCAGGCCCAGGGGGTGCGCCCCGGTGACCGGGTGGCCGCCTACCTGCCCAACACGCCCGAGACCATGGTCGCCTTCCTGGCGGTGGTGGCCATCGGCGGGGTGTGGAGCATCTGCGCGCCGGACATGGGCACCAACGCGGTGCTCGACCGGTTCCGCCAGATCGACCCGGTGGTGCTGATCGCCTGCGACGGCGTCACCTACGGCGGGCGTGACCACGACCGCCTGGCCGTGGTGGCCGAGCTGCGGGCCGCGCTGCCCACGGTGCGGCATCTGGTGCTGCACACCAACCTGGCCGAGTCGCCGCAGGCCCGGTCACGGGCGCTGGAAACCCTGGCCCCGTGCGCGCATTTCGAGGTCGTCACCGCCAGGGCCGATCCGCCCACGCTGGCGTTCCAGCCGCTGTGGCTGCCCTTCGACCACCCGCTGTGGATCGTCTATTCCAGCGGCACCACCGGCCTGCCCAAGCCCATCGTGCACGGCCATGGCGGCACCGTGGTGGTGAGCATGGCGCTCAAGGTGCTGCACAACGACATCGGCTGCAGCTACGACCCCAACTCCTGGGGCGAGCGCTACCACTGGTACAGCTCCACCGGCTGGGTGATGTGGAACGCCCAGGTCGGCGGCCTGCTGGGTGGCACCACCTGCGTCATCTACGACGGCAACCCCGGCGGCTCCCGGGAGCGTCCGGACTGGACCGTGCTCTGGCGCTTCGCCGCCGAGACCGGCGTCACCTTCTTCGGCGCAGGCGCCGCCTTCTACGCCAACTGCATGAAGGCCGGCGTCGACATTCCCGCCTGCGGCGACCTGAGCGCCGTGCGCGCCCTGGGCAGCACCGGCTCGCCCCTGTCGGAGGATGTTCAGCGCTGGGGCACGGCGGAATTTGACAAGGTGCATGCAGCGACCGGCGAAGCCGCGGAGCGTGGGGTCGACGAGACCGCAGCGAAGGACCGCCCCGAGCAAGGTCAGCCCCCTCGGGGGGCAGCGACCCGCGCAGCGGCGGAGCGTGGGGGCCCGATCTGGTGGTGCAACATTTCCGGGGGCACGGACTTCGCCGGCGCCTTCATCGGCGGCCACCGCGACCTGCCGCAGACCCCCGGCCGCATGCAGTGCCGGCTGATGGGTTGTGCGGTGGAGGCCTGGGACGAGCAGGGCCGGCCGGTGCTCGATGCGGTGGGTGAACTGGTGTGCACCCAGCCCATTCCGTCGATGCCGCTGTACTTTGTGGGCGACGTGGGCCACAAGCGCCTGCTCGGGAGCTACTTCGACATGTACCCGCCCGGCCACGGACGCCTGCCCGGCGGCGGCGACCTCGGCCCCGAGGCCGGCGCGGTCTGGCGGCACGGCGACTGGCTGCGCATCCACCCGGACGGCTCCTGTGTGATCTACGGCCGTTCGGACGCCACCATCAACCGCCATGGCCTGCGCATGGGCACCAGCGAGCTCTACAGCGCGGTGGAGGCCCTGCCGGAGGTGCTGGACTCCATGGTGGTCGATCTCGAATTCCTGGGCCGCGAAAGCTGGATGCCGCTGTTCGTCGTGCTGCGCCCCGGCCACGAACTGGACGACGCCCTGCTGGGCCGCATCCAGGCCGCCATCCGCACCGCGCTCTCCCCGCGCTTCGTGCCCGACGCCGTCTACCAGGTCGCCGAGATCCCGCGCACCCTCTCCGGCAAGAAGCAGGAGCTGCCGATCAAGAAGCTGCTGCTCGGCCAGCCGCTGGAGAAGGTGATCAACCGCGAGGCCATGGCCAACCCGGGCTGCCTCGACTGGTACGTGCAGCTGGCCGCGCAGCGGGCTGCGGCGGCCTGAACCGGGTCCCGCAAGCGACGCTTCCGGGGGTCGACCCTCGGGCCAACCCGATGGGCGGTGCGGCCGGCTTGCGGTAATTTGCGGGATCACCCCAACCCCACACCCGGAGACCCGCCATGACCCACCCGAACCCGAACCGCCGCCAGGCCCTGTCACTGGCTGCCGGTGGCGCTGCCCTGCTGGCCGCGCCCTCGCTGTTCGCGCAGGACAAGTTCCCCTCGCGCCCGATCACCCTGATCGCGCCCTGGCCGGCCGGCGGCAGCAGCGACGCCATCATGCGGGCCTTCGGCCAGAGCGCCAGCAAGATCCTGGGCGTGCCGGTGGTGGTCGAGAACAAGCCCGGCGTGGGCGGCACCCTGGGCGCCAGCGCCATGCTGCAGGCCAAGCCCGACGGCTACACCGTCACCCAGCTGCCGCTGGGCATCTACCGCCTGCCGCACATGCAGAACATGCCGTTCAACCCGGTGACCGACATCACCCACATCGTCTGCCTCACCGGCTACACCTTCGGCATTGCGTGCACCGCCGACGCGCCCTTCAAGAACCTCAAGGAAATGGTGGCCTATGCCAAGGCCAACCCGGGCAAGCTGGAATACGGCCACACCGGCACCGGCACCACGCCGCACCTGGCCATCGAGGAGTTCTCCGAGAAGGCCGGCATCAAGCTCAACCCGATCCCGTTCAAGGGCTCGGCCGAGATCATGCAGGCCATCCTGGGTGGGCACATCCGCGTCATGAGCGGCACCACCGAATTTGCGCCGCATGTGCAGAGCGGCAAACTGCGCCTGCTCGCCACCTTGGGCAGCCAGCGCAACAAGGCCTTCCCGGACGTGCCGACCGTCAAGGAAAGCGGCTGGGACACCATCACCGAATCGCCGTTCGGCATCGGCGGGCCCAAGAACATGGACCCGGCCGTGGTCAAGGTGCTGCACGACGCCTTCAAGGCCACGCTGGACGACCCCGAGGTCAAGGCCGCACTCGACAAGTTCTTCCAGCCCACCATCTACATGAACACCGCCGACTACACGGCGTATGCACAGCGCACGTTTGCGGCCGAGAAGGCGACGATCGAACGCCTGGGCCTGTCCAAGAAGAGCTGATCAGCGCTTGCTGACCAGCACGATGCCGGTGGCCACGCCCAGCAGGGCGACCACCAGCTGCCAGGTCAGCGGCTCGCCCAGCAGCGCCACGCCGAACACCAGCGCAAACACCGGGGTGAGGAAGGTGAAGGTGCTCATCTGGGTGGCGGGGTAGTGCCGCAGCATCCACATCCAGGTGAGGTAGCTGGCGAAGGCGCCCACGGCGGTCTGCAGGCCGATGGAGGTCCAGGCGGCGGCCGAATAGTCCAGCCGCCAGGTCTCATTCAGGGTCAGCGAGATCAGCGGCGCCACCAGCGCGGTGACGCCGACCTGGAAAAACAGCGTCTTCTCGGCGCTGGCGGTGGCCAGCCGGGTGGCCCGCAGGGTCAGGGTGGTCAGGCCCCAGAGCATGCCGGCGGCCAGGCCCAGGGCGTCGCCCTGCCAGATGCCGTGGCCGGTCGGCCCATGGGTGAACCCTTCGCTGAAGGCCAGCGCCACGGCGGCAAACGCGATCGTCAGGCCGACCCACTGGATCCGGCGCAGGGTCTCGGTGTGCACCACGCGCGGCAGCAGCAGCGCCACCACGAACGGGCTGGTGTAGAGGAACACGGTCAGGCGCGAGGCGCTGGTGTACTTCAGGCCCAGGTAGATGGCCGCGAATTCACCGGCGAACAGCAGGCCGGCCAGCAGCCCCGGCCACAGGGTGCCGTCGCGCTCGAACAGCGGCACGCCGCGCGCCCGGCACCACAGCCACAGCAGCAGCGTGGCGCCCCAGAAGCGGATGGTGGCTTGCCACAGCGGCGGCACCTCGTCCACCGTGGTCTTGATCAGGATCTGCTGAAAGCCCCAGAACGCGCAGCACACCACCAGCAGCGTGATGGCCAGGGAGTCGAGGTGGGTCTTGCGCTGGATGGGGCTGGTCACGGTGCGGTGCGGCTCAGAGCGGGTGCTCGGTGTAGAAGCGCCCGCCGTGGAACAGCAGGGGCGAGACGTCGGGGTTGTGGCTGCAGCGTTCCACCTCGCCGACGAAGATCACATGATCGCCCTCGGCGTACTGGCTGCGGTTGAAGCATTCGAAGGTGGCGGCCACGCCCGGCAGCAGCGGTGCGCCACTGATGCCGTCGCTGAAGTTCACCCCGGCCCAGCGGTCGGTGTGGCGGGCGGCAAAGCGCTCGGCCAGCGGCTGCTGGTCGGACGCCAGCACATGGATGGCGTAGTGCCGGCCATTGGCCAGCGCGGCCATCGACCCGGCCTGCTTCGACAGGCTCCACAGCACCAGCGGCGGCTCCAGCGACACCGAGTTGAACGAGTTGGCGGTCAGCCCGACCAGGCTGCCGTCGGCGGCCCGCGCGGTGACGATGGTCACGCCGGTGGCGAACATGCCCAGCGCACTGCGGAACGCCCGGGTCGAGAAGTCGGGCGGGCGCGGGCCGGCGGCGGGGTGGGCAGACATGGTGGAGCAATGAACCGTTCGGGGTGGGGTGGCGATTGTCGGCCATGGCGGCACTCCGGCGGGTCGCGGGGGCTACCGGCGCCCGCCGATAAGATGCGCCGCATGAGCCTGATCCCCGCCTTCACCGCCCTCGGCAACGGTCCCACGGTGCTGCTGCTGCACGGCATCGGCGGCGGCCATCTGGCGTTTGCGCCCCAGGTCGAGACGCTGGCCGCCGCCGGCTACCGCGCCGTGGCCTGGGACATGCCCGGTTATGGCCATAGCGCGCCCATCGAGCCCTACACCTTCAAGGGCCTGGCCCAGCGCTGCATCGACCTGATCGACGCCCTGCAGTGCCCGGACGTGGTGCTGGTGGGGCACAGCATGGGCGGCATGGTGGCCCAGGAGGTGGTGGCCCGGCATCCGCAGCGGGTGAGCCGCCTGGTGCTGTGCGGCACCTCGCCCGCCTTTGCCCGCCACGGCAGCGGCCGCAGCGCAGACGAATGGGCGCGCCAGTTTGTGGCCGAGCGCACCGCGCCGCTGGATGCCGGCCAGGGCATGGAGGGCATGGCGCAGGTCCTGGTGCCGCGTATGGTCGGGCCGGGTGCGCTGCCCGAGGGCCTGCGGCTGGCCGAACACTGCATGGGTGGCGTGCCCGAAGCCACCTACCGCCGGGCGCTGGAATGCCTCACCGGCTTCGACCGCCAGACCGCGCTGGCGGCCATCGGCGTGCCCACGCTGCTGGTGGCCGGTGAATTCGACCGGGTGGCGCCGCCGGCTCTGATGCGGCGCATGGCCGAGCAGATTCCGCGCTCGCGCTATGTCGAGCTGCCCGGTATCGGGCACCTCATGAACCTGGAGGCGCCGGACGCCTTCGACGGCCAGCTGCTGGCGTTTCTCGGCGAGACCGCCGGCCGCTCAGCGCTGCACTGAAGCGGCCTTCAGGCCGCCGGTGGCCACCGCGGTGCGGACGCGGGCGGGCTGCCCGGTGAAGCCGAAATCCATGGCCGGCTGTTCGCCGCTGATCAGCTCGGCCAGCGCCTTGCCGGAGCCTGCGCCGTGCGTCCAGCCCAGGGTGCCGTGGCCGGCGTTGATCCACAGCTTGCGGCGCGGCAGCTGACCGATCAGGGGGATGTTGGTCGGGGTGGCGGGGCGCAGACCGGTCCAGAACTGCGGGTTGCCGCCTTCCTGCGGGGTCCGGGTGTCGGCCACGCCGGGGAACACGGTCTCGATGCGGCGCACCAGCATCTCGCAGCGGCGCCGGGCCAGCGGCGTGTCCAGCGAAAGGTCGAACCCACCGAGCTCGATGGTGCCGGCCACCCGCAGCTGGTCGCCCAGGCGCGAGATCGCGATCTTGAGCTGGTCGTCGATCATGCTGACCGAGGGCGCGTCCTGCGGGCGCAGCAGGGGCAGCGTGGCGCTGTAGCCCTTGCCGGGATAGATCGGCACCGGAATGCCGATGGCCCGCAGCAGCGGCGTGGTGTACGAGCCGCAGGCCACCACGAAGGCGTCGCCGGTCAGCATGCGGAGCTGGCCATCGAGGCGGTTGCGCACCCGCACACCGGTGATCTCGTCGCCCCGCTGTTCGATCTGCTCGATGTCGTGGCCCCACAGCAGCTGGGCGCCGCGCTCGCCGCAGCGCCGGGCCAGCGCCTGCGTGAACACGCGGGCATCGCCCGACTCGTCGGACTCGGTGTAGGTGCCGCCGACGATGCGCTCGCCGAACGCGCGCAGGGCCGGCTCGATGGCCAGCAGCTCTTCGCGCGAGACCACGCGCCGCTTTACGCCGAACTGCTGCATGACCGAGGCGGCCTGGGCCGCGCCCGCGAACGACTTTTCGTCGGTGTAGTAATGCGCGATGCCGCGCTCCAGGCGGTGGAACTCGATGCCGGTGGCGGCCACCACATCTTTCAGCGCCGCGTGGCTGTAGGAGCCCAGCGCGACCAGCTGCGCCACGTTGCGGACAAAGGCCGCGTCGTTGCACTGGCCCAGGAACTGCAGGCCCCAGAGCCATTGCGCCGGGTCGAGCTGCGGGCGGAAGAGCAGCGGCGACGTGGCCGAGAACATCCACTTCAGCGCCTTCAGCGGCGCTTCGCGGTTGGCCCAGGGTTCGCAGTAGCTGACCGAGATCTGCGCCGCATTGGCAAAGCTGGTTTCCAGCGCAGCGTCGTCCTGCCGGTCGACCAGCGTGACCTCGTGGCCGCGCTGCAGCAGGTGCCAGGCCGTGCTGACGCCGATGATGCCCCCACCGAGAACCGTGACACGCATGGTGCGCTCCTGATCAGAAAACGTGATCTGCGCAGTATCGAAAAACCGCGTCTGGAAATGAAGCGGAATCAAACTAAAATCGATCTCATCAGATTCACTAATGGGACGCCGTCCCATTCCCGCCCATGAGCACCTTCGATCCCGACGCCCTGGAATGCCTGGCCGCCATCATCGAGGAGGGCGGTTTCGAGCGCGCGGCGCAGCGCCTGTCCATCACCCAGTCGGCGGTGTCGCAGCGGCTGCGGGCGCTGGAAGCGCAGGTCGGCACCGTGCTGATCGTGCGCAGCCGGCCGCTCAAGCCCACGCCGGCCGGCCAGCTCATGCTCAAGCACGCCAAGATGATGCGGCTGCTGCGCGCCGACCTCGAAAAGGACCTCAAGGAACTCGCGCCCAGCAGCACCGGCGGGCGGGAGGACGAGCGCATCTCGGTGGCCATCAACGCCGACAGCATCGCCACCTGGGCGCTGCCGGCGCTCGACGCGCTGGCCTGCGACGGCCTGCCGATCGAAATCATCACCGACGACCAGGAATTCACCCACGAGTGGCTGCGCGAAGGGCAGGTGCTGGGCTGCGTGACTTCGCTGGGGCAAGCGTTGCGGGGCTGCCGGATGGAGCCGCTGGGCACCATGGACTATGTAGCGGTGGCGCACGCCGACTTTGTGGCCAGGCAGCTGCCCAAGGGTCTGACTGCCCACAACTTCCACCAGGTGCCGTTCGTGGCCTTCAACCGCAAGGACACGCTGCAGCACAGCTTCGTGGCCAAGGCCTTCAAGCTGCCACGGGTCATCCTCAAGCAGCTGTTCGTGCCGTCCAGCGAAGGGCAGATCCGTGCCGTGGCGGCCGGCTGGGGGGTGAGTGTGGTGCCCGAACTCGGTGTGCGGGAACGGCTGGCCAGCGGCGAGCTGGTCAACCTGCTGCCCCGGCACCGGCTTGATGTGCCGCTGCACTGGCACTGCTGGAACCTCCATTCCGATGTGCTGGAGGCCCTGACGGCGGCGCTGCGCACGGCAGCGCGCCGAAGTCTGCGGCCCCCGGCGCGCGCGGCGCAAGGGGCCTGAAGCCGCCCGATCAGCGCGGCAGCACGACGGTGTCGATCACGTGGATCACGCCGTTGTCGGCCGCGATGTCGGTCTTGACCACATTGGCGTTGTCCACCTTCACGCCGCCGGTGGTGCTGACGGTCAGCTCGCCGCCCTGAACCGTCTTGACCTTGCCGGCCTTGACGTCCTTGGCCATCACCTTGCCGGGCACCACGTGGTAGGTCAGCACGGCGGTCAGCTTGGCCTTGTCTTTCAGCAGGGCGTCCAGATCGGCCTTCGGAATCTTGGCGAAGGCTTCGTCGGTCGGTGCGAACACGGTGAACGGGCCCGGGCCCTTGAGCGTGTCGACCAGACCGGCCGCCTGCACGGCGGTGACCAGGGTCTTGAAGGAACCGGCCGCCACCGCGGTGTCGACGATGTCCTTGGCCTGGGCCGAAACCATGGCGCCGAAGGCCAGCAGGCCAGCAACGAGAGTCTTCTTCATGAGGGTCCTTTCGAGGGTGTGGATGGGTGTCCGTGAAGCGTGAAGCACGTCACGGACAACGCCAGTATTGGCCCGATCGGGCCAAAACGCAACCAAACGGTATTTATCCATACGGACGAGTATGAATTGCGCCGTCGCCGTCGAAAGGTGACAATCCTGACTCCGTCGAAAAGGTTCCCCATGTCCAGCGCATCGCCCACCCTAGCCACACCGCCCGTCAAACGCAGTTTCCGGGAGCAGATGCACCAGGCCCGGGAAGACGCCATCGTCGCTGCCGTCAACCGCCTGCTGGCCGAGAAAGGCTTTGAGGCCATGACGGTGGACGAAGTTGCAGCCGAGGTGGGCATTGCCAAGGCCAGCCTCTACAAACATTTCCCGAGCAAGGAAGACCTGGCGGCTGCCGCCATGGTCAAGGTGATGCAGCGCGCCCAGTCGTTCCTGGACGGCCTGCAGGCCCGGCCGGGCCTCACCCCGTTGCAGCGCCTGCGCGAGGTCGCCCGCTGGACCATGGAAGTGCAGCTGGCCGGCGAGATGCCGTCGCTGCCGAGCGAGAACTCCAGCCTGCGCGCCGCACTGGCCGCCAGCAAGCCCTATGTCGATGGCCTGATGGATGTGAGCGACCGCCTGGGCGGCTGGATCGTGGAAGCCCAGGCCGACGGCAGTCTGAACACCAGCCTGCCGCCGATCGCCGTGCTCTACACGCTGTATGCCCGCGCCTGCGACCCGGTGCTGGGCTTCCTGAAAGCCTCGGGCCAGTACGGCACCGAACAGATCATCGAGATGGTGCTCTCGACCTGCTTCGACGGCCTGCGCCAGCGCTGAGCGCCGGCGCAGACCGCCGCCCTGGCGTCAGCGGACCAGCAGCACCGGCACCTTGCACTGGGCCAGCACCTGGGTGGCCACCGAGCCCATGACCAGGTTGCCCAGCGCGCTGTGGCCGTGCGAACCCATCATCACCAGATCGAACTTGCCGGCGTTGGCGGTCTTGGCAATGAACTCGCCGGCCGCGCCCACCTTGGTGACCACCTTGGCATCGATGCCGTGGCGCTTGAGGAACTTCACCACCGGGCCGGTGACCTTGGTGGCCTCGTCGGCGTAGTACTGGTTGGCGATGTCGGCGCCCACGGCAGCGCGCGCCCGGGGCGGCAGCGGGGTCTGGGCGGTGACCAGCGTGAATTCGTTGGAAGCGGCGAACAGCTCGTCGTGGGCTGCCACATAGGCCAGCATCTTCTTGGTGTACGCACTGCCATCGACGGCCAGCAGGATCTTCATGGTTGCTCCTTGATGTTTTCAGGTGGGGGAGCCACGGAGTTTAAGAGCCCCGCGCGCTCCGCCTTTGTGGCAGATCAACTGCCGTGCGGGTTTCGGGCCTGGGGCTGCACCTCGATGAGGGCTGCGGGCTGGAAGGCCGCCTGCTCGTTCTTGTCGGCGTAGCCCAGCGGATTGGCCTTGATGCGGCAGCGGCCCACCTGCACATCGGTGGGGCAGTGCAGGTGCCCGTGCAGCCACAGGTCGGCCTGCGGCAACAGGTCGTCCAGCCCGTTGCAGAAGCCGGCGGTGCCCGGCGTGGCGCCATAACGCGGGTCCATGCTGTGCAGGGTCGGGGCGAAGTGCGTCACCACCACCGTGCTGCCTGCCCAGGGTTGCAGCAGCGCGTCGCGCAGCCATTGCTGGCACTCCAGGGCCACCCCGCGCATGGCCTCGGCGTCGAACAGCTGCCCGTTGCGACGGCCCTCCATCTTGCGCAGGTAGTGGTTGGCCGCGCGGTAGGCCTTGGGGCGGTCGCCGAAGACGTCGTAGTCGCTCCACAGGGTGGTGCCGATCAGGCGCACACCGCCGGCCACATGGACCTCGCGCTCCAGCCAGATCAGGCCCAGGCGCTCGCAGGCTTCGCGCAGGCGGGCATGGGTGTCGTCCCAGTCGAGGCCGTCGTACTCGTGGTTGCCCGGCACATAGACCACCGGCACCGGCCAGTCGGCGAAGCGGCGCAGACCCCAGTCGGCGTCGGGCATGGTGCTGCCGTCTCGACGGCGCTGGTAGGAGCCGATGTCGCCGGCCAGCACCAGCAGGTCGGCCCCGGGCGCGTGCTGCGGGGTGAAGCCGGGGTTGTTCTCGAGGTGCAGGTCGCTGAGCAGCTGGATGTTCATGGTGGCAGCGGGGCGGAGGGGCGGAAGCCGTCGGCGGAGGCGCGCCGCACGGCCTCGCGCAGCCAGCGGTGGGCGGTGTTGTGGGTGGCCTGCCGGTGCCACAGCGTGTCCACGTGGACAGCCGGCACCGGCAGCGGCAGCTCGGAGAGCGCCAGCCGGTGCTCGATGCCGGTGGCGCTGACGAAGTGGCGCGGCAGCACGGTGAGCAGGTCGGTGGTGGTCACCACCAGGCCGGCGGTGAAGAACTGGTTGACGGTCAGCACCACGCGGCGCTGCCGCGAGACCGCGGTGAGGGCTTCGTCCACAAACCCGAACGGCCGGCCGGAGAAGCTGACCAGCAGGTGGCGGGCGGCGCAGAAGTCGTCCAGCGTCAGCGGGCGGCCCGCCAGCGGGTGGTCGCGGCGCATCACGACCACGTATTCGCCGTCGTACAGCCGTTGCGACAGGAAGGCCGGGTTGTCTTCCTTGAGGTGCTGGGCGCCCAGTTCGGCCATCACGCCGGGAAAGTGGCCGATGGCCACATCGGCCGACCCCGATTCGAGGAGCGACCGGGGATCCCGGGTGGTCAGCGGCAGCACGCGCAGGTTCACGCCGGGCGCCTCCTGCTCACCGATGCGCACCAGGCTGGGCACGATCTTGGCGGCGGTGGCATCCGCCATGGCCAGCACGAAGCTGGACTGGGCCCGCGCCGGGTCGAAGGTGTCGGGCGACAGGGTTTCCCGCAGCAGGGCCAGCGCCTCGCGCACCGAGGGCCAGAGGGCCAGCGCCACCGGCGTCGGCTCCACGCCGTAGCCGGCGCGGTGGACCAGCTCGTCGCCCACCACCTCGCGCAGGCGGCGCAGGGCGTTGCTCACCGCCGGCTGGGTCATGGCCAGGTTGTGGGCGGCGCGGGTCAGGTTGCGCTCGGCCATCACCTCGTCGAAGACGCGCAGCAGGTTCAGGTCGAGCGTGCGGAAGTTCAGGCCTTTGATCATTCCTGTGAATGGTAGGCATCACAAAGATAAATTGGCGCAGATATAGGGATAACCCTAGTATTCGCCTGTCCACAAGACACAACCCCTTCCTTCAGGAGTTCACCATGAGCACCACCGCCACCGTTTCCTCTGCCCCGCTGGGCCTGCGTCAAGCCGCCCCGGCATCTGTCCGTCCGGCCACCGCACCCCGCAGCTTCAAGGCACGCGGTCTGGCGGCCCTCCTGCTGGCCGGCGTCGTCGCCGCCATGGTGCTGGTCGCCGACCACCTGGTCAGCACCTGGGCCGATGGCCACCTGTTCCTGGCCTGGGTCATGTTGTGGGTGATCGTGTTCGCCGGCTTCGCGCTGTTTGCCGACACCGCCCGCACCGTGGCCCGTCGCACCCTGGCCGGTCTGGACCAGTGGGCCGCTGCCCGCGCCCAGGCCCGTGCCGAAGAGCGCCTGTGGGACATTGCCCGCGCCGACCCCCGCGTCATGGCCGAGCTGGTCCAGGCCCGCAGCCGTTCCGAAGAAGCCGAGTCGGTGGCCGTGATCGCCGCTCCGGTGGTCAGCGCCGCCCCGGCCGCACCGCTGGTGGTCGAAGCTGCCGAGTCGGTCTGGGAAAAGATCGGTCGTCAGCGCGCTGCCCGCGCCCTGGCCTACCGCATCTGACGCCCTGCCGCCTTGCAGGCGGCGCCCACAAAAAAGCCACCGGTTCGGTGGCTTTTTTTTCGCCTGCGCGGATGGCACCGGGCGGTGGCGGGGGGCCGGCAGGTCGTGCCGGCGCCCGCGTGGCGGGGGACAGTCGTCAGGCCGCCAGGCGCTGTTCGATGCGCGCCTTCGTCTCCTCGAGCTCACGGGGAAGGTGGTGCTTGAGCTGCTGGAACAGCTCGCCGTGCAGGGCCAGTTCCTGGGCCCAGGCGGCTTTGTCGATGTGGGTCACGGTCTGGTATTGCTCGGCCGAGAAGTTCAGGCCGTCCCAGTGGATGTCCTGGTAGGTCGGGCTGATGCCGAAGGCGTGCTCGACGCCCTGGCCACGGCCTTCCAGCCGGTCGATCATCCACTTCAGCACGCGCATGTTCTCGCCGAAACCGGGCCAGACGAACTTGCCGGCTTCGTCCTTGCGGAACCAGTTGACGCAGAAGATGGCCGGCAGCTGTGCGCCCTTGGCCTTCAGCTGTGCACCCAGGTTGAGCCAGTGCTGGAAGTAGTCGCTCATGTTGTAGCCGGCGAACGGCAGCATGGCGAACGGGTCGCGGCGGACCACACCTTGCGCGCCGAAGGCGGCGGCGGTGGTCTCCGAACCCATGGTGGCGGCCATGTAGACGCCTTCGGTCCAGTCGCGGGCCTCGGTCACCAGCGGCACGGTGGTGCTGCGGCGGCCGCCGAAGATGAAGGCGTCGATCGGCACACCGGCCGGGTCGTCCCAGGCGCTGTCCAGGGCCGGGTTGTTGGTGGCGGCCACGGTGAAGCGGGCGTTCGGGTGGGCGGCCTTGGCGCCGGTTTCCTTGGCGATCTGCGGCGTCCAGTCCTTGCCCTGCCAGTCGATGGCGTGGGCCGGGGCGTCGCCCATGCCTTCCCACCAGACATCACCGTTGTCGGTCAGTGCCACGTTGGTGAAGATCACGTCGCGGTCCAGGCTGGCCATGCAGTTCGGGTTGGTCAGCGTGTTGGTGCCCGGGGCCACGCCGAAGTAGCCGGCTTCCGGGTTGATGGCGTGCAGGCGGCCGTTGGCCTGCGGCTTGATCCAGGCGATGTCGTCGCCGATGGTGGTGACCTTCCAGCCCTCGAAGCCTTTGGGCGGGATCAGCATGGCGAAGTTGGTCTTGCCGCAGGCGCTCGGGAAGGCGGCGGCCACGTGGTACTTCTTGCCCTCGGGGCTGGTCACGCCCAGGATCAGCATGTGCTCGGCCAGCCAGCCCTGCTGGCGACCCATGGTGGAGGCAATGCGCAGCGCAAAGCACTTCTTGCCGAGCAGGGCGTTGCCGCCGTAACCGGAGCCGTAGCTCCAGATCTCGCGCGTCTCGGGGTAATGGACGATGTATTTGGTCTCGGGGTTGCAGGGCCAGGCGGTCTGGTCGCCTTCGCCTTCGGCCAGCGGGGCGCCCACCGTGTGCACGCAGGGCACGAAGTCGCCGTCGGCGCCCAGCACATCGAACACGCCCTTGCCCATGCGGGTCATGAGCTTCATGTTGACGGCCACGTAGGCGCTGTCGGAGAGCTCGATGCCGATGTGGGCGATCGGGCTGCCCAGCGGGCCCATGCTGAACGGCACCACATACATGGTGCGGCCGCGCATGCAGCCGTCGAACAGGGGCTGCAGGGTGGCGCGCATCTCGGCCGGGTCCTTCCAGTTGTTGGTCGGGCCGGCGTCTTCCTGGCGCTGCGAGCAGATGAAGGTGCGGTCTTCCACGCGGGCCACGTCGGACGGGTCGGACCAGGCCAGGTAACTGTTCGGGCGCAGCTCGGGGTTCAGGCGCTTGAGCGTGCCGGCGTCCACCAGCTGCTGGCACAGGCGGTCGTACTCTTCGTCGCTGCCGTCGCACCAGACGATGCGCGCGGGCTTGCACAGCGCGGCCATGTCGGCCACCCAGGCGATCAGCCGGGCGTGCTTGACGTACGAAGGGGTGTTGAGGGTCAGGCCCTGCATCACGGGTGAGTTCATGGGGACGGCTCCAGAGTGAATGTTCGGCGCGCCCCACAGACGCTGACAGCCGCAGGTTCCACACGGAACGGTTGCGGCTGTCGGTGTCTGCAGAGCAGATTCGGGCGGTCGGCGCTCAGGGCTGCAGTGGCGGTTGGCGGCTGCAGCGCAGTGGCGGGCGCGGTGGAGGGTGTTCGCGGCGTCCGGTGGGCGGGTCGGCCAGTGCCGGTATTTTAGGCAAGCACCCGTCAGGTTACCGACGGGTTACATGCAAAGCCCGCATAACGTGATGCGGTATCCAGAGCCGAACGGACAGGCTGGAGAAAGAAAAAGCCGGCGCCCTTTCGGGGGCCGGCTCGGGCGCGGGCTGGCGGCGGCCAGCCGGGGCGTTCAGGCCATGAAGACGGCGATGAAGGCCAGCAGGAACATCAGCACGCCGCCGGCGACCGGCAGCACGATCGGCATGTGATGGACGATCGATTCCACCACGTCTTCGGTGTGCTCGGCGGGGGTGTGGTGATCGTGGTGGGACATGGTCTCGATGCTCCGTGGGTTGAACAAAACTGCCCGGATTTTAAGCGAAGCCGCCGGCTGTCGGCCTCACAACAGGGCGCAGGTGCTGGAAATCCGGCAGACGCTGCGCCCGTCGTCGGCGCCGCGCAGGTCGATCTCGCCGAAGGCCAGCGTCTTGCCGGCCCGCAGCACCCGGGCCTCCACCAGCAGGTCCTGGCCGGACAGTGGCCGCAGGAAGCTGCTCGACTGCTGCACCGTGGTGCAGGGCCGGAACTCCTTGAAGTGGTGGATGAGCGCCAGCACCATCACCGTGTCGGCCGCCGACAGCATGGCCTGGCCGCACAGGGTGCCGCCTTCGCGGGCCAGCCGCGGGTTCACCGGCAGCCGGGCCAGCACCACGCCGGACTCGGGCGCGGCCTCCACGCGCAGGCCGAGGTCCTGGACCCAGGGAGCGAACAGCTCCTGCAGGGCGGCCTGCAGATCGGCCGGGGAAGGGGCAGGGTGGTCGGGCGGGGTCATGCGGGCTCCGGTCGGTGGCGGGGTCAGGGTCAGGCCGACCGGGCCTGGAAGCCGGCCTGCTTCAAGCGTTCCAGCACCGCCTGCACATGCGCATGGCCCCGGGTCTGCAGCACCAGTTCGATCTCCACGTTCTGGGCCGCCAGCAAGGTGAAGGCCCGCTGGTGGTGGACCTCGTCGATGTTGGCACCCGCTTCGGCCACCAGCGCGGTGATGCGGGCCAGGTTGCCGGGCACGTCGCGCGCATTCACCGCGATCCGGGCCAGCCGGCCGGCCCGCACCATGCCGCGTTCGATGATCGAGGCCAGCAGCAGCGGGTCGATGTTGCCGCCGCACAGCACCAGCCCGACGCGCTGGCCGGCGAACCGGTCCGGGTGGCGGATCAGGGCGGCCAGGCCGGCGGCACCGGCGCCCTCGACCAGTGTCTTCTCGATTTCCAGCAGCATCACGATGGCCTGCTCGATGTCGCCCTCGTCGACCAGCAGCCAGTCGTCCACATGCTGGCGCGCCAGCGCCTGGTTCAGCTCGCCCGGCGAGCCCACGGCAATGCCTTCGGCAATGGTGCTGGTGCCTTGCGCATGCTGGGTGCCGCACATGGCGTTGACCATGGCCGGGAAGCGTTCGGTCTGCACGCCCACCACGCGGATGCCTGGCTTGATCGCCTTGGCTGCCACCGCCATGCCCCCGATCAGACCGCCGCCGCCCACCGCGATCACCAGCGTGTCCAGGTCGGGCTGGGCGCGCAGCATCTCCAGCGCGATGGTGCCCTGGCCGGCGACGATGGCCGCATCGTCGTAGGGGTGCACGAACACCAGGCCCTGGGTGGCCGCCAGCTCACGGGCATGGGCGCGCGACTCGTCCAGCGTGTCGCCGTGCAGCACCACCTCGGCGCCGAAGCCCCGGGTGCGTTCCACCTTCACGCCCGGGGTGAAGCGCGGCATGACGATGACCGCCCGGATGCCCAGCCGCTGCGCGTGGTACGCCACGCCCTGGGCGTGGTTGCCGGCGCTCATGGCCACCACGCCACGTGCCCGGTCCTCGGGGCCGAGCTGGCTGAGCTTGTTGCAGGCACCGCGCTCCTTGAACGAGGCGGTGTACTGCAGGTTCTCGAACTTGAGGAACACCTGGCAGCCCACCAGCTGCGAAAGGGTCCGGGACTCGACGCAGGGGGTGTCGAGCACCTGGCCGGTCAGGCGGCCAGCCGCCGCTTGGATGTCATGGAGTGCGAGCATCGTGACATTGTGCCGCCCGACCCGCGGAAAAGCCCCCGTGGCGCAGGGCATCAAGCACTTCCATCCGGCATGAAGCTGGGTTATGGTCATTGCGCAGGTGCCGGTGCGCCTGCCCACCGGAAGCCAGCCTGTCCAGGAGGTGCAACGATGAGCCGACGTCTGTCGCCGCTGCCCGCAACCGGCCCGACGCCGCCCGAAGGGCGCGAGGCCCGGCTGGCCATGGGCGCCGACGTGCGGAGCGAAGGCCGCGTCGAAGGCCGTGTGTTCGTGCCGCCGGGCCTGCGGCAGGCACCGGTGCTCGACCTCATGTGCTCCCACTTCGTGCTCACGCTGGCGGCCCGCCAGGGCCCCCGCTTCAATGTGCGGCGCGACCTCAACACCCTGCTCTCGCTGGCCGGCCGGCATCTGGTCTGGCCGCACACCGTGCTGGGGCGCCTGCGCGAGTTCCTGCACCGCCGCTGCAAGGACAACGAGCTGTGGCTGGGCCACGAGGCGCTGCCCATCTCGGCCTTCATGGAGCGCTACGGCATCTGGCGCGGTCCGTATGAAGAGGGCACGCTGTTCTTCTACCTGGACGAATACGCCAAGGAGTCGCCGAAGGACCTGCTGTCGGTGCTGTCGGTCACCGGCGACTGGCTCAGCCAGGCCCTGAAGAAGCAGAGCACCCTGGTGGAGAAGAACATCGACGCGCTGTCGGCGCTGCTGCAGCTGAACCGGGCCGAGCGGGCCCTGCTGCTGTATGGCACGCTGGCCCGCTACCAGCGCGACCTGCGCTCCATCCTGGTGGAGTTCAAGGTCAACAATGCGCCGGAGGCTTATGCCGCCATTGCCGAGGTGGCCGGCGTGAAGGCCAGCGAGGTCGGCGAGGCGCTGCGGGCCGGCTCGCGGCTGGAGCGCATCGGCATGGTCGAGAACCTGATCTCGGAACACAACATCACCGACCTGGCCGACCTGATGAAGGTCAGCGAAAAGCTGCCACCGGTGCTGATGCGCGAATACCGCTCCGAGAGCGAGCTGATGGCGGTGTTCACCCGCCCGGCAGCACGTTCGGCCTTGAGCGAGCGCGACTTCGGTTACGTGGGCGAGGACGTCCGCCTGCTCTGCGGTCTGCTGCGCGAAGCGGTGGCCCGCAAGGAAGCCGGCATCAATGTGCTGCTGTATGGCCCGCCCGGCACCGGCAAGACCGAGCTGGCCCGCGTGGTGGCACAGGCCGCCGGGCTGGAGCTGTTTGAAGTGGAGTACGCCGACCGCGACGGCAACGCGCTGTCGGGCCGTGACCGCTACCGATCGCTGCAGATCGCGCAGGTGTTCCTCAAGGGCATGGCCCATTCGGCCCTGCTGTTCGACGAGGTGGAGGACGTGTTCCCGCCCATCTCCAGCGAGGCGGCCCAGCTGATGGCGCGGGCCGAGCATGTCACGGCGCCCCACACCGGCAGCGTCAGCGGCAAGGCCTGGGTCAACCAGGTGCTGGAATCGAACGCGGTGCCCACCCTCTGGGTCACCAACCGCATCGAGCAGATCGACCCGGCCTTCCGGCGCCGCTTTGCCTACCACCTCGAACTCAAGAGCCCGCCGCCCGGCGCGCGCGAGCAGCTGGTGCGCACCGCGCTCGAAGGGGTGTCGGTGAGTGACGGGCTGGTGGCCCGGCTGACCGAACGCAAGGGCCTCACGCCGGCCCAGATCCGGACCGCCGTGCGGTTTGCCCAGCTGGCCCAGGGGCCGCGCCCGACCAGCCGCCGCCGTGTGGCCGCCACACCGCTCGACGCCCTGATCGAGCGGCAGCTGCGCAACGCCGACCATGCGCTGGGCCGCAAGCCCGATCCGGTGCAGCGCCCGGTGGTCACCCAGTACAGCCTGGACATGCTGAATGTGGAATCGCGCCATCCGGTGGCCCGCATCATCGAGGCGCTCAAGGCGCGCGGCCATGGCTGCCTGTGTTTCCATGGCGCGCCCGGCACCGGCAAGACGGCGCTGGCC
>PNMF01000052.1 GCA_013823485.1 Comamonadaceae bacterium
CTTCGTCCCAGATGATGGCCTTCATCTTCAGCAGATCGACCACGCCGGTGAACTTGTCTTCGGCACCGATCGGGATCACCACGGGCACGGGGTTGGCCTTCAGGCGCAGCTTCATCTGGTCATAGACCTTGAAGAAGTTGGCACCGGTGCGGTCCATCTTGTTCACAAAGGCCAGACGTGGCACCTTGTACTTGTTGGCCTGGCGCCAGACGGTTTCCGACTGGGGCTGCACGCCACCCACGGCGCAATACACCATGCAGGCGCCGTCCAGCACGCGCATGGAACGCTCCACCTCGATGGTGAAGTCCACGTGACCGGGGGTGTCGATGATGTTGAAGCGGTGCTCGGGGTAGGACAGGTCCATGCCCTTCCAGAAGCAGGTGGTGGCAGCGGACGTGATGGTGATGCCACGCTCCTGCTCCTGCTCCATCCAGTCCATGGTGGCAGCGCCGTCGTGCACTTCACCGATCTTGTGGTTCACACCGGTGTAGAACAGGATGCGTTCGGTGGTGGTGGTCTTGCCGGCGTCGATGTGCGCGGAAATGCCGATGTTGCGGTACCGCTCGAGGGGCGTGGTGCGAGACATGGAAATACTCCGAAAAAGGATCGAGCCCGCGTCCCTGGTTCAGGGGTTGCGGGCTCTCGGTTCTGGACGACCTGGGGTGTTGCCCCGGATCAGAAACGGAAGTGGCTGAAGGCCTTGTTGGCCTCGGCCATGCGGTGGACTTCGTCACGGCGCTTCATGGCGCCGCCACGACCTTCGGTGGCCTCGATCAGCTCGTTGGCCAGGCGCATGGCCATGGACTTCTCGCTGCGCTTGCGGGCAGCTTCCTTGAGCCAGCGCATCGACAGCGCCAGGCGGCGCACCGGACGCACTTCAACCGGCACCTGGTAGTTGGCACCGCCGACGCGGCGGGACTTCACTTCCACCATGGGCTTCACATTGTTGATGGCGTTCGAGAAGATCTCGACCGGGTCTTTGCCGGTCTTCTTCTCGATCTGCTCCAGCGCGCCATAAATGATGCGCTCGGCAACCGCCTTCTTGCCGCCTTCCATGATCACGTTCATGAACTTGGAGAGCTCGACATTGCCGAACTTGGGATCCGGCAGGATTTCACGTTTAGGGACTTCGCGACGACGTGGCATTTTTTCACCTCATATTGCTTCAGTTGGCACCTTTTCAGGCACCGCGAGAGCCATGCAGCAACTCTCACTTACTCGACCCGCACGGACGATTCCGTGTTGTGGGCCACTGCGTCCGAACCGCCTGCCTGGGCGGGACCGACACCGGAAAACAGGACGCCTTAGGCCTTCTTGGGGCGCTTGGCACCGTACTTGGAGCGGGACTGCTTGCGGTCTTTCACGCCTTGTAGGTCCAGCGAGCCGCGGACGATGTGGTAACGCACACCGGGCAGGTCCTTGACACGACCACCACGGACCAGCACGACGCTGTGTTCCTGGAGGTTGTGGCCTTCACCGCCGATGTAGGAGATCACCTCGAAGCCGTTGGTCAGACGGACCTTGGCCACTTTACGCAGCGCGGAGTTCGGCTTCTTGGGGGTGGTGGTGTACACGCGGGTACACACGCCGCGGCGCTGCGGCGAATTTTCCATGGCCGGGCTCTTGGATTTGGTCTTTTCGACCTCCCGGCCGTGGCGCACGAGTTGGTTGATGGTTGGCATTGAAAAACGTCCCTAAACGTTTGAAAAAAGCGAAAACGAAAGCTCCTCGGAAAATTCCGAAAAGCCCTCTACTGTAGCACGGGGGTCGATCTCCGCCAACTGCTGTCATGCCGCGTCCGTGAACGAGAGGAAAACACGGTAACTGGCGGAAGGCAGGTAGTGCACATCATGCGCCGCACCCCGTCGCGACAACAGTCCCACGGGGAAGCGGGCATTGACCGCCTGTCTTCCGTCAGCGGTGTTGTCGATTCCAGAGCGTGTCGATATTCTTTTAATGTGTCGACGATCAAGACCCTCAAGCTGCGCATCAAGGACAAGCACACCAGCGCGCTTCGCTCGATGGCGCGTGAGGTCAATACGGTCTGGAATTTCTGCAACGAGACCAGCGCTCGCGCTGTGCGCGAAAGAGGCAAGTTCCTCAGCGGCTTTGATCTCCAGAAGCTGACGGATGGCTTCAGCAAGTGCGATGGCGTGCAGATCGGGAGTGCGACAACCCAGCAGGTCTGCGAGGAGTACGCGACCAGACGCCGCCAGTTCAAGCGAGCCCAGCTTAACTGGCGGGTGAGCAACCCGAGGTCATCCAAGTATTCCCTGGGCTGGATTCCCTTCAAGGCCCGCGCTGCGCGCTACAAGGCTGGGCAGGTCCACTTCGCCGGCTTGAAGCTCAGTTTGTGGGACAGCTACGGCATGAGCCTCTACGAGCTGCGCGCCGGCTCGATCAGCGAAGATTCGCGGGGTCGCTGGTACCTCAACGTCCAGGTCAAGGTGCCAGAGCTTGTCGGGCCGCGGCTGCAGCCTACGAGCTCGGTCGGCATCGACCTAGGCTTGAAGACTTGTGCCACGGCATCGAACGGTCAGAAGATCGAGGGCCGCTTCTACCGAGCGCTGGAGAACAAGCTGGGCATCGCGCAGCGTGCCCGCAGGAAGCAACGCGTGCGCGCAATCCACGCCAGGATTGCCAACCAGCGCAAGGATTTACTGCACAAGTTCAGCACGGAGATCGTGAGGCAACACGCTGCGATCTTCGTGGGAGATGTTGCCGGCGCGAAGCTGGTGAAGACGAAGATGGCCAAGTCCACGCTGGATGCGGGATGGTCGATGCTGAGGACGATGTTGGAATACAAGAGCCGTGAGGCCGGTATCGTCTTTGAAGAGGTCTCAGAGGCCAATACGACCCAGACTTGCTCGTGCTGCGGGGCGTTGCCCCACAGCAGTCCGAAGGGTAGAGCAGGCCTTGGAATAAGAGAGTGGACTTGCAGTGTCTGCGGATCGGTCCATGACCGTGATGTGAACGCTGCAAGGAACATTCTTGCGCTCGGACATGAGCGTCTCGCAGGAGGAATCCCGGCCCTCTAGGGCAGGGAGGATGTCAATGGATCCAGAGGCGGATGGAGTCCCAGGCCCGGCCCAGCACACCTGATTCCTCAACGGTTTCCAGCACTGTAAGCGGGACCTCCGCAACAGTGACACCAGCAGCAGTGGTCACTTTCAGGGTGCCCAGGGCCTGCCCCTTCTGAACAGGCGCCACGATCGGCTCGGTCCGGATCACTTCGGACTTCAGACGGGCACCCTCCCCCGCCGGCACCGACACAACGACGCCTTCGGGCCGGCCGAGCTGGACCATATCGGCCTTGCCCTTCCAGATCTTCGGGGTGGCCGCCGGCTGGGCGGCCGCCAGCAGGCGCACGGTGTCGAATGCGGTGTAGCCCCAGTTGAGCAGCTTCTGGCTCTCGGCCGCCCGGGCGTTTTCGCTCGATGCACCCAGCAGCACGCTCACCAGGCGGCGCTGGCCGGCGGGGCCGTCGCCAAGGCCCGGCACCGGGCGGCGGGCGGTGGCGATCAGGCAGTAACCGGCCGCGGCGGTGTGGCCGGTCTTGAGGCCATCGACGGTCGGGTCGCGGAACAGCAGGGTGTTGCGGTTGGTGTCGTTGGTGGTGGGCGTGCCCGGGTAGCGGTACCGCTGGATGGCGTAGTAGCTCACGTACTGCGGGAAGTCGTTCATGAGCCGGGTGGCCAGGCGGGCCAGATCGCGCGCCGTGGTGGTGTGGCCCGGCTCGGTCAGGCCCTCGGGGTTGCGGTAGCCGGTGGCCGTCATGCCCAGGGCCTTGGCCTGGTCGTTCATGAGCTGCACGAAGCGCTCGACCGATCCGGCCACCCCTTCGGCCAGGGCCACGGTGGCGTCATTGCCCGACTGCACGATCATGCCCTTGATGAGGTCTTCGACCGGCACCTGCATCTTGGGGTCGATGAACATGCGCGACCCCGGCATCTTCCAGGCCCGCTCGCTCACGCCGAAGGTCTGGGTCAGGCTGATCTTGCCGGCCTTGAGGGCATCGAACACGATGTAGGCGGTCATGAGCTTGGTCAGCGACGCCGGCTCCACCGGGGCATCCGGGTCCTTGGCGGCCAGCACCTGGCCGGTGGTGACATCCATCAGCAGGTAGGCGCGGGCGGCCACCTCGGGTGGCTGGGGCATCTGGGCCTGGGCGGGCAGGTGGAATGCACACGCGGCCATGACGGCCACGGCAGCGGAACGGAAAAAACTCAACACGTGAAGGTCCTCGGGAGAAAAGGCGTCAAGGGCTCAGGCCCGCAGATGCCGCCAGACCAGATCCCGCAGCAGCGGAAGCTGACCATGAAAAAAGTGTCCGCCATCGGGCACCACCAGCACCGGCAGCGACTGGGGGCTGGCCCAGTCCATCACCGATGACAGCGGGACGGTGTCGTCGGCTTCGCCGTGAACGACCAGGGTTCGGGCGTGGAGTTCCGGCACAATCGTTGCGACCTGAAACCGGCTCGCGGCGGTTCCGACCAGCACGACATGACGCACGTCGCGCTGCGCCTGCACGGCCGCCAGCACATGGGTGGTGACGAAGGCGCCAAACGAAAATCCGGCCAGCACCAGCGGCCCGGCAGGGGCCAGCCGGTCAATGACGGCCAGCATGTCGTCCCGCTCGCCCCGCCCCTCGTCCCAGGCGCCGGCACTGGCACCGACGCCGCGGAAGTTGAAACGGACCGCATCGAAGCCGGCCAGCACGGCGGCACGGGCCAGCGTCTGGACGACCTTGTTGGTCATGGTGCCGCCGAACAGCGGGTGCGGATGGGCAATGACGGCGGTGCCGGTGGCGGTGCCGGGGCAGCGGTCGATGGCGGCCTCCAGCACACCGGCCGGGCCCTCGATCTGCAGCAACTCGGTCTGGGCGTTCACGGCGCGGACGACCGGGTCAACGGCCGACGTCCGGGGGGGTGACCAGCCGCTCCACCACGACGCCGTCGCGCAGGTGCGATTCGACGATTTCGTCGATGTCGGCCTGATCGACGTAGGAATACCAGACCGCTTCCGGGTAGACGACGGCGATGGGTCCGCCGGCGCAGCGGTCGAGGCAGCCGGCCTTGTTGACCCGCACCTTGCCCTGCCCGAGCAGACCCATGGCTTTGGCCTGCGACTTGCAGCGCTCGAAAGCCGCCTGGGCCTTGTGGTCTGCGCAACAAGCTTCCCCGTCGCGCTGGTTCAGGCAGAAAAAGATGTGCCGCTGGTAATAGGAGGTGTGGTCAGCCATCCGGCGATTTTAGGGCCGGGGCGGCGCCACCACCGCCCGCAGACCGTACATGAGCGCCGCGAACGGCCAGAGCCAGCCCAGCCACTGCGAGAGTCCGTGGAAGCGGATGAACCGGCCCTGCTCCCAGGCTTCCAGCGACTGGGCGAAATACGGCGTATCGGCCGACTGGTTGAGCACGGTGAGCAGCACCGCCAGCACCAGCAACATCAGGACATTGCACAGGCGCCTCGGCAGCCAGAGCGCCACCAGCGCGACCGCGCCTGCCAGCGCGAACCCGGCGACCACCGGGGGATGGATCCAGGCCCATGCGTGGGACGGGCCGTAGGTGAGCGCCGCCGACAAGGCGGCCACCGTCAGCGCGAGTCCGAACAGCACCGGAACGAACGCCAGCCGGCCGCGCAGGGTGCGCAGGTCCGAAAACCCCAGCAGCAGCGGCGCGAGCAGACCGAGTGCAATGCAGCAGGCGACCGACAGCGGACTCAGCGGTGTGGTGGCGAGCTGCTCCACCGGCAGCCACAGGGCGAACGGGGTGCCCTCGACCGACTCCTCCAGCCAGGCCAGGGCACGGCCGCCGACCTGGCCCAGTCCAAAAGGCACCTGCGCCGGGTACAGCAAGGCGAACGGCCACAGCGCCAGCAACACCAGGCCGCCCTGCGCGTGGGGAGCAAACCAGTCGGCCCGGAACCGGGACCAGGCATCCAGCCAGCCCAGGCGCTGGAACACATTGGCCACCGCAGCGCCCAGCGCACCGCCCGCCGTGTTGAGCGCCCAATCCACATTTGAGGGAACCCGCGCCGGCAGGAAGTTCTGGAGCGTCTCGACCGACAGCGACAACGCCGCGCAGGCCAGCGTGGCCCAGACGGCGGCACGCAGGTGCAGGCCGGCGCGCAACAGCGCCACGGCCAGCAGGAACCCCAGCGGGGCATAACCGACCAGGTTCGACAGCACGTCGAAGCCGGTCCAGTACTGCGGCAGGGGCGCGAACAGGTACGCCAGCGGAGCGACCCCCTGCACACGCCAACCATCGAACGGGTAGAGGCTGGCATAGACCACCAGCCCGGCGAACAGCAGGCCCAGTGGCAGGGCGGAGCTGGTTCGGGCCAAGGCGTCAGAAGGGCTTGACGACCACCAGCACCACGGCCACCACCAGCATCAGCACCGGGGCTTCGTTGAACCAGCGGTACCAGACATGGCTGCGCCTGCTGGCACCCGCTTCGAACTGCCGGACCATGCGACCGCAGATGTGGTGATAGCCCAGCGCCAGGACCACCACGGCCAGCTTGGCGTGCATCCAGCCGTTGCCCGGCCCGCGGCCGATACCGTAACCCAGCCACAGCCAGAGGCCCAGCACCAGTGCCGGCACCGCCAGCAGGGTGGTGAAGCGCATCAGCTTGCGCGCCATCAGGAGCAAGCGCTCACGCTCAGCCACGCTCTCGGGCGGCACCATGGCCAGGTTGACGAATATCCGCGGCAGGTAGAACAGCCCGGCGAACCAGCTGGCCACGAAGACGATGTGGAAGGATTTGACCCAGAGCATCCGGCCAGTTTAGCCCGGGCGAAAAAAAACCCGATCGCCAGGACCGGGTTGGGAAGCCTTTTTGCTGTCACACACCAAGGCACCCGCTCAGGGAGGAAAAGCGGGGGGCCTGCTTCCGCAAACCCGTCGAAATGTTACCCCAGCAGGTGCTGAAATCCAACGCAACCTGTCAGAACTGACGTTGTTTTGCGCATCGATTCCGTAATAGCGGCAACGCAGCACGCCGTAGCGTGCGATGCGTCACATCATTTTGGCCAGCTCGAACATGACGGCCGTGCCCAGTGCCTCGCGGACGTTGCCGCGACCCACCTTGGCCATGGACATCTCGTCGAAGCCGGACATGTCGAAGGAGTTGTTGTCGGCCGAGATCTCGACGAACGGAAACTCCATGACATCGCGCAGCACTTCCTTGCGGAAGGCGTCGAAGTCGGGCCCCTTGAGGTCGGAGTCGATGACGATCAGGCTGGGCATGCGGCGGCGCAGCGCGTCGCGGGCCTGCTCGATGTCGACCACGCTGTCGGAAATGATGCCGATCTCGCGCAGGGCGTCCCGGACATCGGCACGGACCTGCAGGCTCGGCGAGATGGTCAGGGCGTAGACACCCTGCAGCGACTTGAACATGGAGGACTGGTCGTCCGACAGGTCCACCGCCGCGATGCCGTCGACCGCCTGCACCGTGCGGGTGAACATGGCGGTGACCGACACGTTGTCCTCGCTGACCTCGCGCTTGAGTTCGATGCCGCCGGCGGCCTGCGCAATCTGGCGCACCAGCAGCCAGGCCATGCCGTCGAGCTGTGCGTGGCTGGAGGCGGGCACGCCGTCGTTGTTGGCGCGGATCTGCAGGCGCGCATGGGGAGGCCAGCTGTTGATGTCCAGGCGCACGTCGACGCGCTGACCGAACGGCATGGCCCAGTCCAGCACCGCATTGACGAACGCATAAGCGACGGTCGGGTCGGTCAGCACATCGACCGGCTTGAGCTTGCGACGCAGCTCGACGCCCACCACGGCGAATTCCTTGCGCCGCTCCTGCAGCAGGTTCTCGACCAGTTCGGCCATGTTGATCCGCTCATGGGACTGGCGGATGCGACCGGCATGGAAGCGGTGGATCTGCTGCGCCACCAGACCGGCCTGCTTGATGCGCTCGGCCGGAATGCTCAGCGCCCGGTGCTCCAGGCGGGTGATGCGTTCCTTGAGCAGCAGCTGGTCCAGGTTGTTCTGGAGTGCGCTCAGGCTCTGGGTGATCTGATCGGCGAGCCCGTGGACCAGCGTGGGCCAATGGGCATCGATCGACCATTCTTCCGAATCGTCCTGGGTGGACTGGGGCATGGGGTTCGACACGACTTGCTTGAGGGTGGACATGATGACACCGTTGCGTCTGGGGTTAACCGGTACCGGTATAAATCGCAATAATTTGTTACATCCGAAGTTAACACCTTTGGGGGGGTGCGCGCCAGTACTTTTTTGGACAAATGCGTCCATTCGCGTGTGTTTCGGCACACTCGCCCGCCACTCCCGTGGGTATGCCGGGGCGGCGGGAACCCGCAGCCGGAACGCCGGCCGGGTTTGCCACAATAGGCCATGCACACACCCGCCCCCTACCCCGCCAACCGCCCCCGGCGCCTGCGCCGCGACCCCTTCACCCGCGAACTGGTGCGCGAGAACCGGCTGCACCCGTCCGACCTGATCTACCCGGTGTTCGTGCTGGACGGCCAGGGGCGCCGCGAAGCGGTGGGTTCGATGCCCGGTGTGGAGCGGCTCAGCCTCGACCTGCTGCTGCCGGTGGCCGAGGAGTGCGTGCAGCTGGGCATCCCGGTGATGGCGCTGTTCCCGGTGGTCGACGCCTCGCTCAAGACGCCCGACGGCATCGAGGCCACCAACCCGGACGGTCTGGTGCCCCGGGTGGTGCGCGAACTCAAGCGCCGCTTCCCGCAGCTCGGCGTCATGACCGATGTGGCGCTGGACCCCTACACCAGCCACGGCCAGGACGGCCTGCTCGACGACCACAACTACATCCTGAACGATCCCACCGTGGCGGTGCTGGTGCAACAGGCCCTGACCCAGGCGGCGGCGGGCGTGGACATCGTGGCGCCCAGCGACATGATGGACGGGCGCATCGGCGCCATCCGCCAGGCGCTGGAGGCGGCCGGCCATGTGCACACCCGCATCATGGCCTACAGCGCCAAGTACGCCAGCGCGTTCTACGGCCCCTTCCGCGATGCGGTGGGGTCGGCCGCCAACCTGGGCAAGGCCGACAAGAAGGTCTACCAGATGGACCCCGGCAACAGCAACGAGGCCCTGCGCGAGGTGGCCCTGGACCTGGCCGAGGGTGCCGACATGGTGATGGTCAAGCCCGGCATGCCGTACCTGGACATCGTGCGGCGCGTGAAGGACGAGTTTGCGGTGCCGACCTTCGCCTACCAGGTCAGCGGCGAGTACGCCATGCTCAAGGCCGCCGCGCAGAACGGCTGGCTGGACCACGACGCGGTGATGATGGAAAGCCTGCTGGCGTTCAAGCGCGCCGGGGCCGACGGCATCCTGACCTATTTCGCACGCGACGCAGCGCGGCTGCTGCGCGCCTGAGTTCAGGGGCCCGGACATGCGCGTCTTCCACGTCCAGTCCGGCGCCATCGCGGAATCGGCCAGTCTGCCGATGACGCTGCCGCCCAAGGGCTTCCTCTGGATCGCCTGCGGGCGGCGCGAGTTCGAGCTGGAGCACGGCAACGTGCAGGCGGCGCTGCAGGTGATGTGCGGCACCACCCTGGTCGACCTGCATGTGTCCGACCTGATCAACAACCAGCTGCCGTCGCACTACGACTACACCTCGCAGTACGACATCGTGGTGTTCCGCCGGCTGGCGGCCGGACACACCGAACACGACATCGAGCAGAACGGCCCCACGCACACCGGGGCGCAGCGCCGTGGCGGACCGCCGGTGCTGCGCCGGATCGACACCAGCCCGGTGGGCTTTGCGGTGTTCGACCGGGTGCTGCTCACGGTGCACCCAGCCGGCTGCACGGTGCTGGACCAGTACTCGGCGCGGCTGCTGGCCAGTGCCAGTGCCGCGTCGCGCGCCGCCGGCCTGAACCTGCCGATCAGCCCGGCCGACCTGATGCTGCGGATCATCAACCAGATGGTGGATGGCTACCTCGACCTGCGGCGCGAGCTCACCCGCCAGCTCGATCACTGGCAGGCCGAACTGCTGCACCCCAAGACGCGGTTCAACAACTGGAGCTCGCTGCTGGACGCGCGCATTTCGCTGCACCACCTCGACGAGATCTGCGAGGACCAGCGCAGCGCCATCCAGGACTGGATCGAGGCCGTGGGTGGCTGGGAACCCAACGAGGCCACCGGCGGGCAGCGCGGGCTGGAGCTGCTGCGGGTGCGTTCGCGGGACGTGCTCGAACACATCGAGCGGGTGGTGCACCATGTGCGGCGGCTGGAGCAGAACGCCGAGACCGCGGTGCAGATGCACTTTTCGGCGCAGAGCAACCGCACCAACGACATCATGCGCACCCTCACCGCGCTGACCGCGATCTTCCTGCCGCTGAACCTGATCGCCGGCATCTTCGGCATGAATTTCGACTTCATCCCGCTGATCCACCTCGAGACCGGTTTCTGGTGGGCGCTGGGATCGATGGCCCTGACCACGGTGGCGCTGGTCGCCGTGTTCTGGCGCAAGCGCTACCTGGCGCGTTCAGCGGGGCGCTGAAGGCAGCGCAGCCGCCTGCGGAAGATCGAACAGCCGGGCCGCATTGCCCCAGGCGATGCGGCGGGCCACGTCCGGCGGCAGCCCGTCCAGCCACACCCGGTAGTCCTGCATGAGCTGCCCGTAGGACTGCCAGCGGGCGTTGACCCAGGTGTCGGAGCCGGCGAGGAAACGGTCCGGGTGGCGCAGCATCAGCTCGCGCCACGCCGGGCAGAGCTGACCACCCTCGCAGGTCAGCCCGGGCCGGTACGACAGCTCCCCCATCAGGCCGGGATACCGCTGCAGCAGCGCCTCCACCTGCGCGGGCGGGGTGCCGCCGATGCCGGTGTGGGCCCAGATCAGCCGCAGCTTCTGCCCGCGCGACGGCGTGGCCTGCATCAGCAGGTCGATGGCGGCCTCGTCCACATGGGCCAGCACCACCAGCCCCTTCTCTTCGGCCAGGGCCATGAGCTGCTGCGCGACCGGGCCCCGGGCGTTGGCGCTGTCGTACAGGTGGAACTCGCCCAGACCTCGGTAAGGGCCGGCGGCGGTGCCGCGCTCCAGTTCGGTGCGCACCAGATCGACGATGGTCGGGTCGCGGAACCAGTTGTTGTAGTCGGCCCGGTTGCGGTAGAGCCGCACGAAGGGCACCACCGTCACGCCGGCAGCAGCCGCCTGCTCGCGCGCGGCCGCCAGGGCCCGGGTGCCGTCGTTCGGCCGCGAGTTGGCCAGCACGCCCCGCACGCCGCTCTCGCGCATGCGCTGCAGCACGTCCGGCAGCGGATGGGGGCAGCGGGCCGAGGGGGCCGGCGCGTGCACGCAGGCCTCGTCGTTGTAGTGCAGGTGGGCGTCGAACAGCGGGCCGCTGTAATCGGCCGCCGGCGCAGCCCCGACCGCCAGCCAGGCCACCGCCCCCAGCACCAGCGATGCGAAGCGGGCCGCGCTCCCCATGGCGTCAGCCCAGGTGGCGGGCGAAGAAGGCCAGCGTGCGCTCGCGGGCAGTGCGGGCGGCGTCGGCATCGAAGGAGCCGCGCTGGTCGCAGTTGAAGCCGTGGTTGGCCTTGTAGACATGCACCTCCACACCGGGCTGGTTCTGGCGGAAGGCCTCGACCGTGTCGAGCGGAATCCAGTGGTCCTGATCGCCGAAATGGGCCAGCACCGGCACCTTCGGCTGGCGGGCGGCATCGGGCTGGGCGGTCATGCCGCCACCGTAGTAGGGCACGGCGGCCGACAGGCCGGACAGGCTGCAGGCGGAGCGCCAGGTCAGCAGGCCGCCCCAGCAGTAGCCGACGATGCCGACCTTGCCGCTGCCACCGACCGCAGCATGGTCGATGGCGGCCTGGATGTCGGCCATCACGCCGGGCTCGGGCAGGCCGTCCACCGCGGTCTTGAAGCCGAAGCCGGTGCCCATGTCGGCTTCGGTGTAGCCCAGCTCGACATCGGCCTTGACGCGGTGGAAAGTGGCCGGGGCCACCACGAAATAGCCCTCGGCGGCATAACCGTCGGCCACCGAGCGGATGTGCGAATTCACGCCGAAGATTTCCTGCAGCACGACGATGCCGCCCTTGGGCGTGCCGGCCGGCTTGGCCACATAGGCGGGGAAGCTGTGGCCGTCGGCGGCCTTGAGGGTGAGGGTCTGACCCATGGTGTTGTTCTCCTGTGGGAAATGCAAAGGCTCAGCGCTGCAGCAGGCGGCGCTGGACGAAGTCGAGGCGGTCCTGGCCCCAGAAAATCTCGCCGCCGATGACGTAGCTCGGCGCGCCGAACACACCCGCATCGATGGCGGCCTGGGTGTGCGCGTCCAGATCGGTCTGGACCTGCGGCTCCAGGGAAGCCGCCAGGCGCTCGGCCGGCAGCCCCAGCTGCGTCAGCAGTTGCGCCAGCGTGGCGGGGTCGGCGATGTCGAGCTCGTGCACCCACACGGCCGACAGCACCTCGCCGGTGAGGGCCAGGGCGGCGTCGGTGCCGTCCTGCCGGTCGACGGTGCAGATCAGGCGCGCGGCTGGATCGCCTGCCACCGGAAAGAACTTCGGCTGCAGGTTCAGCGGCAGCTGGAGCCACTTGGCGAAGCGCTCCATTTCCACCAGCCGGTAGGCCTGGCGCTGCGGCGCCCGCTTGGGCAACGGCAGGCCGCCCGAGACCGGGAACACCCGGCCGAGATCCATCGGGCGCAGGCGGATGGTGGCGCCAGCATCGCGGGCCATGGACACGAAACGGGCGTGGCCCAGGTAGGTCCAGGGGCTTTGCGGGGCGAGGAAGTAGTCCACTGTGGGACGCATGGCGGGTCTCCCGGGCTGTTGTAATCGGTCCGTTGTCGAACCACGGCGAGCCCCGGTTTTTACGCGAAGCCCGCCGATCGTGCAGGAGGCAGGTTATGGATTCAAGTCAGGACAGCCGCCATGCCGGCGTGCTGCTGGTCACCGGCGGCGGGCGCGGCATCGGTGCCGCCACCGCGCGGCTGGCGGCCCGGCAGGGCTGGTCGGTGGCGGTGAACTACGCGCGCGATTCGCTGGCGGCCGACGAGGTGGTGCGCGCCATCCGGGCCGAGGGCGGTCAGGCCATGTCGGTGCAGGCCGACGTGTCCGACGAAGGCCAGGTGGTCACGCTGTTCGAGCGCATCGACGCCCGCTTCGGCCGCCTCACCGGGCTGGTCAACAACGCCGGCGTGGTGGACGTGAGCGCCCGGGTCGACCAGATGGACGCGCAGCGCCTGCACCGCATGTTCGACATCAATGTGATCGGCTCGATGCTGTGCGCCCGCGAAGCGGTGCGGCGCATGAGCACGCTGCACGGCGGCGGGGGCGGCGCCATCGTCAATGTGTCGAGCGCGGCCTCGCGGCTGGGCTCACCGGGGCAGTACGTGGACTACGCGGCGGCCAAGGGCGCCATCGACGCCTTCACCATCGGCCTGGCCAAGGAGGTGGGCGCCGAGGGCATCCGCGTGAATGCGGTGCGGCCGGGCCTGATCGAGACCGACATCCATGCCTCGGGCGGCCTGCCGAACCGGGTGCGCGACCTCGCCCACACGGTGCCCATGCAGCGCGGCGGCACGGCCGACGAGGTGGCGCAGGCCATCGTCTGGCTGCTCTCGCCGGCGGCCAGCTACACCACCATGACCCTGATGGACATCTCCGGAGGACGCTGAACCATGAACCCCGTTGAAATGCCGCGCGGCCCGATCCGCATCTGGTGGGAAGACCTGGAGGTCGGCCAGGTGCGCGACCTGGGCAGCCTGAGCCCGACCCGCGAAGACATCCTGGCCTTTGCCGGCCAGTTCGACCCGCAACCGTTCCACCTGGACGACGAGGCCGCCCGGGCCTCGGTGTTCGGCGCGCTGTGCGCCAGCGGCTGGCACACCTGCGCCATGGCGATGCGGCTGATGGTGACCAACTTCCTGCACGAGACCTCCAGCCTGGGCTCGCCCGGTCTGGAAAGCCTGAAATGGCTCAAGCCGGTGTTCCCCGGCGACGTGCTGCGCCTGCAGCACACCATCACCGAGAAGCGCCCCATGAACAGCCGGCCCGACGTCGGCCTGGTGCGCACCGTCTGGGAGATGTTCAACCAGAAGGGTGAAAAGGTCCTCCACATGGAGGGCTACGGCATGTTTCGTCTGAAAGAACCGCCGCGCTCCGCCGCCCCACAATAGCGGCCATGGATTTCAAGCCGCTGATCACCCTGCTCGCCATCGTCAACCCGCTGGCGATCGTGCCCTTCTTCATCCACTACACGCAGGGCTTCAGCCGCAAGCAGCGGCAGCGCACCGTGCTGATTTCGGCCTGCAGCGCGTTTGCGGTGATTGCCACCTGCGCCATCGTGGGTCTGCAGATCCTGGAGTTCTTCGGCATTTCGCTGGCCAGCTTCCAGGTCGGCGGCGGCATGTTGCTGCTGACCTCGGCACTGGCCATGCTGAACGCCCAGCCGGCCGAGGCCAAGGCCACCGAAGGCGAGATGCAGGACGCCTCGGCGCGCGCCTCGATCGCCGTGGTGCCGCTGACCATTCCGCTGCTCACCGGCCCGGCCACCATGTCCACCGTGGTGATCTATGCCGACCAGGCCAAGACCTTCCTGCAGCACGCCGCGCTGGTGGGCTACGGCGTGGTGATCGCGCTGGCCACCGCCGTGTGCTTCACCCTGGCCGAACCGATCGCGCGCTTCCTGGGGCAGACCGGCATCAATGTCATGACCCGGCTGATGGGCCTGATCCTGGCGGCGCTGGCGGTGGAGGTGATGGCCACCGGCCTGGTCAAGCTGTTCCCCGCCCTGCTCTGAAAACCCGAAGACCGACCCGAGGAGACCCATGATCCGCTGGAACAACGCCTGGACCTGGCTCGTGCCGCTGCTGGCGGCAGCCCTGCTGACCGGCGCCACCACCATGGCGCCTGCCACCTGGCTGACCGCCGCCTGCGCAATCGCCCTGATCGGCGCGGTGATCGCCGCCGTGCACCATGCCGAGGTGGTGGCCCACCGGGTGGGCGAGCCCTTCGGCACGCTGGTGCTGGCGCTGGCCATCACGGTGATCGAGGTGGCGCTGATCATCTCCATGATGCTGGCCGGCGGCCCGGACAAGGCCACCCTGCCGCGCGACACCATCTTCTCGGCGGTGATGATCATCACCACCGGTGTGGTCGGCGTGTGCCTGCTGGTCGGCGGCCTGCACCACCATGAACAGAGCTTCCAGCTGGCCGGGGCCAGTTCGGCACTGGCCGCGCTGGTGTCGCTGGCCGGGCTGGTGATGGTGCTGCCCTCGTTCACCACCAGCGCGGGCGAAGGCATCTACACCGTCTCGCAGCTGGTGTTCGTGGCGCTGTCGTCGCTGGCCACCTGGGGGGTTTTCGTGTTCGTGCAGACGGTGCGGCACCGCGACTACTTCCTGCCGCCGGCCAATGCCTCGGACGAAGACCAGCACGCAGCGCCGCCCACCAACGCCCAGGCCTGGGCCAGTTTCGGCCTGCTGCTGGTGGCGCTGGTGTCGGTGGTCGGTCTGGCCAAGCAGCTGTCCCCCGCCATCGAAGCGGCGGTGGCCTCGGCGGGCGCCCCCAAGGCGGTCATCGGCATCGCCATTGCCATGCTGGTGCTGCTGCCCGAGACCTGGGCCGCCCTGCGCGCCGCCCGCGCCGACCGCCTGCAGACCAGCATGAACCTGGCCCTGGGCTCGGCCCTGGCCAGCATCGGCCTGACCATTCCGGCGGTGGTGATCGCCGCCGTCTGGCTCGACCTGCCGCTGGTGCTCGGCCTGAGCCCCAAGGACATTGCCCTGCTGGGCATCACCCTGCTGGTGAGCGCCATCACCCTGGGCACCGGGCGGACCAACCTGATGCAGGGCGCGGTGCACCTGGTGCTGTTCGCCGCCTTCCTGTTCCTGTCGCTGGTGCCCTGATGACCGCCGTGACCCGCCTGCTGGCGCTGCTGGGCACCCGGCTGCCCTTGATCCAGGCGCCCATGGCCGGGGTGCAGGGCGCAGCCCTCGCGGCGGCGGTGTGCGAGGCCGGCGCACTGGGTTCGGTGCCCGGCGCCACCCACACGCCCGACACCCTGCGGGCCGAACTGACCGCGCTGCGCGCGGCCACCGACCGGTCCTGGAACATCAACTTCTTCTGCCACACGACGCCGGTGTTCGAGCCCGCCCGGGAAGCGGCCTGGCGGGCCACGCTGGCGCCCTTTCATGCCGAGGCCGGCATCGATGGGTCGCAGGTGCCACCCGGCGCCGGCCGCCGGCCCTTCAGCGCCGCGCTGGCCGATGCCCTGGAGCCGTTCTCGCCCCGGGTGGTGAGCTTCCATTTCGGCCTGCCGGACGCGGCGCTGGTGGCACGCATCAAGCGCTGGGGCAGCGTGGTCATGTCGTCGGCGACCACGGTCGAGGAAGGGCTGTGGCTACAGCAGCACGGCGCCGACGTGGTGATCGCCCAGGGCCTGGAAGCCGGTGGGCACCGCGGACATTTCCTGAGCGACGACCTGTCGCGCCAGATGGGCCTGATGGCCCTGCTGCCGCAGCTGGTGGCTGCGCTGGACCTGCCGGTGGTGGCGGCCGGCGGCATGGCCGATGCGGCCGGGGTGAGCGCCGCCATGGCGCTGGGTGCGGCCGGGGTGCAGACCGGCACGGTCTGGCTGTGCTGCCCCGAGGCCACCACCAGCGCGGTGCACCGCGCGGCGCTGACCGGGCCGGACGCCGCCCACACCGCGCTCACCACCGCCTTCACCGGCCGGCCGGCGCGCGGCATCGTCAACCGCGCCATGCGCGAGCTGGGCCACCTGCCCGCCACGGCGCCGGCCTTCCCGACCGCCACCGCCGCCATGGCGCCGCTGCGCAGCCACTGGGAGGCACAAGGCCGGGGCGATTTCACGCCGTTGTGGGCGGGCCAGAACACGCGCGGCTGCCGCCCGGTGCCGGCGGCCGAGGTGGTCAACACCCTGGCCGCCGGGCTGACCCGGGGACCGGACCGCTAGTCGCGCAACCAGCGCCGCAGTCCGCCGGGGGTGCCGGCTTGCTTGAGGGTGTCGCGCGCTTCCTCCAGGGCCTGCGCCAGCGCTTCCACCGCGCCTTGCCGGGCCAGGGCCAACGCATCTTCACTGATCGCCGACTCGGGCGGCAGCCCGGCCTCCCAGGCCAGGGACTGCTGGGCCGCAGCGCGCTCGCGCTCCAGGTCGGCCACCTGACGGCGCAGGACCACCAGCAGAGCGGTCAGCCGGGCGTCGTCCCACCCGCTGGCAGGCTGTGCCTGCAACACCTGCTGCTGCAGGCGCAGCAAGGTGGGCAGATCGCCGCCGGCATGGGCCCGGTTGGCCTCGGCCATGAGGGCGGTCTTGCGGTCGCGCTGCGCCGGGTCGGGCTCGCGGTCGGGGTGCAGGGCGCTGGCCAGCTGGCGGAACAGGCGGCGCAACAGGGTGGCGGGATCGTCCGGAGCGGTCGTGTCTGGAGCGGCTGTGTCTGTAGCGTTTTTGTCCGGAGTGCTTTCGTCCGGGAGTGGCAACGCCTGCGCAGGCTGCTGGCGGCGCTTCTCCCGGCGGGCCTGCCGGGCTTCGCGCCGGGCATCCCGTTCGTGGGTCTGCTGGCGCCAGCCTTCCACCCGCTCCTGCCACCCTCCGCGGTCCTGCGCCTGGCGCTCGGCCAGGGGAATGTCGCTGTGGCGGTCGTGGGCCTCGCGGGCCGTGGCGTCACCACAGCCGGCCAGTTCGGTGGCCAGGCGGGCCAGCCGGACCAGCGCCGCCCGGCGATCGGCACCGGCGAGCTGCTTGCCGTCCAGGGCCTCGGCCAGCCGACTCGCCAGCCCCTGGCGGACCTGGTTCAGGGCGGCTCGGGTGGGCTCGGTGGCCATCTGGAGTGCCTGCCGGTGGCGCTGGCCCAGGGCCTGCAGCTCCGCCAGCTGGGTCTGCAGCCGGTCGATGCGCTGCAGCTGGCGGTTCCATTCGCGCACGGCCGCCGAGGTGCCTGGGGCTTCGCCGGCGATGGACAAGGTACGGTCGGGCATGGCGCTGGACTATATTGCCCACTCGCTTTCACCGACCCGATCCATGGCCAAAGACAAGACCCTGTTCACCTGCAGCGACTGCGGCGGCACCTCGCCGCGCTGGATGGGCAAATGCCCGCATTGCAACGCCTGGAACACGCTGGTGGAGTCGGTGGCCGAATCGGCCAGCCCGTCGAAGAACCGCTTTGCCGCGCTGGCGCCGTCGGCCGAGGTGAAGTCGCTCTCCGAGATCGAGGCGCAGGACGTGCAGCGCACCCCCACCGGTCTGGACGAGCTGGACCGGGTGCTGGGTGGCGGCGTGGTGGAAGGCGGTGTGGTGCTCATCGGCGGCGACCCGGGCATCGGCAAATCGACCCTGCTGCTGCAGGCGCTCGATGCGCTGCAGAAGCAGTCGCTGGACACCCTGTACGTGACCGGCGAGGAAAGCGGTGCCCAGGTGGCGCTGCGCTCGCGCCGGCTGGGTCTGGACGGCTCGCAGGTGAAGGTGCTGGCCGAGATCCAGCTGGAGAAGATCCTGGCCACGCTGGACGCGGTGCGCCCGGCCATTGCCGTGATCGACTCGATCCAGACGGTGTATTCCGAACAGCTCACCAGCGCGCCGGGTTCGGTGGCCCAGGTGCGCGAATGCGCCGCCCACCTGACCCGCGCGGCCAAGGCCAGCGGCACCGCCATCGTGCTGGTGGGCCATGTCACAAAGGAAGGCGCGCTGGCCGGGCCCCGGGTGCTGGAGCACATGGTGGACACGGTGCTGTATTTCGAGGGCGACACCCACAGC
>PNMF01000053.1 GCA_013823485.1 Comamonadaceae bacterium
GCTTGCCGCTGCGGGTCTTGGGCAGCACAGAGACGAAACGCACCCGCGACGGTCGCGCCACCGCGCCGAGCTGGCTGTCGACCAGCTTCATGATCTCGCCTTCCAGCTTGAGCTGGGCCTGCGCATCGCCCAGGGTGGTGGAGTCCTTGGCCACCACGAAGGCCATGGCCACCTGGCCCTTGAGGTTGTCCGCCACGCCCACCACCGCCACCTCGGCCACATTGGCATGGCTGGAGATGCTCTCCTCGATCTCGCGGGTGCCCAGGCGGTGTCCGGCCACATTGATCACGTCGTCGGTGCGGCCCAGGATGTAGAAGTAGCCGTCCTTGTCGCGGATGCCCCAGTCGAAGGTGCTGTAGACCAGCTTGCCGGGAATGCTCTTCCAGTAGGTGTTGACGAACCGGGCATCGTCCTGCCACACGGTCTGCATGAAGCCGGGGGGCGTCGGCCCTTCGATCACCACCACGCCCTTTTCGTCCGCGCCGGTCAGCTCCTCGCCGGTGCTCTCGTGCAGCAGCTTGACGCTGTAGCCGTACATGGGAATGCCCGGGCTGCCGAACTTGCTGTCCTTGCGCTCCACGCCGTTGGCGATGGTCAGGATCGGCCAGCCGCTCTCGGTCTGCCAGTAGTTGTCGATGATGGGCACGCCCAGGCCGTCGGCGATCCAGCGGGCGGTCGGTTCGTCCAGCGGCTCGCCGGCCAGGAACAGCGCCTTCAGGCTGGAGAGGTCGTATTGCTTGAGGTAGGTCGGGTCCTGCTTCTTGAGCACGCGCACCGCGGTGGGCGCGCTGAACATGACGCTGACCTTGTACTTCTCGATCAGGCTCCACCAGATGCCGCCGTCCGGGCGGATCGGCAGGCCCTCGTACATGATGGTCGCCATGCCGGCGATCAGCGGGCCGTACACGATGTAGCTGTGGCCCACCACCCAGCCGATGTCGCTGGTGGAGAAATAGGTCTCGCCCGGCTCGCCCATGAAGATGTGCTTCATGCTGGCAGCCAGCGCCACGGCATAACCGCCCACGTCGCGCTGCACGCCCTTGGGGCGGCCGGTGGTGCCGCTGGTGTAGATGGTGTAGCTGATCTCGGTGGACTCCAGCCATTCGCACGGCACCTGGGCCTCCATGTGCTGCGCCCGCAGGCTGGCGTAGTCGTGGTCGCGGCCGGCCAGCATCGCCATCGGCGCCAGACCCCGGTTCACCAGCACCACCGACGTCGGCTTGTGGCTGGACAGGCGGATGGCCTCGTCCAGCAGCGGCTTGTATTCCACCACCTTGCCGCCGCGCGAACCGGCGTCGGCACTCACGATGGCCACCGGCGACGCGTCCTCGATGCGCGAGGCCAGCGAATGGCTGGCGAAACCGCCGAACACCACCGAGTGGATGGCGCCGATGCGGGCGCAGGCCAGCATGGCAAAGGCGGCCTCGGGAATCATGGGCATGTAGATCAGCACCCGGTCGCCCCTGCCGACCCCCTGGGCCTTGAGCACGGCGGCCATGCGCTGCACCTCCACATGCAGCTCGCGGAACGAGTACACCCGCTCCTGCCCGGTTTCGGTGGAGACGAAGATCAGCGCGTTCTGGTCGGCGCGGTCCTTGAGGTGGCGGTCGACCGCGTTGTGGCAGAGGTTGGTCCGGCCGCCTTCGAACCAGCGCGCAAACGGCGGGTTGTCGTGGTTGCAGACCCGGTCGAACGGCCGCTGCCAGTCGATGAGTGCGGCCTGCTCGGTCCAGAAGGCATCGCGGTCTTCAAGCGAACGGCGGTGGAAGTCGGCGTAACTCTCGGCCTTGGCGGCGGACGAACCCATGTCTTGTCTCCTCGTTGGACGGACCGTTGAACGGTAAACTGAATTCTTAATTATGGATAGGCCGCTTGCAGCCGCCTGACGGTGAGAACCCTGATGGGCCCCCACCGGGCCGATCTCACTTGATCAGGCCGTGCACATCCTTGAAACGCGGGTCGTCGGCGGTGCGCAGCCACTCGAAAGCCACCATTTCGGTGGTGACCAGTTCGGCGCCGGCACCGGCCAGGCGGTCGAAGGCAGCGTCGCGGTTGCGCTCGGTGCGCGAGGTGCAGGCATCGGTGACCACCCAGACGTCGAATTCCTGCTCGATCAGTTCCAGCGCGGTCTGCAACAGGCAGACGTGGGCCTCGCAACCGGCCACCACGATGGTGCCGCGCTCGGGCTGGCTGGGTGCGGCGGGTTTCTGCAGGTGCTTGGGCAGGCTGCGGGCATTGCCGCCGGCCGGGCGTGCCGGCGGACGCAACCAGTCGGCCAGGCCGTCGGCCACCGCGCTGAAGTGCATCTTGGCCAGGGTCTTGCGGCAGGCCTCGCGGATGGCGGCCGGGTTCGGCCCCAGCTTGGCCGGGTTCTGTTCGGTGCCCCAGACCGGGACGTCCAGCAGCCGGGCCATGCGGGCCAGCCGGTGCGCGTTGTCCAGCACGGCGGCGGCCTCGAACATGGCCGGCATCAGCCGTTCCTGGTAATCGACCAACACGAGTTGGGATTCTTCGACGTCAAGCAGCATGGGGAGTGAGGGAGATCAAAAGCACGATTCTCGCAGCGCCCAGGCCGGCTCCGGCGCACTCGGGCCTGCTTCAGCCGGCAAACAGGTCGGGCTGGGCGAGCGGCCCGGCCGCCTGGGGCACCACCCGCTCGATCAGCCGGTCCACATACAGCTGGAACAGGTGCGGCGCCGACTGCCCGAACAGCCGGATGCGCCCCGTGTGCTGGAGCAGCAGCAAACCCACACCGTGGGCAAACAGGGCGGCGTTTTCCTGCAGCGCCAGGTCGGCGGGCAGACCGAGGTCCTCGAGCGCGTGCTCGCAGGGCCGCAGCGCGTCCATCAGGCGCTGGTTCAGCGCCCGGTCCAGCTCCGGGTTCAGTCCCCGGGGCGCCAGCCCCTGCACCAGGTAGAAGCCCAGATCCAGATCGCGCGGGTTGCGGGCATAAAAACCGAACCAGGCGTTGGCCCGCTCGGCCAGCAGACGGTGCGGCTGACCCTTGGGCGCCCGGGCTGCAGCCACCTCGGCATGCAGCCGGTCAAGCGACTCCGAGAGCAGCGCCGCATAGATGGCCTCCTTGCTGTCGAAATAGCTGTAGAGCGCGCCCGGCGTGTAACCGGCGCGGCGGGCAATCTCGCGGATGCCTGCGCCCTCCAGCCCCTTCTCGGCGAACACGCTGCGCGCCGCGTCCAGCACCAGGGCCCGGCGGGTGTCCGACATGGCCAGCTGCCGCTGCTGACGCAGCTCCAGCTGCCGCTGGGCGGCCTCACGCTCGGCCTCGCTGAGGACCGGGCGGAGTTCGTCGAGCTGCACATTCATGTGGTCAGTGTACCGACGACCTGTCAAAAGTTGAAATAAATCATCATTGATCAATTTATTGAACGATGTTCAAATGTTTGAGCAATGTCAATCGTGATTGACCGTCGTCCAAATTTTCACCCAGAGCTCACCGCCATGAACACCGCTGCAGACACTTCACCCCTGATGACCGGCGCCGACTACCGCGAGTCGCTGCGCCGCCTGCGGCCCACGGTGTTCGTCGACGGACGCCGGGTCGAGAGCGTGGCCGATGACCCGGCCCTTCAACCCGGCATCAACGCGGTGGCCCTGACCTACGACCTGGCCCACCGGCCGGAGCTCGCCAGGCTCATGACGCCGGTCGAGCAGAGCAGCGGCCGGGTGGTCAACCGCATGACCCACCTCAGCACCAGCAGCGGCGATCTGCTCAACAAGCTGGAGGCGGTGCGCCTGATCTGCCAGGAAACCGGTTGCGCCCAGCGCTACCTGACCCACGACGCGCTCAACGCCATCGCCCAGCTGGCCGCCCGGCTGGACGACGCCACCGGCAGCCGCACCCACCGCGACCGCTTCTTCGCCTACCTGCACCGGGTGCAGACCCAGGACCTGACCCTGGGCGTGGCCATGACCGACGCCAAGGGCGACCGCAGCCGCCGGCCCCACCAGCAGGCCAACCCCGACACCTATGTGCATGTGGTGGAGCGCAACGCCCGGGGCATCGTCATCAGCGGCACCAAGGCCATCGTCACCGGGGCCCCTTACATGCACGAGCTGCTGGTCATGCCCTGCCGCAACATGGGCGCCGAAGACGCCGACTTCGCGGTCTGCTGCGCCGTGCCGGTGGATGCGCCCGGCCTGACCATCGTGGCCCGCCCGGCGGGCCGCCCGGGCGAGAAGCTGGAACACGGCGACGCCCTCTTCTCCCGGCGTTACGGCCAGAGCACCGGCGTGTGCATCTTCGACCGGGTGTTCGTGCCCTGGGAACAGGTGTTCCTGGCCGGCGAGTGGGAACACAGCGGCCACCTGACCTACAGCTATGCCACCCACCACCGCCAGACCTGCATCGGCGCGCGCGCCGGCTTCGGCGACCTGCTGATCGGCGCCGGCGCCCTGATGTGCGAGGCCAATGGCTTCGACCCCGGCGCCGAGAGCCATCTGCGCGAACAGATGGTGGAGCTGATCACCATCACCGAGGGCTTCTATGCCTGCGGCGTGGCGGCCAGCGTGTATGGACGGCAGGACGAACACTGCAGCGTCTTCATGCCCGACCCGGTGTTCGCCAACATCGGCAAGCTGCTGCTGGCCACCCGGATCTACGACATGCACCGCATCGCCCACACGGTGAGCGGCGGCCTCACCGTCACCCTGCCCGGCCCGGACGAAGACCACAACCCGGAAACCGCCGCCCGCCTCTCGGAGGTGCTGCGCGCCAGCCCGGACATCCCCTACGAGCAGCGCATCCAGACCGCCCGCTTCATCGAAGACCTCACCGCCGGTTACCAGGGCGGCTGGTACAGCGTGATCAGCCTGCACGGCGGCGGATCGCCGGCCGCCATGAAGCAGGAGATCTGGCGCCATTACCCGCTGGGCAACAAGGTCGAGCTGGTGGAGCGGCTGCTGGAGCGCGGCCTGACCACCGACGGCGCCGCCGCAGCCGCCCCGCACGACCCGGCCCGCCCCATCACCCGCAACCGCCAACCCGGCCGCTGCTGCGACACCGGCTGCACCACACCCGGCCAGCCGGTGATGGTCGACCTGCCAGTACCGGTCGCCAAAAAACAGAACTGAATCAAGCGGTTACGGCGTTTATCTCGCTTGACGCTCGCGCTGGCTCCCGTTACCCTCGCAACCCATGCCCCACCGCCTGTCCGTCTTCGTCCTTGCCGCCGCTGCGCTGAGCGCTGCGCATGCGGCACCCGAACCGGCAGCGGGTCCGTCAGCGGGCTACCAGGACATGGACGCCCTGCTCGCCGAAAAAGGCCTGATCGACCGCCTGGGTGCCCAGGTGCAGCAGGCCCGAGCCTCCATGAGCGAACAGGCTTCCAGCCTGGTCATCAACGCCATGGCCTTCCTGGGCGTTCCCTACAAATGGGGCGGCGACAGCCACGACACCGGCTTCGACTGCAGCGGCTTCGTCCGTGCGGTGTATGAACAGTCGGTCGGCAAGATCCTGCCGCGCCGCTCCGACGAACAGGCTGCGGCCACCCAGGTGATCGACCGCAGCGAACTCAAACCCGGCGACCTGGTGTTCTTCAACACCATGCGCCGCGCCTTCAGCCATGTGGGCATCTATGTGGGCGACGGCAAGTTCATCCACTCCCCCCGGGCCGGCGCCCAGGTCCGGGTGGAAGACATGCGGATCGCCTACTGGAACACCCGCTTCAACGGCGCGCGGCGGGTGCTGCCTCAGCAGGAACCCTGAAACCGCCCCCTCCCCCAGCATGAAAAAACCCGGCCAAGGCCGGGTTTTTTGTGGGTGCGGTGTGGCTCAGCGGCGCGCCGGCGGCACGTCGGTGCACGAACCGTGCGCCACCTCGGCCGCCATGCCGATGCTCTCGCCCAGCGTCGGGTGCGGGTGGATCGTCTTGCCGATGTCCACCGCATCAGCCCCCATCTCGATGGCCAGCGCGATCTCGCCGATCATGTCGCCGGCATGGGTGCCGACCATGCCGCCGCCCAGGATCTTGCCGTGGCCATGGGCCTCGGGCGAATCGTCGAACAGCAGCTTGGTGAAGCCCTCGTCCCGGCCGTTCGCAATGGCACGGCCGGAAGCCGCCCAGGGGAACAGGCCCTTCTTCACCTTGATGCCCTGCGCCTTGGCCTGGTCCTCGGTCAGGCCGACCCAGGCGACCTCGGGGTCGGTGTAGGCCACGCTCGGGATCACCCGGGCATTGAAGGCAGCGGCCGCCAGCTCCGGGTTGCCCAGCAGTTCGCCGGCCGCCACCTCGGCCGCCACATGCGCCTCGTGCACCGCCTTGTGGGCCAGCATCGGCTGGCCGACGATGTCACCGATGGCGAAGATGTGCGGCACGTTGGTGCGCATCTGGATGTCGACGTTGATGAAGCCCCGGTCGGTCACGGCGACACCGGCCTGCTCGGCGGCGATCTTCCGGCCGTTGGGTGTGCGGCCCACCGCCTGCAGCACCAGGTCGTAGGTGCCTTCGCTCTTCGTGCCGTCCAGACCTTCGAACTGCACCTGGATGCCCTCGGGCGTGGCCCGGGCCCCCACGGTCTTGGTCTTGAGCATCACGTTGTCGAAACGGTGCCGGTTCATCTTTTCCCAGACTTTGACCAGGTCGCGGTCAGCACCCTGCATCAGGCCGTCCATCATCTCCACCACGTCCAGGCGGGCGCCCAGCGTGCTGTAGACCGTGCCCATCTCCAGACCGATGATGCCGCCACCGACGATCAGCATCTTCTTCGGCACATCCTTCAGCTCCAGCGCACCGGTGGAGTCGACCACGCGCGGGTCGTCCGGCATGAAGGGCAGCCGCACCGCCTGGGAGCCGGCGGCGATGATGCACTTCTTGAATGCCACCACCTTCTTCGAGCCGGTCTTGTCCTGGCCGGAGCCGGTGGTCTCTTCGACCGCCAGGTGGTTCGGGCCGACGAACGCACCGTAGCCGCGCACGGTGGTCACCTTGCGCATCTTGGCCATGGCGGCCAGACCGCCGGTGAGCTTGCCGATCACCTTTTCCTTGTGGCCGCGCAGCTTGTCGATGTTGAGCACCGGGCGGCCGAACTCCACGCCGAGATCGGCCATGTGGCTGACCTCGTCCATGACGGCGGCCACATGCAGAAGCGCCTTGGATGGGATGCAGCCCACGTTGAGGCACACGCCGCCCAGGGTGGCGTAACGCTCGACGATGACGACCTTCAGACCCAGGTCGGCGGCGCGGAACGCGGCGGAGTAACCGCCGGGGCCACCCCCGAGCACCAGCAGGTCGCAGTCCAGATCGGCGCTGCCGCTGAAAGAGCCCGCCGCCGGTGCCGCCACCGCAGCGGTGGCCGGCGCGGGGGCCGGCGCCGCAGCCACCGGTGATGGCGCCGCCGTGGCAGCGGCCACCTCCAGCGTCAGCACCACCGAGCCCTTGGCGACCTTGTCGCCCAGCTTGACCTTGAGCTCCCGGACCACGCCGGCGTGCGACGACGGAATCTCCATCGACGCCTTGTCGGACTCGACCGTGATCAGGCTCTGCTCGGCCCGGATCGTGTCGCCCGGCTTGACCAGCAGCTCGATGACCGCGACCTCGTCGAAGTCGCCGATGTCGGGAACCTGAATATCCATGATGGCCATGTTCGGGTTCCTTTACAGCAGCACGCGGCGGAAATCGCCAAGGATCTGGCCGAGGTACGCGTTGAAGCGCGCAGCGGCTGCACCGTCGATGACACGGTGGTCCCAGGTGAGGGACAGCGGCAGCATCAGGCGCGGCACGAAGGCCTTGCCGTCCCACACCGGCTCCATCTGGCTCTTGCACACCCCTAGGATGGCCACCTCGGGCGCATTGATGATGGGCGTGAAGTAACGCCCGCCGATGCCGCCCAGGCTGGAAATGGTGAAGGTGGCGCCGCTCATGTCGGCCGGGCCGAGTTTGCCGTCGCGGGCCTTGGCGGCCAGCTCCGACATCTCCTTGCTGATCTGCAGGATGCCCTTCTTGTCGGCGTCCTTGATGACCGGCACCACCAGGCCGTTCGGCGTGTCGGCCGCAAAACCGATATGCCAGTACTGCTTGTAGACCAGCGCGTCACCGTCCAGGCTGCTGTTGAACTCGGGAAACTTCTTGAGCGCGGCCACGCAGGCCTTGATCAGGAAGGCCAGCATGGTGACCTTCACGCCGCTCTTCTCGTTTTCCTTGTTGGTGGCGACCCGGAAGGCCTCCAGTTCGGTGATGTCGGCGTCGTCGTGGTTGGTGACGGCCGGGATCATCACGGCGTTGCGCAGCAGGTTGGCGCCGCTGATCTTCTTGATGCGGCCCATCTCCTTGCGCTCGATCGGACCGAACTTCGCGAAGTCGACCTTGGGCCAGGGAATCAGCCCCAGCTCGCTGCCACCGCCGCCAGCAGCCGTGGCGGCCGGGGCCTTGGCGGCCTGGGCTGCGGTCTGCACCGCACCATTCATGACCGAGCGGGTGAACTGCTGCACATCGTCCAGCGTGATCCGGCCCTTGGGGCCGGAGCCCTTCACCTCGGCCAGCGGCACGCCCAGTTCGCGGGCGAACTTGCGCACCGAGGGCGAGGCGTGCGGCAGGCCCACCGGGGCAGCGCCCGGCTGGTGGGCCGGGGCAGCCACCACGGCAGCGGCACCGGGCGCGGCAGCCGGAGCCGGGGCGCTGGCCGCCACAGGGGCCGGTGCCGAAGCCGGCGCGGCGGTTGCGACGGGTGCAGCAGCTGCGGCCGCGACCGTGCCCTGCAGCAGGGCCACCAGATCGCCGATGTTGACCTTGTCGCCGATCTTCACCGCCAGCGACTGCACCACGCCGGCCGCCGACGACGGAATCTCCATCGATGCCTTGTCCGACTCCACCGTGATCAGGCTCTGCTCGGCCTGGATGGTGTCGCCGGGCTTGACCAGCAGCTCGATCACGGCGACGTCCTTGAAGTCGCCGATGTCGGGCACACGCACTTCCACCGGGCCGGTGGCAGCCGGGGCTGCAGCGGCCACCGGTGCCGGGGCAGCCGCCACCGGTGCGGCAGCGGGCGCGGGCATCGACGCGGCTGCGGGCGCTGCGACCGGCGCTGTGGCAGCGCCCTCGGCTTCCAGCACCAGCACGACCGAGCCCTGCTTCACCTTGTCGCCCAGCTTCACGCGCAGTTCCTTCACCACGCCGGCCGTCGACGAGGGAATCTCCATCGACGCCTTGTCCGACTCCACCGTGATCAGGCTCTGCTCGGCCTTGACCGTGTCGCCCGGCTTGACCAGCAGCTCGATCACCGCGACTTCATCAAAATCCCCGATGTCCGGGACGTGTACTTCCACCATGGCCATGTGTGTCTCCCGGGATCAGGCGTAAAGCGGGTTGATCTTGTCGGCGTCGATGCCGTACTTGCGGATGGCCTCGGCCACCTGCGACATCGGCACGGTGCCTTCTTCGGCCAGACCCTTGAGCGCCGCGACCACGATGTAGTGGCGGTTGATCTCGAAGTGCTCCCGCAGCTTGCTGCGGAAGTCGCTGCGGCCGAAGCCGTCGGTGCCCAGCACCTTGTAGGTGCGGCCCTTGGGCAGGTACGGCCGGATCTGCTCGGCAAAGCTCTTGATGTAGTCGGTGGACGCAACCACCGGGCCGGCATGGCCGGCCAGCTGCTGGGCCACGAACGGCACGCGCTGGGTCTCCAGCGGGTGCAGCAGGTTCCAGCGCTCGGCGTCCACGCCGTCGCGGGCCAGCTCGTTGAAGCTCGGGCAAGACCACACGGTGGCCGACACGCCCCAGTCCTTCTCCAGCAGCTCCTGGGCGAACAGGCTTTCGCGCAGGATGGAGCCCGAACCCAGCAGCTGCACGCGCGGGGTCAGCTTGGCGCCTTCCTTGAGCAGGTACATGCCCTTGATGATCTGCTCTTCGGTGCCGGCCTTCAGGCCCGGCATGGCGTAGTTCTCGTTGAGCAGGGTGATGTAGTAGTACACGTTCTCCTGCTTCTCCACCATGCGCTTGAGGCCGTGGTGCAGGATCACGCCCACCTCGTGCGCGAAGGTCGGGTCGTAGCAGACGCAGTTCGGGATGGTGCCGGCCAGGATGTGGCTGTGGCCGTCCTCGTGCTGCAGGCCTTCGCCGTTGAGCGTGGTGCGCCCGGAGGTGCCGCCCAGCAGGAAGCCACGCGCCTGCATGTCGCCGGCGGCCCAGGCCAGGTCGCCGATGCGCTGGAAACCGAACATCGAGTAGTACACGTAGAACGGCACCATGATGCGGTTGTTGGTGCTGTAGGACGTGGCCGCCGCGATCCAGCTGGCCATGCCGCCGGCCTCGTTGATGCCTTCCTGCAGGATCTGGCCGGCCTTGTCTTCCTTGTAGTACATGACCTGGTCTTTATCGACCGGGGTGTACTTCTGGCCTTCGGGGTTGTAGATGCCGATCTGGCGGAACAGGCCTTCCATGCCGAAGGTGCGGGCCTCGTCCACCAGGATGGGCACCACGCGCGGGCCCAGGGCCTGGTCGCGCAGCAGCTGGGTCAGGAAACGCACATACGCCTGGGTGGTGCTGATCTCGCGACCCTCGGCGGTGGGCTCCAGCACCGCCTTGAAATTGTCCAGCGCCGGCACGGTGAAGCTCTCGGAGCTGACGGCGCGGCGCTTGGGCAGGTAGCCGCCCAGGGCCTTGCGGCGCTCGTGCAGGTACTTCATTTCCGGCGTGTCGTCGGCCGGTTTGTAGAACGGGATCCTGGGCAGCTCGCTGTCCGGAATGGGCAGGTTGAAGCGGTCGCGCATGTAGCGGATGTCCTCGTCGGACAGCTTCTTGGTCTGGTGGGCGGTGTTCTTGCCCTCGCCCGCCTTGCCCATGCCGTAGCCCTTGACCGTCTTGACCAGCAGCACGGTGGGCTGGCCTTCGTGGTGGTAGGCGCGGTGGAAGGCGGCGTACACCTTCTGGGCGTCATGGCCGCCACGGCGCAGGGCCCAGATGTCCTCGTCGCTCATCTTGGAGACCAGCTCCAGGGTGCGCGGATCGCGGCCGAAGAAGTTCTTGCGGACAAAGGCACCGTCGTTGGCCTTCATGGCCTGGTAGTCGCCGTCCAGCGTGTCCATCATGATCTTGCGCAGGGCGCCGTCCTTGTCGCGCGCCAGGAGCGCGTCCCACTCGCGGCCCCACAGCAGCTTGATGACGTTCCAGCCCGAGCCGCGGAACTCGCCTTCCAGCTCCTGGATGATCTTGCCGTTGCCGCGCACCGGACCGTCCAGGCGCTGCAGGTTGCAGTTGACGACGAACACCAGGTTGTCGAGCTTCTCGCGAGCGGCCAGACCGATGGCGCCCAGGCTCTCGGGCTCGTCCATCTCGCCGTCACCGCAGAACACCCAGACCTTGCGCTGCGACGTGTCGGCAATGCCGCGTGCATGCAGGTACTTCAGGAAGCGGGCCTGGTAGATGGCCATCAGCGGGCCCAGGCCCATCGACACCGTGGGGAACTGCCAGAACTCCGGCATCAGCTTGGGGTGCGGGTAGCTGGAGATGCCTTTGCCGTCCACCTCCTGGCGGAAGTTCAGCAGCTGCTCTTCGCTCAGCCGCCCTTCCATGAAGGCGCGGGCGTAGATGCCGGGCGCGCTGTGGCCCTGGATGTAGAGCAGGTCGCCGCCGTGGTTGCCCCCGGCATCGGTGTTGTCGGCATGCCAGAAATGGTTGAAGCCGACCGCAAACATGTGGGCCAGCGACTGGAACGAACTGATGTGACCGCCGAGGTCGCCACCGTCGGCCGGGTTCAGGCGGTTGGCCTTGACCACCATGGCCATGGCATTCCAGCGCATGTAGGCGCGCAGCCGGCCTTCGAGCTCCAGGTTGCCGGGGTTGTGGGCTTCTTCACCGGGCTCGATGGTGTTCACATAGCCGGTGTTGGCCGAGAACGGCATGTCCACGCTGTGCTGGCGGGCCTCTTCGAGCAGCTGCTCGAGCAGGTAGTGGGCGCGTTCCGGACCCTCGCGTTCGATGACGGCGGTCAGCGCCTCCATCCATTCGCGGGTCTCCTGGGCGTCCAGATCGGACGCGGGTTGTCCGGGGCGGGCGTCGTTCGCTGACATGCGTGTCTCCTGTGTCGGTGTTGGAATGGGCAGGGCCGCTCCCTGCCAGACGGCGGCATTCTTTCACAGATCGAATACCGTTTCAATATCCGGATGATGATTTCACATGGTGGTTAATCGTCCGCCCACGCCCTCCCGGCTACCGCCCGACGACCCCTCACGTAGACTCGCCCGGTGACCACGAAATCCACCTCTCCCGCCGCCTCGGTGCCCTGGATCAAGCGCTGGTGGCGGCGCCTGCCACCCTCCCGCCAGGACCGCTTCGCCACGCTGGCACCGCTGCTGTCGGTGTTGCTGTTCCTGACCGCCATCGTGGTGGCCATTGCCTACCTGCGGTATGAGGAGCTGGAGCGCGAGCAGGAAGGGGTCACGCGCGACGTCGAATACGCCCAGCAGCGGCTGCGTCTTCGCCTGCTGGAGCGGCAGGAGCAGCTCATGCGGCTGGCCCGGGAGATCGACAACCGCGAGATCGACACCGAAGAATTCACGTTCCAGGCCGAGACGCTGGTCAGCCAGTTCCCCGAGCTGCTGGCGATCAGCTGGGTCGACGGGCGCCGCAACGTCCAGGCCAGCTACGCCTCGCCCAGCGCACCGCCGGCGCTGACCCGCCCCACCGGCAGCACATTGAGTCCGTCCGAAACCGATGGTTCTTTCGATCTGGCGCGCGACCTGCGCCAGCCCATCTACTCCCGACCGATGGGCAACAGCCCGCGCGATGCCACGCTGATGCTGCAGGTGCCGCTGGCCGAGCAGGGGCGCTTCAGCGGCACGGTGATGGGCGAATACTCGGTCGACGGCCTCATGCGCTTCGGCATGCCGCCCGAAATCATGGCCCGGTATGCCGTGGCGCTGGTGGACGACAGCGGCCAGGTGCTGGCCGGAACGCTGCAGGCACCGAACACCGTGCTGCGGCTGCTGCCCTGGGCCAATCCGCCCATGGAGCACGAGGTGCCGGTCTCGCCGGTGGGCAACGGGCTGATCCTCAAGGCCCAGGGTTACCGCACTTCGCAGGACATCGTCGGCACCGGCTTCTTCTGGGTGATCGGCGCGCTGTCGGTGCTCACCGTGTGGATGCTGCTCGGCACCTGGCGCCACACCCGCCGGCGCGTGCAGGCCCAGCAGGCCCTGATGACCGAGACCAATTTCCGCCGGGCCATGGAAAACTCCATGCTCACCGGCATGCGGGCGCTCGACATGCAGGGCCGCATCACCTATGTGAATCCGGCGTTCTGCTCCATGACCGGCTGGACCGAGGCCGAGCTGGTCGGCCGCACCGCGCCCTTCCCCTACTGGCCGGAAGGCGAGCACGACCTGCTGCTGGCGCGGCTGGAAGACGAGCTCAACGGGCGCTCCACCCCCGGCGGATTCGAGGTGCGGGTGCAGCGCCGCAACGGCACCATCTTCGATGCACGCATGTATGTGTCGCCGCTGGTGGACTCCCGGGGTGTGCAGACCGGCTGGATGACCTCGGTGACCGACATCACCGAACCCAAGCGGGTCCGCGAGGAGCTTTCGGCTTCCTACGAGCGTTTCACCACCGTGCTGGAGTCGCTGGACTCGGCGGTGTCGGTGGCCCCGCTGGGCAGCGACGAGCTGCTGTTCGCCAACAAGATGTACCGGCTCTGGTTCGGCACCCGGGGCCACGGCCACCGCCGGCTGGTCGATCTGGCCGGCCACCAGCCGCAGCCCTCGCCCGACGACGGCGACGCGGTCGACGCCTTTGCCGGCATGCCGACCGAGACCCTGACCGATGCCGGCGCCGGCAATGCGGAAGTTTTCGCCGCCGAACTCGACCGCTGGCTGGAGGTGCGCACCCGCTACCTCACCTGGGTCGACGGGCGACTGGCGCAGATGGTGATTGCCAGCGACATCACGCCCCGGCGCAACGCCGAGGAACTGGCCGCGCGCCAGTCGGAACGGGCCCAGACCGCCAGCCGGCTGATCACCATGGGCGAGATGGCCTCCAGCGTGGCCCACGAACTGAACCAGCCGCTGACCGCCATCAGCAATTACTGCAACGGCATGATCTCGCGCCTCAAGGACGATCGCATCAACACCGACGACCTGCTGGCCGCGCTGGAGAAGACCGCCCGGCAGGCCCAGCGGGCGGGGCAGATCATCCAGCGCATCCGGGCCTTCGTGAAACGCAGCGAGCCCAACCCGATGCTGTCGGACGTGGCCCAGATGGTGAGCAACGCCATCGAACTGGCCGACATCGAGCTGCGGCGCCAGCAGGTGCGGCTCACGCCGTATGTGGCGGCGCGCCTGCCGTCGCTGATGGTCGACCCGATCCTGATCGAACAGGTGCTGATCAACCTGATGAAGAACGCCGGCGAGGCCATTGCCGAGGCCCGGCGCCCGCCGGCCGAACGCTATGTGGAGCTGCGGGTCGGGCCGCGCCGGCACGACGACCAGGACGTCATCGAGTTCGAGGTCCGCGACTCCGGCAAGGGCGTGCCGGCCGACATGATCGATCGCATCTACGAGGCTTTCTACAGCACCAAGAGCGAAGGCATGGGCATCGGCCTGAAGCTCTGCCGCAGCATCGTGGAGTCGCACCACGGCCGGATGCGGGTGGAGAACATCTACAATGGTGAGGACGTGGTGGGTTGCTGTTTCAGCTTCTGGATACCCATCGCCTCGCGACTACAACCGCAGGCCGCCGATGCAGTGGCCTCGCTGACCCTGACGGACACCGAAAGAGCGAGATGAGTCTGATCCCCAAAAAAGGCACCGTCTATGTCGTCGACGACGACGAGGCCGTTCGCGATTCCCTCCAGTGGTTGCTGGAAGGCAAGGATTTCCGGGTCCGCTGCTTCGAATCCGCCGAAGCCTTCCTGAGCCGCTACGACGCCCGTGAGGTTGCCTGCCTCATCGCCGACATCCGCATGGGCGGCATGAGCGGCATGGAACTCCAGGACCGGCTGATGGAACGCCAGTCGCCCCTGCCCATCGTCTTCATCACCGGCCACGGCGACGTGCCCATGGCGGTCGAATCCATGAAGAAGGGCGCGCTCGACTTCATCCAGAAGCCCTTCAAGGAAGACCAGCTGGTCAGCCTGGTGGAGCGCATGCTGGACCGGGCCCGTGAAGCCTTCACCACCCACCAGCAGGCCGCCAGCCGCGACGCCCTGCTCTCCAAGCTGACCAGCCGCGAGGCCCAGGTGCTGGAACGCATCGTGGCCGGCCGGCTGAACAAGCAGATCGCCGACGATCTGGGCATCAGCATCAAGACGGTCGAGGCGCACCGCGCCAACATCATGGAAAAGCTCGGCGCCAACACCGTGGCCGACCTGCTCAAGATTGCCCTGGGCCAGACGCCTGCCAAGGCCTGAAGCCCGACCGCCCCCACATGACCGCACAACTCATCGACGGCAACGCCCTTTCCCGACAGCTCCGCGCCGATGTGGCGGCCCGCGTCCAGGCGCTGAAGGCGCGTGGCATCACCCCCGGACTGGCCGTGATCCTGGTCGGCGCCAACCCGGCCTCCCAGGTGTATGTGCGCAACAAGGTGAAGGCCTGCGACGACACCGGCATGCATTCGGTGCTGGAGACCTGGCCGGAGACCTTGAGCGAGGCCGACCTGCTGGCCCGGGTCGATGCCCTGAATCGCGACCCGTCCATCCACGGCATCCTGGTGCAGCTGCCGCTGCCCGCCCACATCGACGCGCAGAAGGTGATCGAGGCGATCGATCCGGCCAAGGACGTCGACGGCTTTCATATCGCCAGCGCCGGTGCCCTGATGACCGGCATGCCCGGTTTCTGGCCCTGCACGCCCTACGGCTGCATGAAGATGCTGGAGCACATCGGATACGACCTGCGCGGCAAGCACGCCGTGGTGATCGGGCGCAGCAACATCGTGGGCAAGCCCATGGCGCTGATGCTGCTGCAGAAGAATGCCACCGTGACCATCTGCCACAGCGCCACCGCAGATCTGAAAGCCCAGACGCTTCAGGCCGACGTGATCGTGGCGGCCGTGGGCAAACGCAACGTGCTGACCGCCGACATGGTCAAGCCGGGCGCGGTGGTGATCGATGTGGGCATGAACCGCAACGACGCCGGCAAGCTTTGCGGCGACGTCGACTTCGACGGCGTGAAGGCAGTGGCGGGCTGGATCACGCCGGTGCCGGGTGGCGTGGGCCCCATGACCATCACCATGCTGATGGTCAACACGCTGGAATCCGCCGAGCGTCAGCCGGGTTGAGTGCTGCGGGGCCCGGCCCCGAGCCGCCAGAGCACGGCGGCGGTGCACAGCCACTGGCCCAGCACCATCAGGCTCCCCACGGCGTGCCACAGGCGCAGGTTGCCGCCGCTGGCCCGGGCGGTCACGATCTTCTGGGCCACACCGAACTCCTGCAACAGGGCCAGCAACAGCGCCAGACAGACCAGCCCCAGTGTGGTGAAGGCTTCGGGGGTGGGTTCACCGCGCTTGAGCAGCACCAGCAGCAGACCACCGATGACGATGCCGGCCCAGCATTGCAGGGAAAAGATCTTTGCCGCCACCGGGCCCGCCACCGCCGGACTGCCGAGCTGCGCAAACAGCAGCGGCACCGCCAGGAAGCTGAGTGCGCTGATGCCGCCCCACCAGAGGGCGGCCAGCATCAGGGGCAGGCGTTGCAGCATGCCGGTCAGACGTAGCGGACCGCCACGATCTCGAAGCGGCGCACGCCGCTCGGGGCCTGCACTTCGGCGGTGTCGCCCTCTTCCTTGCCGATCAGCGCACGGGCGATCGGGCTGCTGATGTTGACCAGGCCCAGCTTCAGGTCGGCTTCGTCTTCGCCGACGATCTGGTAGGTGACCTTCGCACCGCTGTCCTCGTCTTCCAGGTCGACCGTGGCACCGAACACCACCCGGCCGCCGGCGTCCACCGTGGACGGGTCGATGATCTGGGCGGCCGAGAGCTTGCCCTCGACCTCGGCGATGCGGCCTTCGATGAAGCCCTGGCGGTCCTTGGCGGCGTCGTACTCGGCGTTCTCGCTCAGATCGCCCTGGGCACGCGCTTCGGCAATGGCGTTGATGACCGCAGGACGGTCGACGGTCTTGAGGCGGTGGAGCTCTTCCTTGAGCTTCTCGGCGCCGCGCTTGGTGATCGGAATGGTGGTCATGGGGGTGTCTCCAAAAGCAAACCGCCGGGCGTTGCCGCTCGGCGGTGTTCATTAGGGCGGAATTATGCCGTGAAAGGCAGGGGCCGGCGGCGCTGCGCCGACCCTCGCCGATCAGAGCTGTGCGTGCATTTCCTGCACCGAGATCACGTCGAGCTGATCCAGGTATTTCATGCCTTCCACCGCGGCTTCGGCACCGGCAATGGTGGTGAAGGTGGTCACCCGGGCGAGCAGCGCCGAGGTGCGGATGGCGCGCGAGTCGGTGATGGCGTTGCGGCGCTCCTCCACCGTGTTGATGACCAGGGCGATGTCGCCGTTCTTGATCATGTCCACGATGTGCGGCCGGCCCTCGGCCACCTTGTTCACCGTCTGCACCGGGATGCCGGCCGCCGCAATCGCGGCAGCGGTGCCGCGCGTGGCCACCAGCTCAAAGCCCTGCTCCACCAGCTGGCGGGCCACCTCGACCGCACGCAGCTTGTCGCCGTTCTTGACGGTCAGGAACACGCGGCCCGAGCGCGGCAGCTTGGTGCCGGCGCCGAGCTGGCTCTTCACGAAGGCTTCGCCGAAGGTCTTGCCCACACCCATGACCTCGCCGGTGGACTTCATCTCAGGGCCGAGGATGGTGTCCACCCCGGGAAACTTCACGAACGGGAACACGGCTTCCTTGACGCTGAAGTAAGGCGGCGTGACCTCGGCGCCGATGCCCTGGGCATCCAGCGTCTGACCGGCCATGCAGCGCGCCGCGACCTTGGCCAGCTGGATGCCGGTGGCCTTGGAGACGAAGGGCACGGTGCGCGAGGCGCGCGGGTTCACCTCCAGCACGAAGATCACGTCCTTCTTCTGGCCGTTTTCTTCCACTTCCTGGATCGCGAACTGCACGTTCATCAGGCCGACCACGCTCAGGCCCTGGGCCATGGCGGCGGTCTGGCGCTTGAGTTCCTCGACCGTGGCCTTGCTCAGGTAGTAGGGGGGCAGCGAGCAGGCGGAGTCGCCCGAGTGCACGCCGGCCTGCTCGATGTGCTCCATCACGCCGCCGATGAACACGCGGCCGGAGGCGTCACGCACCGCGTCCACGTCGCATTCGATGGCGTCGTTCAGGAAGCGGTCCAGCAGGACCGGCGAGTCGTTGCTGACCTTGACCGCTTCGCGCATGTAGCGCTCCAGGTCGCGCTGCTCGTGCACGATTTCCATGGCGCGGCCACCCAGCACATAGCTCGGGCGCACCACCAGCGGGTAACCCAGGGCAGCGGCCTTCTCCAGCGCCTCGGGCTCGGTGCGGGCGGTGGCGTTGGGCGGCTGGCGCAGGCCCAGGTCGTGCAGCAGCTTCTGGAAGCGCTCGCGGTCTTCGGCGGCATCGATCATGTCGGGGCTGGTGCCGATGATGGGCAC
>PNMF01000054.1 GCA_013823485.1 Comamonadaceae bacterium
TGCCGACGGCCAGACCCCGGCCCCCAAGGCCGACTGACCGCCCGACCCGCCGACCGAACGAACCCGAACAAGGCCACCACGATGGAATTTTTCCGCATCCGCCGCGACATCCCGTTCATGAAGCACGCGCTGCTGCTGAACGCGATTTCGTCCATCACCTTCATCCTGGCGGTGTTTTTCCTCGTCACCCGGGGCCTGCACCTGTCGGTCGAGTTCACCGGCGGCACGGTGATGGAGGTGGCCTACGAACAGCCGGCCGATCTGGAATCGGTGCGCAAGGTGGTGGAGTCGCTGGGGTACGCCGAGGTGCCGGTGCAGAACTTCGGTTCTTCGCGCGACGTGCTGCTGCGCCTGCCCGCCCAAGCTGGCAAGAGTTCGGGCCAGCAGAGTGAAGAACTGTTCGCAGCGCTCAAGGCCCAGAACCCTGCCTTGGAGCTGAAGCGCACCGAGTTCGTCGGCCCGCAGGTCGGTCAGGAGCTGGTGAACAACGGCCTGCTGGCGCTGGGCCTGGTGATCGTCGGCATCATGATCTACTTGGCCATCCGGTTCGAGTGGAAGTACGCGGTGTCGGCCATCATCGCCAACCTGCACGACGTGGTCATCATCCTGGGCTTCTTCGCCTTCTTCCAGTGGGAGTTCTCGCTGGCCGTGCTGGCGGCGGTGCTGGCCGTGCTGGGTTATTCGGTCAACGAGTCGGTGGTGATCTTCGACCGCATCCGCGAGAGCTTCCGCAAGCATCGCAAGATGACGCCGGTCCAGGTCATCGACCATGCCATCACCTCGACCATCAGCCGCACCATCATCACCCACGGCTCGACCCAGATCATGGTGCTGTCCATGCTGCTGTTCGGCGGCCCCACGCTGTATTACTTCGCCCTGGCGCTGACCATCGGCATCTGCTTCGGCATCTATTCGTCGGTGTTCGTGGCCGCCGCCATCGCCATGTGGCTCGGCATCCGGCGCGAAGACCTCATCAAGCCGGCCAAGGCTTCGGGCGACCCGGACGACCCGAACGGCGGTGCTGTGGTGTAAGACGCAACATGCGTCCCCCAGGCGAGCCAGGGCGGCTGTCGGATGTAACAGTGTTCATGTCATACTGACAAGACCGTGTCCCTGCCACAACAGAACACATCCCCGTTGGCCCGTCAGGCGCGCGAACTGTTCGTGGTTCGCGTGGGCCGGGTCATGCCCGATCTGGTCACTGCGGTCCAGGGCCGCCTGACCGAACTGCGCGACCAGATGTGTTCGCCGCTCGAGGCCACCCAGCGGCGCGAGGCCTGGATGACCTTCCAGCGCGTTCAGGGCCAGTGGGCCGAGCTGACCCGCAGCGCCCTGCACGACGCCTACCGCAACTTCAGCACCCAGACGGCCGCCGCGGCCAGCCAGCCCGGCAAGCTGGAGCTGGTGGACGACAGCACCGTCAACGACCAGATCGTCGCCTCCCGCCTGGCCATGCGGGTGCTCGACAAGGCTTCCCGCGAGATCAACGAGCTGCGCCTGCGCATCCAGCACCTGGAGCGGCGCCAGGAGATGTCGCGCAACGACATCCTGCTGCCCGAGGTGGCCAGCCGGGTGTTCATTGAACAGTGGGTGGCCAGCGGCATGACCCGCGAAGCCTGGCTCATGATCCAGGACACCGTGGCCACGCACCTGCCGCAGACCATGCTGGAGGCCTACGAGGCCACCAACCAGTTTCTGGTGGCCAGCGGCGTCATGAAGGAGATCGACCTTCAGTCGCTGGTGCGGCGAACCCCCGGTGGTCGCACCGAGCCGCGCCCGCCCTCGTTTGACGAGAGCACCGGTTCCCGCTCCAGCGGGCTGGGTTCTTCGGTGTCCGAAGAGACCCGCATGATGACCGGCACCTCCCCCCTGGCCCGCGCGAAGATGCGGGCGCAAGGGGTGGTCGGTCGGCTCAAGCGCCTGCTGATGGACCATGTCAGCAGCGATTTCGAGGCCACCCAGGTCCTGCCGCCCTCGCCCCAGTTGCAGCAGGCGATGGCCCGGTCGGCGGCTTCCCCGAGCATGGGCATCGGGCTGTACCGCAGCAGCGGTGCCGCTGCCGGCGTGGACGCGGTCGACATCGAGCGCACCGCGTCTGCCCTGCGCCAGCGCGCGGCCGAGCTGAAGCAGGCCGCCAGCACCCCGACCGAAAAAGCCACCGTCGAGGTGGTGGCGCTCATGTTCCAGAGCATCCTGGCCGAAGAGCGCATCCCGGCCACCGTGCGGGTATGGTTCGCGCGGCTCCAGATCCCGGTGCTGCGGGTCGCGCTGGCCGAACCCGAATTCTTCAGTGCGCTGCAGCACCCGGCGCGCAAGCTGATCGACCGGATGGGATCCTGCGTGATGGGCTTCGAGTCCGACGTGGCATCGACGGCGCTGGAATCCGAGATCAAGCGGGTGGTCCAGGTGATCGAGCAGTACCCGGAGACGGGGCGGCGCGTGTTCCAGCTGGTCTTCGACGAATTCGAGAAGTTCCTCGCCTCGCACCTGCGCGGGCAGGGCAACGTCAGCAAGGTGGTGAGCGTCGCCCAGCAGGTCGAACAGAAAGAGACCTTGTCGGTGCAGTACACCATCGAGCTGAGAAAGCTCCTGGACGACCTGCCGGTGCGCGAGGAGATCCGCAGCTTCCTGTTCAAGGTCTGGGTGGACGTACTGGCCGTGGCCAGCGTGAAACACGGCCTGAAGTCCGAAGAGACCCAGGTGCTCAAGCAGGTGGCCTCCGACCTCCTGTGGGCCGCCGGGGCCAAGCCCAGCCGCAACGACCGCGCCCGGGTCATCCAGCAACTGCCGGGCATCCTGCAGCGGCTGCGCCAGGGCATGGGGCTGCTGGGCTATCCGCAGGGCCTCCAGGACCAGCACATCAAGTCGATCAGCGACACCCTGGCCGATGCCTTCATGTCCCGCACCGAGCCGATTTCCCAGGACAAGCTCGACCGCCTCTCCCAGCGGCTGGCCAACCTGGAGGATTACCTGCCGCAGGACGGTGTGGGCGATCTCGACCTGGATGCCGAGAGCATCGAGATGATCACCGGAGTGGACGCCAGCAACATCGAGGTCATCAACTCGGGAGGCAGCAAGCCGTCCGAGGCCATGCGCCAGTGGGCGCAGGAGTTGCAGATCGGCGCCTGGTTCGGGCTGGACCACGCCTCCCGGCTGGTCAATGTGCAGCTGGCGTGGCGCAGCGAACGCGGCCAGATCTCGATGTTCGTCGCCCCTTCGGGCCGCTGCTACCTGATCCAGGCGCAGCGGCTGGCGGCGTATCTCCAGGCGGGTCTGCTGGTGCCGACCGAAGAGGAAGCGCTCACGGTGCGCGCCACCCGCGACGCCCTGGAGCGGCTCGACGCCAACCCCGGCCGGCTGCTGGCCTGAGGCCGGTCCCGGTTCAGGCGGCTCCCAGCCGCTGCACGCGCCCGCCCGGCAGCCGGCCCACGCTGCCTTCCAGTTCAAGTTCCAGCAGGCGCGCCATGAGGTGGGCGGTGTCCCAGCCGGTGCGGTCCTGGAGCGCGTCCAGCCCGATCGGATCGTGCCCCATGGCGCCGAGCAATGCGTCTTCGGCTGTTCCGGGTGTTGCCTGAGGGGTGGCCGGTGCGCGGGCTTCACGCCAGGACAGCTCTTCAAAAATGTCGTCCACCGACTCCACCAGTCGGGCGCCCTGACGGATCAGGGCGTGGCAGCCGCGCGACTGGGGCGCATGGATCGAACCTGGGATGGCGAACACTTCTCGGCCCATCTCGGTGGCGAGCCGGGCGGTGATCAGCGAGCCCGATTGCAGCGCGGCCTCGACCACCAGCGTGCCCTGGGTCGACCCGGCAATCAGCCGGTTGCGCTGGGGGAAGTGGGGCGCCAGGGGTGGCGTACCCAGCGGATGTTCGCTCACCAGGGCGCCTTGTTCTGCGATGCGGTGGGCCAGCTCGCGATGGCGGGATGGGTACACCCGGTCCAGCCCGGTGGCCACGAAGGCCACGGTGCGACCACCGCCCGCCAGCGCACCCTCGTGCGCTGCACCATCGATGCCCAGCGCCAGCCCGGACACCACGGTGACGCCGGCCTCGGCGAGCGACTGTGCAAAACGCCGCGCATGGTCGGCGCCCTGGGGTGTGGGGTTGCGGCTGCCGACCACGGCCAGCGCCTGGGCAGATATCAGTGACTCGACCTGGCCCTGCACGAACAGGACCAGCGGCGGGTCCGGGGTTTCCAGCAGCAGCGGTGGGTAGCGCGGGTCCCCCAGGGCCACCATGTGCCGGTTGTCGTCCGATGCCAGCCAGGCCTCCAGCCGTTCGGCTTCAGCGGGCCAGTCGGACGGGAGTTCGGCCAGGGCCCTGGCCTTTGCAGGACCCACGCAACGGCCCCGGTCGGCGCCGTCGCCCTGCCAGATGCCTTCGGGCGATCCGAAGGAGGCGAGCAGTTGCCGGGCGGTGACCCGACCGATGCCTGGCGTCAGCAGCAGCCGGAGCCAGGCGGCCCGCTCGGATGGACCCATGACGGGTCAGGGATTCACGAAGCGGTGACCGACCTGAACGCCGTCCTGGATGTCCAGGACGATGGCGTAGGAAATCTTGTCGAAGGTGCGGAACACCATGATCAGGCCATTGCGCTCGCCCGGCAGCCGGACCTGCGGTCGGCCGCTGTCGGTGGTGTCGGTCAGCACGTTGCTCTCGCGCAGGACCGCCAGCACATGGCCGCGCTCGATGCCGTGTTCGCGGCCGCGGTTGATGGCCACGACCTGGTTCTGGGCAGCAAAACGCACCGCGTTGCCGTAGACCGAGACCACCTGGCCGGTCTGGGGCGAGGCGGGGGCACGGGGGACGAAATTGGTGAATTCGCGCTCCGGCTCGGGCAGCAGCCGGTCGCCGACCTGCATCTCTTCCTTGGCCGAGACCACGTCCAGGCTGGCCGGGACGATCTCGGTGACCTTCTTGCCGCTGCTGTCGGTGCTGTCCACCACCGACTCGCTGCCCACCACCGTGGCCTTGCCGACGTACTGGGCCTCGTAGGCGAGGATGGCGTTGGTCGTCGGGTCGCGCAGCGGCACGGCATTGCGGAAGACCCGGTACGAGCTGGACTGGCCGTTCACCACGGCCAGCGGGGCGGCCTCCGGGTTCTCGGCGGAGCGGGCCCGGGCGTAGGCGCGGTCACCGCGGCTCAGCAGAACCCGGTTTTCCTGCGTGGCGATGATGCGGGGCGCCTTGGAGAAGGTGGCTTCGTCGACGATCAGCGGCTCGGCCAGGAACGATTCGATGACCGCCATGTTGACGGTGGGAATGGCACTGGCCGACAGGCTTTCGGAGCGGACGCGGGGGGTGACCTTGATGGTGCCGTCGGCCGGCCCACGGGTGGTCAGGCGGGCGCGTCCGCCGGTCTTGTCGAGGTAGAGCACCTGCCCCGGGAAGATCAGGTGCGGGTTGCGGATGTCGTTGATGTTCATGCCCCAGAGCTCGGGCCAGCGCCAGGGGGTCTTCAGGAACAGACCCGAGATGGCCCAGAGCGTGTCCCCCCGCTTGACGGTGTAGCTGTCAGGCGCGTTGGGGGAGAGCTCGGACAGCGGAACGCCCGCCTGTGCCACCTGGCTGGCGGTGGCCTTCTGGCCGTCCGTGATGGGGAACTTCTGGGCTGAAGCACTGGATGCCGTCAGCGCGACCAGCGTGGCCACAGCGGCGAAGGAAACAGACTTCAACGGGAATTTCGATGGCATGTAGGGCCCCTGGAGCGGCGCGCGGCAGCGCTCGTGTCTTGACAAGTCGCTTTTGATTTTGCGCCCAAGCCCTTGATTAGGCAATGTTTGCGCGGGACCGGCTGGGTGTGCCGTCGCAAAAGTGGCGAAAATACCGACATTCATTCCGCTGGTCGCCGGGCGCCTGCCTGTCGTCGCTGGCGGTACCCCCGTACAGCATTCACGCACCCCGACCATGACCTCGCCCGAGCTGCTTCCCATCCTGCGTTACCCCGACCCCAGGCTTCACACGGTGGCCCGGCCGGTGGCGGCGGTGGACGACCGCATCCGTGCGCTCGTCGCCCGCATGTTCGCCACCATGTACGACGCCCACGGCATCGGGCTGGCGGCCACCCAGGTGGATGTGCACGAGCGGCTGATCGTTATCGACGTCAGTGAAGAACGCAACCAGCCGATGGTGTTGATCAACCCGACGGTCGAATGGGCCAGCCCGGAAACCCGCAAGGGCGAGGAGGGCTGCCTGTCGGTGCCCGGCATCTACGACGGCGTCGAGCGCCCGGTCGCGGTGCGGGTGCGCGCGCTGGACGAGCACGGTGTGGAGCGCACCATCGAAGCCGAGGGCCTGCTGGCGGTGTGCATCCAGCACGAGATGGACCACCTGATGGGCAAGGTGTTCGTGGAATACCTGTCGCCGCTCAAGCGCAACCGCATCAAGACGCGTCTGGCCAAGGCCCAGCGCGAAGCGGTGCACGGCTGAGCGGTGCGGTGATGCGCGTCGTCTTTGCCGGTACCCCCGAGTTCGCCCGCGTCGCTCTGGAGCGGCTGCTCAAGGCCGGGTTTCAGGTGCCGCTGGTGCTGACCCAGCCCGACCGGCCGGCCGGCCGCGGCATGAAGCTGCAGGCCTCGCCGGTCAAGCAGTGCGCCGTGGGACACGGCATCGCGGTCGCCCAGCCGCGCAGCCTGCGGCTGGACGGCAAGTACCCGGAGGAGGCTCTGGCCGCCCGCGAGGCGCTGGCGGCCGCGCAGGCCGATGTGATGGTGGTGGCGGCCTACGGCCTGATCCTGCCGGCCTGGGTGCTGACCCTGCCCCGGCTCGGCTGCCTGAACATCCACGCTTCCCTGCTGCCCCGCTGGCGCGGCGCGGCCCCCATTCACCGGGCCATCGAGGCCGGTGATGCGCAGACCGGCGTGACCATCATGCAGATGGACGAAGGCCTGGACACCGGCGACATGCTGCTGGCCGAGCCGGTGTCGATCGCGCCCTCGGACACCACCGCCCTGCTGCACGACCGGCTTGCCGATCTGGGCGGGCGGCTGATCGTCGAGGCGCTGGAGCTGGCCGCCTGCGGCGGGCTGCGGCCCGAACCCCAGCCCGCCGAGGGCATCACCTACGCACACAAGATCGACAAGGCCGAGGCCCCGATCGACTGGCGTCGCCCGGCCGCGGTCCTGCACCGGCAGGTGCGGGCCTTCGACCCCTTTCCTGCCGCCAGCACCACGGCCGACGGCGAGCCGCTCAAGGTCTGGGCGGCCCGGCTGGCCGAGGGCCCGGCCCGACTGGCGCCGGGCACGGTGCAGGCGGTCGACGCCGATGGCATCCATGTGGCGACCGGCGAGGGCGTGCTGGTCCTGACCGAGCTGCAGCGCCCGGGCGGCCGCCGCCTGCCGGCCGCCGAAGTGCAGCGGGGCTTTCCGCTGAAGGTGGGCCAGGTGCTCGGCGCTGCCGCCGATGCACCGGCCGACTGAAGGAGACGCCATGTTCTTCCAGCGCGCCCAGTGGGCGCACCCCGAGTTCCGGGACGGGGTGCGCGATCAGGCCACCGCCGCCATGGGTATTGCCGCCTGGGGCCTGATGACCGGCGTGTCCATGGTGCAGAGCGGCCTGTCGCCGCTGGAGGCGCTGCTGATGACGCTGATCGTCTACGCCGGCAGTGCCCAGCTGGCCGCCACGCCCATGATCGTGGCCGGCGCGCCGCTGTGGGTGATCCTGGCGGCGGCTTTCTGCGTGAATCTGCGCTTCGTGGTGTTCTCGGCCCACCTGCGGCCGTACCTGATGCACCTGCCGCGCTGGCAGCGTCTGGTCAGCGGCTACGTGACCGCCGACCTGAGCTATGTCTTCTTTGCCCGGCGCTACCCCAGGCCGGGCGCCACGCCGCAGGAGCTGGCGGCCCAGCAGGCCTACCTGATGGGCAACTGCGGCGTGAACTATGTGGCCTGGATGGGCGCCAGCCTGACCGGCATTGCCCTGGCCAATGTGGTGCCGGTGGCCTGGGGCCTGGGCTTTGCCGGCATCCTGGCGCTGCTGGGGGTGCTGTGTTCGCTGGCCACCTCGAAGCTGCGGGTGGTGTCGCTGGGCATCTCCGGCACGGCGGCGGTGGCGGCCTACGCCCTGCCGCTGAAGCTCAACATCGTGGTGGCGATTGCCAGCGCCGTGGCCCTGTGTCTGGTGCTGGACCGGCTGCGCCCGACCGATGCGGGAACGCACCATGCCTGACATCGACCCCTGGACCCTGCTGACCATCGTGCTGCTGGGCGCGATCACGGTGATCACCCGGTCGTTCTTCTTCATCAGCAGCAAGCCCTGGACCTTGCCCGGCTGGGCCCAGCGCGGCCTGCAGTACGCCCCGATCGCGGCGCTGGCGGCGGTGGTGGTACCCGAAATCGTGGTCAGCCAGGGGGCCCTGGTGACCACCTGGCAGGACGCCCGCCTGTTTTCAGCGGCGGCGGGCGCGGCCTGGTTCTTCTGGCGCGGCGGCGTGCTCGGGACCATCGTGGTCGGCATGCTGGTCTACCTGCCCTTGCGCCTCGGGCTGGGCTGGTGAGGCCGCGCCGCGCCGGCCGCCTGCCGGCCCGAGCGACCAGCCGGCCAGTGCCACGCCACCGCAGATCAGCAGCGTCCACAGCGTGTGGCTCGGCGGGTGCGCGCCCCGCAGGGTCTGCACCGCCCCACACAGCAGGCCGGCGGCGATGGCCAGCGCCAGGCATGGCCAGCCACGGCGCGCGGACGCGGGCGCGGGTGCGGGTGGTGCAGCCGCATGGCGCGGTGCCAGCCAGGGCAGGGCCAGGGCCACGAACGCCATGCCCGACGACGCATGCCCGCCGGGGAAGCAGCGTCCGGGACCGCCGTCGCGCAGGCCCCAGGCCCAATGCGACACCACCTCTGCCGTGCCGCCGAACAGCTGCCAGTCCCAGGGGCAGCTGGTGGCGCTGCGGTTCTTGATCAGATTGACCGCCAGCAGCCCGGCCGTGACCAGCAGCACGGCCAGACGCCGGTCCGGCGCCGGAACGGCACTGAACCGCGACGGCAGCAGGGCCCAAATCCAGGCCAGCACCAGGGCCACGCTGGCCGCCTGGCGCAACCGGTCGTGCAGCAGGTGCTCCAGCAGCGGATGGTGCTGCAGCGCAAAGCCGGCGGGCGTGCCGATCAGGCGCATCACGGTCAGGTCCAGCCCGCTGGAGTCCCAGGCCAGGGTGAAGGCCAGCAGCACCAGCCAGCCCGCCAGCAGCGGCCGCAGGGCATCGGCGCGGGCCGTGCGGGTGATGGGCGTGTTGGCGGTGATGGGGGTGGTCAAGGTGCCGGGCATCCGCGCAGTGTGTTCCGCGAGGCTTATGCCGACATGAGCTGCCGCGCCGGCATCAGCCTTCCATAATCTGGCGGCGCCATCATGGGCGGCTTGGGGCGAACCCGCCCCGGCCCGAACACCTCTCTGAACCATGCGGATACTTGTCGTTGAAGACGATCCCGGCATCGCCGCCGGCCTGCAGGCGTCGCTGCGCCAGGGCGGCCACGCCTGCGATGTGTGCGCCACCCTCGACTCGGCCTGGGGGGCGCTGAAGGTAGAACCCTTCGATGCCGTGCTGCTCGATCTGGGCCTGCCCGACGGCGACGGCATGGACCTGCTGGCCCGCATCCGCCGCCAGCCGGCGCCGCAGCCCGGCCGCGACGCGCTGCCCCGCAACGACCTGCCGGTGCTCATCATGACCGCGCGCGATGGCGTGGACGACCGCATCACCGGTCTGGACGGCGGCGCCGACGACTACTTGGTCAAGCCGTTCGATGCCAACGAACTGATGGCCCGGCTGCGCGCCATGCAGCGCCGTGCCCATGGCCGCAGCCAGCCGACCATCGAGCATGGCGATCTGGTCATCGACCCGGCGGCCCACACCGTGCTCAAGGCTGGCGAACCGGTGGTGCTGGGCGCGCGCGAATTCGGCCTGCTGCTGGTGCTGCTGCAGGCCAGCCCGCAGGTGCTGTCGAAGTCGCGTCTGGAAGCGGCCATGTACGGCTTCGGCGAGGCGCTGGAGAGCAACGCCATCGAGGTGCATGTGCACCATCTGCGGCGCAAGCTCGGTGAAGGCCTGATCCGCACCGTGCGGGGCGTGGGTTACTTCGTGCCGCCCGCCGCATGAACGCCGACCCGGCCGCACGCCGAACCGACGGTGCCGCCCAGCCCCGGCTGTGGTTCACCCTGTGGGGCTGGACCTGCGCCGCGCTGGTGCTGGTCTGGGCCACCCTGCTGGTGGCCGCCTGGGTGATCGGCCACCACGAAGCCGAGGAAATCACCGACGGGCAGCTGGAGGCGGTGGCCCGCCTGTGGCTGGACGCCGCGCCCGGTCGCGCGCAACCGGTGCCGGCCCCCTGGACCGAAGAGCGCCCCCGGGCCTATGTGCAGGAAGTTGCGGTGATCGAATGGCAGCAAGGCCGGCCGGTCACCGACACGCACCGGCTCGTCGGCACCCTGGGCCAGCGGGATGGCCAGCCCCGGCCCGGCTACCTGTCGGTGCGTGGCGAGCTGCACGGCCACCCGGTGCACTGGCGCATCTTCACCGCCCCGGTGCCGGGCGATCCGACCCGGGCGGTTTCGGTGCTGATGGACATCGAACACCGGATCGACCTGGGCTGGGACATCACGCTACAGCTGGCCCGGCCTGCGCTGCTGATCCTGCCGTTGGTGGCCCTGTTGCTGGGCTGGGCGATCCACCGCGGCCTGCGGCCGCTGACCCACCTATCGGAAGACGTCGCCGCCCTCGACGCCCGGTCCGGCGAGCGCCTGGGCGCGGAGCACCGCTACCGCGAGTTCACCAGCACCGTCCAGGCCATCAACGGTCTGGTCGACCGGTTGCAGGCGCAGGCCCGGCGCGAGCGGGAGTTTGCCAACGATGTGGCGCACGAGTTGCGCACGCCCCTGGCCTCGTTGTCGCTGCAGGCAGCCAATGCCCGCCAGGACCCCAGCCCCGAGCGGCTGGACCAGCTCGGGCACGACGCGCTGCGGGCCGGACGCATCCTGCAGCAGCTGCTCGATCTGGCCCGGGCGCAGCAGGACCAGGCGGCCCGGACCGATCTGTCGGCGGTGGCCGCTTCGCTGGTGGCCGAACTCGCGCCAGCCGCTTTCGGCGCCGGGCAGGAGGTGTCGCTGTCGGGCGCCGACGCGCCGATCTGGGTGGCGGCACCGCCGATGCTGGTGGAGCTGTCGTTGCGCAACCTGATCGGCAATGCGGTGAGCCACACCCCGGCCGGCACCCAGATCGTGGTCCACCTGGCCGCTCAGGGCGAGACGGTCTGTGCATCGGTCAGCGACGACGGCCAGCGCCCCGGCGCCCCGCGCCGCGCCGCCGGTTCCCAGGGCCTTGGGCTCGGGCTGCGGCTGGTGCAGCGCATGGCCGAGCAGCAGGGCGGCAGCCTGATCCGCGACACCGGCGAACCGCCGGCCACCACCCGGTTCATGCTGTGTTGGCCGGCCGGCGAGGCGCCCGCGGACCGCTGATGGGCCCCTGAAGCCGGAAGCCTGGACCCTGGAGCCTAAAGGTACGCTTAACCTCGGCTGGCAACACTGCCGGGATGCCCCTGTCATCCCTGTCATCCCTGTCATCCCGCCGGTTCGTGTCGTCTTCCGTCCGCCCTGCCATGCCCGTTGCATGGGTGGTCTGGCCAGTGGCCTTGTGGCTGGCCACGGTGGGCAATCTGCCGCTGTGGCAGCGCCTGTCCGGCCTGGGCCTGACGGCCGGCGGGCCGGCCCTGCTGTTCCCGGTGTTCGGCGTTCTGGCGGCGCTGCTGTCCCTGCTGGCCTGGCCGCGCCTGCTGCGCCCGCTGGCCAGCGGGCTGGTGGTAGTGGCCGCCTTCAACAGCCACTTCATGTGGCAATACGGCGCCGTGATCGACCCGACCATGATGGCCAACGTGGTCCACACCGACGTGCGCGAGGTGCGCGACCTGCTGTCGTGGTCGCTGCCGCTGGCCTTGCTGGGGGTGGCCGGCCCGCCGTTGTGGTGGATCTGGCGTCGCCCGGTCGGCTGGCGCCGGCCGGTGGCGCAGATCGCCCGCAACCTGGCCGGGGTGGGCATCGGTCTGGCGCTCGCCGTGGCCGTCGCGGTGCCGGGCTACCCGCACCTGGCCTCGCTGGCGCGCAACCACAAGCCGCTGCGCTACATGGTCAACCCCTTGAACACGGTCTATGCGTCGGCACGGCTGGTGGCCGATCAGATTCCGCAGCAGGTGCAGGCCCTGATCCCGGTGGGCGAGGACGCGGTGCTGGCCCGTCCGGTGGCCGCCGGCGGCCCGGCGCCCCTGCTGGTGCTGGTGGTGGGTGAAACTGCCCGCGCCTCGGACTGGGGCCTGAATGGCTACGCACGCCCCACCACGCCCGAGCTGGTCGACTGGCAGGCCCGCCAGGGGCTGGTGAATTTTCCGGATGTCACCTCCTGCGGCACCAACACCCAGGTGTCGGTGCCCTGCATGTTTTCCCCGCTCACGCGCGAGCAGGGCGGCGACCGTCCCGGCCGCCATGAAAACCTGCTCGATGTGCTACAGCGTGCCGGACTGGCGGTGCTGTGGCTGGACAACCAGTCCGGCTGCAAGGGGGTGTGCGCCCGGGTGCCCTCGGCCCGCCCGGCGCCCGACCCGGCCCTGTGCGACGGCGACGAATGTCTGGACGAAGCCCTGGTGCAGGGTCTGGACCAGCGGCTGGCAGAGCTCGATCCGGCCCGCCGTGCGCGTGGCACGGTGCTGGTGCTGCACACCATGGGCAGCCACGGCCCGGCCTACTTCAAGCGTTCGCCGGCCGACCGCAAGCCTTTCCAGCCCGAGTGCACCACCGTCTCCCTGGCGGACTGCCCGACCGAAGCCCTGCGCAATGGCTACGACAACAGCATCGCCTACACCGACCATGTGCTGGGACTGACCCTGCGCTGGCTGGAGGCCCAGGCGCGCAGCGGCCCGTTCGCGCCCGGCCTGCTGTATGTGTCGGACCACGGCGAGTCGCTGGGCGAAGGGCAGGTTTACCTGCACGGCCTGCCCTACGCGTTTGCACCCGCCGAACAGAAGCGGGTGCCGATGGTGGCCTGGCTGTCGGCGCCGCTGCAGCGGGCCAGCGGCGTGGACCCGGCCTGCCTGGGCAGCCGGGCGGCCGGCCCGGTCTCGCACGATCACCTGTTCCACAGCGTGCTCGGTCTGATGGGGGTGCAGACCGCTGTGCGCGACGACACGCTCAACCTGTTCAGGCCCTGCGGCACCTGATGCTGCGCGGCGCGGCGGGGTGTGGCGGGGCATGGCGGTTTCCTACAATCGCCAGCTGTCCTTCAGTCCAACCGAGTCCGCCATGTCTTCATTCATCCGCTTCTCCGATCTGTGCGCCAGCGGCCAGGCCCAGGGCCGCCGTGTCTTCATCCGTGCCGACCTGAACGTGCCGCAGGACAGCAGCGGCCGCATCACCGAAGACACCCGCATCCGCGCCAGCGTGCCGGCCATCCGCATGGCGCTGGAGGCCGGCGCAGCGGTCATGGTGACCTCGCACCTGGGACGCCCCACCGAAGGGGCGTTCAAGCCCGAGGACAGCCTGGCCCCGGTGGCTGCCCGCCTGGGCCAGCTGCTGGACCGCCCGGTGCGGCTGGTGGCCGACTGGGTCGACGGCGACTTCAGCGTCGCCCCGGGCGAAGTGGTGGTGCTGGAGAACTGCCGCCTGAACGTCGGCGAGAAGAAGAACACCCCGGAACTGGCGAAGAAGCTCGGCGCCCTGTGCGACATCTTCGTGCACGACGCCTTCGGCACCGCCCACCGCGCCGAAGGCACCACCTACGGCATCGCCGAGACCGCCCCGGTGGCCTGCGCCGGCCCGCTGCTGGCCGCCGAGATGGACGCCATCGCCCAGGCGCTGGCCAACCCGAAGCGCCCGCTGGTCGCCATCGTGGCCGGCAGCAAGGTCAGCACCAAGCTGACCATCCTGCAGAGCCTGGCGAAAAACGTCGACAACCTGATCGTCGGCGGCGGCATTGCCAACACCTTCATGCTGGCCGCCGGCCTGAAGATCGGCAAGAGCCTGGCCGAGCCCGATCTGGTCGGCGACGCCCGGGCCGTGATCGAGGCCATGCAGGCCCGTGGCGCGGCGGTGCCCATCCCCACCGATGTGGTCACCGCCAAGACCTTCGCGGCCGACGCGCCGGCCACCGTGAAGAAGGCCACCGAGGTGGCCGATGACGACCTGATCCTGGACATCGGCCCCGAGACCGCCGCCCTGCTGGCGGCGCAGCTGAAGTCGGCCGGCACCATCGTCTGGAACGGCCCGGTGGGCGTGTTCGAGTTCGACGCCTTTGCCGGCGGCACCGAGGCCATGGCCCGGGCCATCGCGGCCAGCGCGGCCTTCAGCATTGCGGGCGGCGGCGACACCCTGGCGGCCATCGCCAAGTACGGCATCGAGAAGGATGTGGACTACATCTCGACCGGTGGCGGCGCCTTCCTGGAGGTGCTGGAAGGCAAGACCCTGCCCGCTTTCGAGGTGCTGGCCCGCCGCGCCCGGGGCTGAGCCGGACGGCAGCCCGCACGCCGGTCCATGAACACGCCCGCTTCCCCCGCGCCGCGCATCGACGCCATGCCGGGGCACCGCATCCGGCGGCTGCACCAGATTTCGGTCGGCATCTTCCTGCAGGAGCTGGGCGACGCCGGTCTGACGCCGGTGCAGTTCGCCGCCCTGCAGACGGTGGCCGATGCACCCGGTGTCGACCAGCGCACCCTGGCCGGCAGCATCGCGCTGGACACCTCCACCACCGGGGGCGTGGTCGACCGGCTGGAGCAGCGCGGCTGGCTGGAGCGCCGCACCTCGCCCCAGGACCGCCGTGTGCGCCAGCTCTGGCTCACCGACGCGGGCCAGGCGGTGCTGACCCAGGCGGTGCCGGCGGTGCAGCGCGCCCAGGAACAGATCCTGGCGCCGCTGGACGAAGCCGACCGCCAGACCTTCCTGCGCCTGCTCCACCGACTGGTCGAGACCAACAACGCGCACAGCCGGGCGCCCGGCGAGGCGCGCTGAACCGGGTCAGTCCTGGACCCGCGAGCGGCCCTGCTTGGTGGCGCTGCGCTGCGCCTTGCCCTGCAGCCGGCGCTGCTGCGAGGCGCGGGTCGGGCGGGTGGCCTTGCGCTCGCGCGGGGGCAGCGCCACGCTGTCCACCAGCGCCTGCAGCCGGGCCAGGGCGTCGGCCTTGTTCTGTTCGAGGCTGCGGCTGCCCTGCGCCTTGATGACGATCACCCCGTCCTGGGTGATGCGGGTGTCGCTCAGGGCCAGCAGGCGGTGCTGCACCGGTTCGGGCAACGAGGAGCCGTGCACCGCGAAGCGCAGGTGCACCGCGTTGGAGACCTTGTTGACGTTCTGCCCGCCCGCGCCCTGGGCGCGGATGGCGGTGAACTCGACCTCGTGGGGCTGGATGACCGGACGCATGGCCGCAGTGTGCCAGCGGCGGTGGCGGCGTCAGTAGTGTTCCTTGACCCCGGTGAACATGGCCTTGACCAGCCGGGTGCGTTCGATGCGGCCCATCACCAGCGCGGCGACCGCGTGCAGGGCGGCCAGCCAGACCAGCGTTTCGGCCAGGCCCTCGTGCAGTTCCTGCACCCATTCCACACCCCAGAAGGTGTCGGTGCCCTGCAGCCAGCCGGTGAAGCCGAGGCCGGCCACCAGGGCCATGAGCGCCAGCATCATCAGGGCGCCCAGCGGGTTGTGGCCGGTGTGTTCGGGCACCTGGCCCTGCACCAGCGCGGCCACGTGGTCGCGCACGCGCCGGGGGGTGGGAAACCAGTCGGTGAAGCGGGCGTGCCGGCTGCCGATCAGGCCCCAGGCCAGGCGCAGCGCCACCAGGCCGGCGGCGGTGTAGCCGAGCCATTCGTGCAGCCACTCGCCTTCTTCCACCACCCAGCTGTTGAGCACCACACAGCCCACCAGCGACCAGTGGAAGACCCGCACCAGCGGGTCCCAGACGCGCACACGGCGCGCCGTGTGCGTTGCAGATGCGGAGCTCATTTGCTCTCGATGGCGCGGCCGGTGGCCGGATCGAAATAGATCTCGACCTTCTTGCCGGTCTTGTCGGTGCCGTAGATCTCGTAGCACTGGCCTTTGGTGACCTTGAAGTTGTTGATGCTGTAGCCCTGGGCCTTGAGTTCCTGCTGGAACTGCGCCTCGGGCTTCCAGCTGTCTTTGGGTGCGGTGCAGGTCGGGCCGGCCGAAGCGGCGGCGGCGGTCAGGGCAAGGGCGGCAGCGGTGAGGATGTGTTTCATGGAGGATCTTTCGTGAGTGAGTGAGTGAGTGGGTGAGTGAGGGAGGGAGATACCGGCTTCTGTGAACCGGTAGCCGTATTGCAATGCCCTCGGGTGATCCGAGCCTTAACCACGACTGCGGATAATTGCGACATGAGTAACAAACAGCGTGTCCGCCAGCGTGTGGTGGTCGGCCTCAGCGGCGGGGTCGACTCCGCCGTCAGCGCCTGGCTGCTCAAGCAGCAGGGGCATGAGGTGGTCGGCATCTTCATGAAGAACTGGGAAGACGACGACGACAGCGAGCACTGCACCAGCCGGCAGGACTGGATCGACGCCGCCAGCGTGGCCGACGTGATCGGCATCGATGTCGAGCACGTCAACTTCGCGGCCGAGTACAAGGACCGGGTGTTCGCCGAGTTCCTGCGCGAGTACCAGGCCGGCCGCACGCCCAACCCGGACATCCTGTGCAACGCCGAAATCAAGTTCAAGGCCTTCCTCGACCACGCCATGCGGCTGGGTGCCGAAAAGATCGCCACCGGCCACTACGCCCGCGTGCGCGAGCGTGACGGCCAGGTGCAGCTGCTCAAGGGCCTGGACCCGCTGAAGGACCAGAGCTACTTCCTGCACCGCCTCACCCAGGCGCAGCTGGCCAAAACACTGTTCCCGGTGGGCGAGCTGCCCAAGACCGAGGTGCGGCGCATCGCGGCCGAGATCGGCCTGCCCAATGCCCGCAAGAAGGACAGCACCGGCATCTGCTTCATCGGCGAGCGGCCGTTCCGCGACTTCCTCAACCGCTACATCGCCAAGGAGCCGGGCCCGATCAAGGACGAGCGTGGTCGCACCATCGGCCAGCATGTGGGCCTGAGCTTCTACACCCTGGGTCAGCGCCAGGGGCTGGGCATCGGCGGCGTGAAGGCCAAGGGTGCGCAGAAGGGCGGCAGCGAGCACGAGCCGTGGTTCGTGGCCCGCAAGGACATGGCGGCCAACACCCTGTGGGTGGTGCAGGGCCACGACCACCCCTGGCTGCTGTCGCCGCGCCTGAGCGCACAGGATGCAAGCTGGGTGGCCGGCGAGCCACCGACGCCGGGCCGCCTGGGTGCCAAGACCCGCTACCGGCAGAGCGACGCGGCCTGCGCGGTGCAGGCCGACGTCGGAGGCGGTTTCGCGCTCGACTTCGACACCCCCCAATGGGCGGTGACCCCCGGCCAGAGCGCCGTGCTGTACGACGGCGAGGTCTGTCTGGGCGGCGGCGTGATCACCACGTCGGCCGAAACGGCCTGACCGGTCAGCTGCTTTCGCCCGGCCGGTTGAGTCGGGCGTGGATGCGGCGCGTGGTGCGCCAGACGCCCCACAGCACCAGCGGCACCAGGGCGCCGGCGGCGATCTCCGGGTGCACCGGTAGCCCGGCCGCCTTGGCGCCCTTGCCCACATACAGCAGCAGACTGATCACGTAGTACGAGATGGCCGCGATCGACAGCCCCTCCACCGTGGTCTGCAGCTGCAGCTGCAGTTCCTGACCGCGCGTGAGCTTGGCCAGCAGCTGCTGGTTCTGGGCCTCGGTGACGATGTCCACCCGGGTGCGCAGCAGGGCGCTGGTACGCGCGATCCGCTCCGACAGCGAGGTCAGCCGCCGTTCGGAAGCCACCACCGTGGCCATGGCCGGCGAGAGCCGGCGCTGCATGAATTCGCCGATGGTCTGCGTGCCCGGAATCGGCTTTTCCCGCAGTTCGTGGATGCGCTGCGACACCAGCGCGTCGTAGGCGCGGGTGGCGGCAAAGCGGTAGACGTTTTCGGCCGTGGCCCGCTCCACGCTGGCGGCCAGCGCCACCAGCGCATCCAGCAGGGCCTGCTCCGAGGTGGCCTTGCCTTCGAGCTGGGCCGTGATGGTCGAGAGCTGCTGTTCGGCCTGTGCCAGGGTGGGGCCGAGCGCCTTGGCCACCGGCAGGCCACGCAGGGCCATCAGCCGGTAGGTTTCGAGTTCGAGCAGGCGCTGCGAGATGCGGCCGGCGCGGGTGGCGGTGGTGCCGGGCGGCGCAATGACCAGCATGTGCTCGAAGCCGGAGGGCCGCAGGTGGAAGTCGGTGACCGCCCAGGAATGCCCGCCGCCCAGCTGCGAGGCCACCACGGTGCGGCCTTCAAACCAGCGCGCCGCCGGCTCCATGAGTGCCGCCTGGGCCTGGGGTGAGGCGTCGGGCAGATCGGCATGGAT
>PNMF01000055.1 GCA_013823485.1 Comamonadaceae bacterium
CGGCATCCACCACGTCCTGCACCATGCGTTGGGTCAGCCAGGCGGTGGCGGTGGCCGGCTTGATGATCACCGGCACGCCCGAGAGCAGGGCGGGCGCGGCCTTCTCCCACAGGCCCCAGCTCGGGAAGTTGAAGGCATTGATGAACAGCGCCACGCCCGGCGTGGGGGTGAGGATGTGCTGGCTCTGGAACAGCGGGTCCTTGCCGAGCCGGATGCGCTCGCCATCGAGCAGGCAGCGGGCGTCACCCAGGCGCTCGCCCAGCCGGGCATAGGTGGAGAGGGTGAAGATGCCGCCGTCGATGTCCACCGCGGAATCGCGGGTGACGGTGCCGGAGTTGGCGGTGGCCATCGCGTAGTAGTCGTCCTTGTGGGCCTGCAGCACGTTGACCACGGCGGTCAGCAGGGCGGCCCGCTCGCGGTAGCCGAGGGCCCGCAGGGCGCGGCCACCCTGTTCGCGCGCAAAGGCAAAGGCGGCCGGCAGGTCCAGGCCGGCGCTGCTCACCCGGGCCAGTTCGGTGCCGAGCACCGGGTCGAACAGCGGTGTTCCGGGGCCGGTACCGGTCTGCCAGCGGCCCTCGACATGGTTGGGCAGCAGGGCGGTGGGGGAAGGCATGGAGGACATGGGGCGGCTCGTGAAACGGTGCGGGAAGCGTTGCTTGAAAGGGCCCGGGGGCCGAAAGGGCGTGAATGGCGCTATAACTGCACTATCTTGCAGCTCGGTTAATGTGCATTAAAGTGCATGTCTTGTCGAGCGTACCGACCCACAGGGTTTTCCCGAACGCCCAGGCCTCCGCCATGGACACCCCTTCCGTCCCCTCCACCGCTGCCGCCGAGACACCGCCCGCCGCCGGCCACGAAGAGCCGCGCCACCCCTTTCTGGTGGCGCTCGGCGAACGCGTGCGCACCCTGCGCTCGCGGCGCGGCATGACCCGCAAGGCCGTGGCCCTGGCGGCCGATGTGTCCGAGCGCCACCTGGCCAACCTGGAGTACGGCACCGGCAACGCGTCGATCCTGGTGCTGCTGCAGGTGGCCGATGCCCTGCAGTGTCCGTTGGCCGAACTGATCGGCGATGTGAGCACCAGCTCGCCGGAATGGCTTTTGATCCGCGAGCTGCTCTCCGGCCAGGACGAAGCCGCCTTGCGCCGTGCCCGGGTGGCGGTGGCCGGCGCGCTGGGCGGCGCCGACAGCACCGAGGCCGGCCGGCGCACCCGGATCGCGCTCATCGGCCTGCGCGGGGCCGGCAAGTCCACCCTCGGGCAGCGGCTGGCCGACGAGCTGGGCTTTGCCTTCATCGAATTGAGTCGGGAGATCGAGAAGTTCGCCGGCTGCAGCATCGAGGAAATCCATGCGCTGTATGGCACGCCTGCGTACCGCCGCTACGAACGCCGCGCACTGGAGGAGGCCATCCAGATCTACCCCGAGGTGGTGATCGCCACGCCCGGCGGCCTGGTATCGGACGCCGCCAACTTCAACCTGATGTTGTCCCACTGCACCACCGTCTGGCTGCAGGCCGACCCGACCGACCACATGGGCCGGGTGGCGGCGCAGGGCGACCTGCGCCCCATGGCCGCCAGCCGCGAGGCCATGGAAGACCTCAAGCGCATCCTGGCGGGCCGCTCGGCCTTCTATTCCAAGGCCGAGCTGCACTTCAACACCAGCGCCTACACCCTGCCGGAGGCCCACGAGGCGCTGGTGGAGCAGGTTCGCGCGCTGATCGGACGCTGATCGGGTGATTTTCCGAACATGCAGAAAAGTGCATTGACGTAAAAAACTGCCTGCACTATTATTCCGGTCACGCGCTGCCTCGCGACCGGAACCGGTCGGTCGGGCGGCTTCATCCGCCCGAGGAGACCCCATGAACGCACCCGACAGCCTTGCACCGGTCGACTACCGCACCGACCCGTCCCAGTACCGCCACTGGAAGCTCAGCTTCGACGGTGCCGTGGCCACGCTGGCGGCGGACTTCAGTGAAGACGGCGGCATCCGCCCCGGCTACAAGCTCAAGCTCAACAGCTACGACCTGGGGGTCGACATCGAGCTGCACGACGCGCTCAACCGCATCCGCTTCGAGCACCCCGAGGTGCGCACCGTGGTGGTCACCAGCCTGAAGGACCGCGTGTTCTGCTCGGGCGCCAACATCTTCATGCTCGGCCTCTCCAGCCATGCCTGGAAGGTGAACTTCTGCAAGTTCACCAACGAGACCCGCAACGGCATCGAGGATTCGTCGAAGCACAACGGCCTGAAGTTCGTCGCCGCCCTGAACGGCGCCTGCGCCGGCGGTGGCTACGAGCTGGCCCTGGCCTGCGACGAGATCGTCCTGGTGGACGACCGCAGCAGCGCGGTCAGCCTGCCCGAGGTGCCGCTGCTGGGCGTGCTGCCCGGCACCGGCGGCCTGACCCGCGTGACCGACAAGCGCCATGTGCGCCACGACCTGGCCGACATCTTCTGCACCACCAGCGAAGGCGTGCGGGGCAAGAAGGCGGTGGAGTGGCGCCTGGTCGACTCCATTGCCAAGCCGCAGCAGTTCGCGGCCCATGTGCGCGAGCGGGCCGAGGCGCTGGCCGCGCAGAGCAACCGCCCGGCCGACGCCAAGGGCGTGAGCCTGCCCCGGGTCGAGCGCACCGAGAGCGCCGACGGCCTGGCCTACACCTGGGTGAATGTGGCCATCGACCGCAGCAAGCGCACCGCCACCCTGACCGTGAAGGCGCCCACTGGCGCACAGCCCGCCGACATGGCCGGCATCGAGGCCCTGGGCGCGGCCTGGTGGCCGCTGCAGATGACCCGCGAGCTGGACGACGCCATCCTGAACCTGCGCACCAACCAGCTCGACATTGGCACCTGGCTTCTCAAGACCGAGGGCGATGCCGCCGCCGTGCTGGCCGCCGATGCGCTGCTGCTGGCCCACCAGGACCACTGGCTGGCCCGCGAGGTGCTGGGCCTGATGCGCCGCACCTTAGCCCGCCTGGACGTCTCCTCGCGCAGCCTGTTCGCGCTGGTGGAAGAGGGCTCCTGTTTCGCCGGCAGCCTGGCCGAACTGGCGTTCTGCGCCGACCGCGCCTACATGCTGGCCCTGCCCGACAGCCCGGACACCGCGCCCCGCATCACCCTGGGCGAGATGAACCTCGGCCATCTGCCCATGGTCAATGGCCAGTCCCGCCTGCAGCGCCGGTTCTATGAAGAGACCGAACCGATGGAGGCCGTGCGCCGCGCGGTCGGCCAGCCGCTGGATGCCGATGCCGCCCTGGCCCTGGGCCTGGTCACCTCGGCCCCGGACGACATCGACTGGGCCGACGAGGTGCGCATCGCCATCGAGGAGCGTGCCGCCATGTCGCCCGACGCCCTCACCGGCCTGGAGGCCAACCTGCGCTTCGCCCAGAAGGAGAACATGCTGACCCGCATCTTCGGCCGCCTGACCGCGTGGCAAAACTGGATCTTCATCCGCCCCAACGCCGTCGGCGAGAAGGGTGCGCTCAAGGTCTACGGCAAAGGCGACAAGGCCGCCTTTGATTTCAACCGCGTGTAAAACGCTTCGATTCCAGCACGTTGTGCGGTGGGTTTCCCGGTGGAGCCAGCCGCAACCTCAAGCCAGTCCACCGAGAGATCGTTCCGCAGGAGACCGTGATGTCCGCCATCGATTACAGCGACAAGATCCCCAACAACGTCAATCTGTCCGAAGACCGCACGCTGCAGCGCGCCCTGGAGCACTGGCAGCCCAACTACCTGGAGTGGTGGAAGGACATGGGCCCCGAGGGCTCGCACGGCTTCGATGTGTACCTGCGCACCGCGGTCAGCGTGGATCCGCAGGGCTGGGCCCAGTTCGGCCATGTGAAGATGCCCGACTACCGCTGGGGCATCTTCATGAACCCGGCCGAGAAGGACCGCAAGATCCATTTCGGTGACCACATGGGCGAGAACGTGTGGCAGGACGTGCCCGGTGAACACCGCGCCAACCTGCGCCGCATCATCGTGACCCAGGGCGACACCGAGCCGGCTTCGGTCGAGCAGCAGCGCCACCTCGGCCTGACCGCGCCCAGCCAGTACGACCTGCGCAACCTGTTCCAGATCAACGTGGAAGAAGGCCGCCACCTGTGGGCCATGGTGTACCTGCTGCACAAGCACTTCGGCCGTGACGGCCGCGAGGAAGCCGACGCCCTGCTGCAGCGCAACAGCGGCAGCCAGGACAACCCGCGCATCCTGGAAGCCTTCAACGAAGAGACGCCCGACTGGCTGTCCTTCTTCATGTTCACCTACTTCACCGACCGCGACGGCAAGTTCCAGCTGTGCGCGCTGGCCGAGAGCGCGTTCGACCCGCTGGCCCGCACCACCAAGTTCATGCTGACCGAGGAAGCGCACCACATGTTCGTGGGCGAGTCGGGCGTGGGCCGCGTCATCAACCGCACCTGCCAGGTGATGAACGAGCTCAAGACCGACGACCCGGCCAAGCTGCGCGCCGCCGGCGTGATCGACCTGCCGACCATCCAGCGTTACCTGAACTTCCACTTCAGCGTGACCATCGACCTGTTCGGCGCCGACCAGTCCAGCAACGCCGCCACCTTCTACAGCACCGGCCTGAAGGGCCGTTACGAAGAGGGCAAGCGCCAGGACGACCATGTGCTCAAGGGCCAGACCTACAAGATCCTTGAAGTGCAGGGTGGCCAGCTGGTCGAGCGCGAAGTGCCCATGCTCAACGCACTGAACGAAGTGCTGCGCGACGACTACATCAAGGACAGCGTGGGCGGCGTGGAGCGCTGGAACAAGCTGATCGAGAAGGCCGGTCTGCCGCACCGCCTCTCGGTGCCGCACAAGGCGTTCCACCGCAACATCGGCTCGCTGGCCGGCGTGAAGGTGTCGCCCGAGGGCCGTGTGGTGAGCGAAGCCGAATGGCAGGCCAAGGTCGGTGAATGGCTGCCGACCCCGGAAGACCGCGCCTACGTGGCCAGCCTGATGGGCCGTGTGGTCGAGCCGGGCCAGTTCGCCAACTGGATCGCGCCGCCGGTGATGGGCATCAACCGCCAGCCGGTGAACTTCGAATACGTCCGCTTCAACTGACCATGAACGCACCCGCCGAACTCGCTGTCATCCAGCAGCACCTGATCGATCCCGAGATCTGCATCCGGTGCAACACCTGCGAGGCCACCTGTCCGGTGGGTGCCATCACGCACGACTCGCGCAACTATGTGGTGGATGCCGACAAGTGCAACCTCTGCATGGCCTGCGTGCCGCCGTGTCCCACCGGCTCCATCGACAACTGGCGGCAGATGCCCCGGGTGCGGGCCTACAGCGTCGAGGAGCAGCTGACCTGGGACGAGCTCCCGGGCGAGCTGCCGCCCGAGGCGCTGGCCAGCGCCGCCGCTGATGCAGGCGAACCTGCGGTGGCTGCCGACGCCGCACCGGCCACCGAGGTGCCGGCCGACACCGCCACCGACACCTTCAAGGCCGCCAGCTATGGCGCCACCGTGCCGCCGTGGTCGGCCGCCCACGCTTACACCAACCTGTACGGCCCGAAGGCCGCACAGAAGACCGTCAAGGCCACGGTGACCGGCAACCTGCGCGTGACCGAGGTGGGCAAGACCGCCGGTGGCGACTACGACACCCACCACATCGTGCTGGACTTCGGCGCCCTGCCGTTCCCGGTGCTGGAAGGGCAGAGCATCGGCATCATCCCGCCGGGGACCGACGCCGCCGGCCGGCCGCACCATGCGCGCCAGTACAGCATTGCCAGCCCGCGCAACGGGGAGCGTCCGGGTCACAACAACCTGTCGCTGACCATCAAGCGGGTGCTGCAGGACCACCAGGGCAACCCGGTGCGCGGCGTGGCCAGCAACTTCATGTGCGACCTGCAGGTCGGTGACACGGTGGAGGTGATCGGTCCGTTCGGCGCCAGCTTCCTGATGCCCAACCACCCCCGCAGCCACATCGTCATGATCTGCACCGGCACCGGCAGCGCGCCGATGCGGGCCATGACCGAATGGCGCCGCCGCCTGCGCCAGACCGGCAAGTTCGAGGGAGGGAAACTGATGCTGTTCTTCGGTGCCCGCACCCAGGAAGAGCTGCCGTACTTCGGCCCGTTGCAGAGCCTGCCCAAGGACTTCATCGACACCACGTTCGCCTTCAGCCGTACACCCGGGCAACCCCGCAAGTACGTGCAGGACGCCATGCGCGAGCGTGCCGCCGACCTGGCGGCGCTCCTCAAGGACCCGGACACCCACTTCTATGTCTGTGGCCTCAAGAGCATGGAAGAGGGCGTGGTGCTGGCGCTGCGCGACATCGCCACCGGGGCCGGTCTGGACTGGGAGACGGTCGGTGCCGCGCTCCGGCGCGAAGGCCGGCTGCACCTGGAAACCTACTGAGCTGTCGCCTGCGGCCTGGGGTCAAGCCCGGGCACAGGTGCAGGACCGGGGGCAGATGCCGTACAGTGTCGCCCTCGTATGTCAGACACCCATACCCCCAACAGCACCGCCTCGCGTCCCGCCATCGAGGTGGACGTGGTCATGCGCCGTGAGCCGGTGCAGGGCCCGATGGCGCGCTGGCAACCCTGGCGCTGGGTGCTGGCTGATGTGATGCTGCACAGCAGCCCTGCCGAGACCGCGTTGCTGCCGCCCCTGGAGGCGCACGAGCCCGAGGCGGTCGAACCGGTCGACCCGGCGGGCGCCGTGGAGGGCGCCAGCCACTGGCTGTTTCCCCGCCACCGGGTCACGCTCTACCGCGACGATGGCGAGGGCTACTACCTCAACCTGCACTCTCCTAACCCCTGCTTCTGGGTGTTCTGGCGGACCGACGAAGAGCGGCTGCTCGACGGCGAGCCGATGGCGGTGCCGCAGATCGTGACCCTGAGCTACCACGAGGCCGGCCGCTGGCTCGACGCCCAGGAGCGGGTCGACCAGGTGCCGGCCCCAGACGAGGTGGTCGACTGGCTGCGCAGCTTCGTCGACGCCACCTACCAGCCCGAACCGAAAAAACGCAAACGCCCCGACAGCTTCCGCCCGCTGACCGACCGGTTCGGCCAGCCGGTGCGGGTGAGCACCGAAAAGATCCGTGGCGGCGGCCACCCCGGAGCCTGACATGGCCGAGGACGACAACTTTTTCTCGCGCTGGTCCCGGCGCAAGCAGCAGGTGCGCACCGGCGAGCCGCTGCCGGCCGATCCACCGCTGCCCGCCGCCCGCCCCGAGCCGGCACCGGCGGTCCGGCCCGCAGCTGCTGCTGCCGCGCCGGCTGCTGTGGTGCCGCCTGCCACCACGCCGGCTGCGCCCGCCCAGGCCGCCCCGACCGAAGACCGCCCGCCACCGCCCTCGCTGGACGATGTGGCGCAGCTCACCCCCGAGGCCGACTTCAGCCGCTTCGTGGCGCGCGACGTTTCGCCCGAGGTGCGCAACGCCGCCGTGAAGAAGCTGTTCGCCGATCCGCACTTCAACGTGATGGACGGCCTGGACATCTACATCGACGACTACTCCAAGCCCAGCCCGCTGTCGGCGGCCGACATGGCCCGCATGGTCGGCGCCCAGTTCCTCAAGCTGGTCGAGGATCCGGCCGAAAAGAAGGCCGCTGCCGCGAAGGCTCAGGAAGCCCAGGCCGCCGCAGCGCCGGCCGAGCCGGTGGCGGCCGCACCGCAAGACGACAACCCCCCCGACGGCGGAACCACCGCTGCGAACACCGGCGAGCCCCCGGCCGCCGAACTGCCCCCACCCCACGATGACCACGCTGATCTGCAACTGCAACCAGACCATGCCCCTGAACGCGAGCGTTCTGGGCCAGGCGCTGGATGAAGACCTGACCGTCCACACCACGCTGTGCCGGCGCGACGCGCCGGCCTTCCAGCGGGCCAGCCGCAGCAGCGAGGAGCTGGTGGTGGCCTGCACCCAGGAAAGCCGCCTGTTCACCGAGCTGGCCGAGCAGACCGAGGGCGCGGTGTCGCTGGATGTGCGGCCGATCCGCTTCGTCAACATCCGCGAGACCGGCGGCTGGAGCCGCGAGGCCCGCGACGCCACCCCCAAGATGGCGGCCCTGCTGGCCGCCGCGCGCCTGCCCGATCCGGAGCCGGTGCCCACCGTCACCTACCGCAGCAGCGGTCGCCTGCTGATCGTCGGCCCGCTGGAGCAGGCGGAGCGCATCGGCGCCGTGGTCGGCGATGTGCTGGACGTGACCATCCTGGCCACCGGCGGCCGTGGCCAGCAGGAGCGCCGCTTCCCGGTGCTGGGCGGCGAGCTGTCGGCCATCCAGGGCTGGCTGGGCGCCTTCCAGGTGGAATGGACCACCGGCAACCCGATCGACCTCGACCTCTGCACCCGCTGCAACGCCTGCGTGGCCGCCTGCCCCGAAGGCGTCATCGGCCTGGACTACCAGATCGACCTGTCGCGCTGCAGCTCGCACCGCGCCTGCGTGAAGGCCTGCGAGGCGGTCGGCGCCATCGACTTCCAGCGCGAGCCGGTGCCCCATTCCGACACCTTCGACATCGTGCTCGACCTGCGCGACGACCCGGCCTTCAGCCAGCATGCGCACCCCCAGGGCTACTTCCACCGCCCCGGCGGCCTGAACAGCGAGCAGGGCCTGCAGACCATCGCCCGCCTGCGCGATCTGGTGGGCGAATTCGAGAAGCCCAAGTTCTTCACCTACAAGCAGAAGATCTGCGCCCACGGCCGCAACGAGACGGTGGGCTGCGATGCCTGCGTGCAGGTGTGCTCGGCCCTGGCCATCAGCAGCCAGGTGGACCGTCAGCAGATCGTGGTCAACCCCAACCTCTGCGTGGGTTGCGGTGCCTGCACCACCGTGTGCCCCACCGGCGCCCTGACCTATGCCTACCCGCGTGCCAGCGAGGTGGGTGTGCGCCTGCGCACCGTGCTGGCCACCTATGCCAAGGCCGGCGGCACCGACGCCGCCCTGCTGCTGCACAGCCGCGAAGCGGGTGCAGCACTCATCGACGAACTCGGCCGTGCCGCCCAGCTCGACCCGAAGCGGGTGCGGGGTGTGCCGGCGCGCGTGATCCCGCTGCCGCTGTGGCACACCGCCTCGGCCGGCCTGGACCTGTGGCTGACCGCCTTTGCCTACGGCGCCCCGCAGGTCTGGGTGCTCATGACCGACGAGGAAGCGCCCCAGTACCGCCAGGCCCTGCAGGAGCAGATGGCGCTGGCCCAGTCCATCGTGAACGGCCTGGGTTACACCGGCACCCACTTCCGCCTGATCGAGGCCCGCACAGCGGCCGAACTGGACAGCCAGCTCGCCGTGCCCAAGGCCCAGGGCGTGAAACGCCGCGCCAGCTATGCGGTGCAGGCCGAGAAGCGCGCCACCATCGAACTCGCGCTGGACCACCTGCTGCAGGACAGCGCGGCCCACGGCCAGCGGGCCGAGGCCATTGCCCTGCCGGCGCCCTCGCTGTTCGGCGCCGTGGCCATCGACCGCGACCGCTGCACCCTGTGCCTGAGCTGCGTCAGCGCCTGCCCGGCCAGCGCGCTGCAGGACAACGCCGAACGCCCGCAGCTGCGCTTCATCGAGAAGAACTGCGTGCAGTGCGGCCTGTGCGCCACCACCTGCCCGGAAGACGCCATCACCCTGCAGCCGCGCCTGCTGCTGACCGAGCAGCGCAAGCAGCTGCGCGTGCTCAACGAGGCCGAGCCCTTCCGCTGCATCCGCTGCAGCAAGCCGTTCGGCACCCTGAAAGGCATCGAGAACATGCTGGAGAAGCTCTCCGGCCATGCCATGTTCCAGGGCGAGGCCGCCGAGCGCCTGAAGATGTGCAGCGACTGCCGCGTGGTCGACCTCTACACCAACCCGGGCGAGACCCGCATCACCGATCTCTGAGACCGCCGCCATGATGGAACGCATTCCCGTGTCCTCCTCGCTCGACGAGGAAACCGCCCGCGCCGAGGTCTATGGCCTGCTGGCTGCGCTGTACTACGCCCCGCCCGCGCCCGAGCTGCTGGGCCAGCTGCGGGTCGCCGTGACCGAGGCGCCGGCCGCCGGCGGGTTCCTGGAGGAGCCGTGGCGCGCCGTGGTGGCCGCCGCCCGCGACATGACCGATGCCCAGGTGGCCGACGAGTTCGACCGGTTGTTCGGTGGCGTGGGCAAGCCCGAGATCTTCCTGTTCGCGTCGCACCACATCGCCGGCTTCCTGAACGAGAAACCGCTGGCCCAGCTGCGCTCCGACCTGGCCACCCTGGGCCTGGCCCGCGACGAGACCATGCCCGAGACCGAGGACCATGTGTCCTACATCTTCGAGGTCATGCGCTACCTGATCGCCGGCGACGATGTCGAGGTGGCCAACCTGACCCAGCAGCAGAAGTTCTTTGCTGCCCATGTGCAGAGCTGGCTGCCGGCCATGTGCGAGGCCATCACCGCCCACCCGGCGGCCCGCTTCTATGCGGCTGTGGCGGCGTTCACGCAGGCCTTCGTCGGCGTGGAGGCCCAGGGCTTCGACATGATGGCCTGAGGTCCTCAGGCGTCCAGCAGCCCGGGGCGGCCGTTGCCGGTGTCGACCGGGGCTGCGGTCACCGGTTCGGTGAGCAGCTGCACACAGAACCAGGCGCCGGGGCCGTCGTCGCGGTTGCCGGCCTCGATGTGGCCGCCGTAGCGCTCCACCAGTCCCTGGCTGATCCACAGCCCCAGCCCGTTGCCGTCGTTCTTGGTGGTGAAGAACGGGCGGAACAGGCGCTCGCGTGCCGCAGCCGGCAGGCCTGGCCCCTGGTCCTTGATCCACAGGCGGGCACCCGAGCCATCCTCCTGGTCCTGCGTCACCAGCGTGAGCGTGCCGCCCTCGGGCATGGCCTGAATGGCATTGATCAGCAGGTTGATCACCACCTGCTGCAGCTCCTGCCGGTTCATGCCGACCGGTTTCGTGGCCTGCAGGTCGCGCTCCACCGTGATGCGGGTCTGCGACAGCAGGTGGGCCACCAGCACCAGGCAATCGGCCACGGTGCGGTTCAGGTCGAGCGCACTCACATAGCCGCCGAATTCGGTCGGCCGCGCGTACTGCAGCAGCTGCGTCACGATGATGCGCATGCGCTCCACCTGCTGGTCGAGCAGGGCGAGTTCGTCCTTCACGGCATCGGCCTGCGGGCCCAGGGTTTCCCGCATCAGATCGAGGTTGCCCTGCATCACCGCAATCGGGTTGTTGATCTCGTGCGCGATGCTGGCCGTGAGCTGGCCGATGGCCGCCAGCTTCTCGCTCTTGACCAGCTGGGCCTGGGCCAGTTGCAGCGAGGCATTGCTGGCCTGCAGTTCCCGGGTGCGTTCGGCCACCTTGCGGTCCAGCTCGTCGGCCCAGCGCTGCAGGGCGGCGGTCTTGTCTTCGATGGCGTCCAGCAGTTGATCCAGGTGCCCGGCCAGCGCACCGAGTTCGTCGCGCGCCGCCAGCGGCCCCACCCGAGCGCCGGCCTGCCCGTCCTCGATGTGCTGCATGGTGCGGTTCATCTGCTCCACCGGCTGGAAGATGCTGCGCGCCCAGCGCAGCGAGAACCAGGCCGACATGGCCATCACGCCCAGGAAGATCAGCCCGATCACGCCCAGCATGGCGTAGCGCAGCAGCGTGAAGGGCGCTTCGGTGAAGCCCACATAGAGCATGCCGATGCGCCGGCCCTGGGCGTCGGTCAGCGGGTCGTAGGCCGACACATACCAGTCGTTCACCACGAAGGCGCGGTCCAGCCAGGTGCGGCCTTCGGCCAGCACGGTGTCGCGCACCGTCTGCGAGACCCGGGTGCCGATGGCGCGCTGGTCCTGGAACAGCCGCACATTGGTGGTGATGCGCACATCGTCCAGGAACAGCGTGGCCGTGCCTCGGCTGTCGAAGGGCAGGGCGTCTTCCGGGTAGACGATGCGGTTGATGTGGTCGATGAAGTCCAGGTTCTGGTTCAGCAGCAGGCCACCGGCCAGCAGCGCCACGGTGCGGCCCTGGGCGTCGCGCACCGGCAGGGCCGAGAGCACCACCATGGCCCGGGTCTCGGTGTCGCGCGCGGTCGGTGCGGCGTTGCGGGTCGGCACCAGCGGAATGTTGACCTGCTGCAGCAGGTGGGGGGCCAGGGCCTGCAGTTCCAGCGCTTCCAGCACCAGCAGGCGGGCCTGTTTCAGGCTGCCGCTGCGGTCGACCGCGGCCTGCACGATGGCCGGCATGGCGGCCTGCAGGGTGTCGGCGTCGGCGCTGCTCAGGCCGGCCGGCAGGGCGCGCGCCAGCGGGCGGCCGTCGGCGTCGTAGAGCGCCAGGAAGTCCAGCTGCAACAGCTCCCGGTCGACCGCCAGTTGCTGCTCCAAGGCGCGCCGCTGCCCGGGCCCTGAGAGGCGCAGCACATCGGACAGGGCCCTGGAGCCGGCCACGCCCCGGGTGCCCGACCCTACCTCGGCCAGCACCTGCTGGAAGTAGCCGTTGGCCACCGCCAGGTCGCTGCGCACCTTGGTGATGAGCAGCCGGTCGTAGGCGGTGTTGCTCCAGGCCAGCAGCACCAGCACCAGCAGCGGAAAGGCCACCAGCAGCGGCAGCAGCGCCATGGCCAGCAGCTTGTTGCGCACCGACCCAGCCAGCCAGCCGGGCGTCCGCAACGGGCTCATGCGCGGGCCGCGCATGCGGTCTTCATGCCGTTCCCCATTCGGCCACGCGTCGTTCCAGCGTGCGGCGCGACACGCCCAGCAGCTCGGCTGCGCGCGTCTTGTCGCCCTGCACAGAGTCCAGTACCGACTGGATGTGCAGTTTCTCCAGGGTGTGCAGGTCGGTCACCTGGCGCGGGCTGGCGGGCGGTTGCCCCGGGTACAGGGCTGAGACGTTCAGCGAGCCCAGGATCAGTGACCGCTCGATCAGGTTGCGCAGTTCGCGCACGTTGCCGGGCCAGTCGTACTGCTGCAGGAAGGCCATTTCCTCGGGGCTGACCTGCAGCGGATCGACGCCCAGCGTCGGCGCCAGCAGCGCATTGAAGTGCGCCACCAGCTCGGGGATGTCGTCCTTGTGGTCGCGCAGCGGCGGCAGGGCCAGGTCCATGACCTGCAGGCGGAAGTAGAGGTCCTTGCGGAAACGGCCGGCGGCCACCTCGTCCTGCAGCTGCCGGTTGGTGGCGGCGACCACCCGCAGGTTCAGCGGCACCAGCTGTTCGCTGCCCACCGGGCGGATCTTGAGGTCTTCGATGGCGCGCAGCAGCGTGGCCTGGATGGACAGCGGCAGCTCGGCCACCTCGTCCAGGAACAGGGTGCCGCCCTGCGCGTAATGGAACAGGCCGTCGCGGGCCCGGGCCGCGCCGGTGAAGGCCCCTTTGGCATGGCCGAACAGCTCGCTCTCGATCAGGTCGGGCGACACGCTGGCGCAGTTCACCGGCACGAACGGCCCGCCGGCCCGGGCGCTACGGTCGTGCAGCTCGCGCGCCACCAGTTCCTTGCCGGTGCCGGACTCGCCCTGCAGCAGCACGGTGCTGTCCACCACCGCCACCCGGTCGATCCAGGCGCGCAGCCGCTGCATGCGGTCCGACCCGCCGATCAGTCCCGGGCCCTGCCCCGGGCTGTGGGCCACGGCCCGGCGCAGCACGAAGTTCTCGCGCTTGAGCTTGGCGCGCTCGTGGCACTGCTTCACCGCATTCAGGATCTGCGGCACCCGGAACGGCTTGAGGATGAAATCGGACGCGCCTGCCCGCAGCGCCTCGATGGCGGTGTCCAGATCGGCGAAGGCGGTGATCAGGATCACCTCCCCGGTGTAGCCGTGTTCCCGCAGCTCCTTGAGCCAGGTGACGCCGTTCTTGCCGGGCAGCGAGATGTCCAGAATGATCAGGTCGACATGGTGGCCGCGCAGCCACTGGGCGCCATCTTCGGCGGTGCTGGCATTCATCACGAAGTGGCAGCGCGGCGCCAGTGTCTTGACCAGAAAGCTCAGCATGCCCGGCTCGTCGTCCACCACGAGGATCGACCAGTCGGGCCAACCTTCGAGCTGTCGGTCGTGCGGGTGGGGCAGGGGGGAGGGGTTCACGGGGCGCGATTCTACGAACGAGACCCACAAAATTGCTCGGGAATTGGCGCAAATCCGACGCTGGCGCGGGCCCATGCCGGGCAATGACGGTGCGACAAGTTGTCGCATTGAATGTGACAGTCTGTCATCTTTCCTCTGGCCCGGGAGTCGTCGATCGGGGGTTGACAGCGCAAAGTGTGAACGCTGGCCTTACACCTTCGTTCGGTGGCGCAGCCAGGGCTTCCTGGCACGATTCTGGCTATGCGCGGGACCCGGATGGCGGGGGCTGTCGGGGCATGGTGGCTGGCGGGGCAGGTCACGCGCGGGACACCGTCCCGATACGGGACAGTTCGGTTGCGCGCCGTTCGTGCGGGCGGTAGATTCCCGCCCTATGCACGGCACCCGCATGTTGATGGCGGGTGCTCGAGTTCAACCTGGAGACATGCATGACCAAGTCCCCCCGCCCCGACGGTGAAGGCACCTCCCGCCTGAGCCGCCGCACCCTGTTCGCCGGCGCCACCACCGTCGGAGCCCTGGCCGCCGCAGCCACCGTGCTGCCCCGCGTGACCGAAGAGGCCGCGCCTGCCGCCGAAGCCAAGCCCGCACCCACCAAGGGCGGCGGCTACAGCCTGACGGCCCACGTCAAGCAGTACTACCAGACCACCCGCATCTGACCGGTCGCGCCGGCAGGTCCCCCGTTTTTTCCGTCCCCACGAACCGCATCCGCTGACATGAACGCCGCTTCGGCCGCCGCCATGACAGCCCATCAGGAGGCATGAAAATGCTGCTGACCAAAAAGAATTCCTCTGCGGGTGGTCACGTTTCCCACGTGCATTCCACCTTTGTGCACAACCTCAAGCGCGGTCTGTCGTCCGCCCTGCCCACCATGGACCGCCGCGCCTTCCTGCGCCGCTCGGGCCTGGGCGTGGGTGTGGGCCTCGCCGCCACCCAGCTGACCCTGGTGAAGAAGTCGCACGCCGCCGGCGGCAAGTCGATCGACGGCACCGGCAAGATCGAGGTGCGCCGCACCGTCTGCACCCACTGCTCGGTCGGCTGCGCCACCGACGCCATCGTCGAGAACGGCGTGTGGGTCCGCCAGGAAGCCGTGTTCGATTCGCCGATCAACCTTGGCGCCCACTGCGCCAAGGGCGCTGCCCTGCGTGAGCACGGCCACGGCGAGTACCGCCTGCGCTACCCCATGAAGCTGGTCAACGGCAAGTACCAGCGCATCAGCTGGGACGAGGCCTACAACGGCATCGTCGCCAAGATGAAGGCCCTGCGCGAAGCCAGCGGCCCGGACTCGGTCTACTTCATCGGCTCGTCCAAGCACAACAACGAGCAGGCCTACCTGCTGCGCAAGTTCGTCAGCTTCTGGGGCACCAACAACTGCGACCACCAGGCCCGCATCTGCCACTCCACCACGGTGGCTGGCGTTGCCAACACCTGGGGTTACGGTGCCATGACCAACTCCTACAACGACATGCAGAACGCCAAGGTGGCGCTCTACATCGGCTCCAACGCGGCTGAAGCCCACCCGGTGTCGATGCTGCACATGCTGCATGCCAAGGAGAACGGCTGCAAGATGATCGTGGTCGATCCGCGATTCACCCGCACCGCCGCCAAGGCCGACGAGTTCGTGCGCATCCGCTCGGGCACCGACATCCCGTTCCTGTTCGGTGTGCTGTATCACATCTTCAAGAACGGCTGGGAAGACAAGCAGTACATCAACGACCGTGTCTACGGCATGGAAGACGTCAAGAAAGACGTCATGGCCAAGTGGACCCCGGCAGCGGTGGAAGAGGCCTGCGGCGTGAAGGAAGAGCAGGTCTTCAAAGTCGCGAAGATGATGCACGAGAACAACCCGGGCACCATCGTGTGGTGCATGGGCCAGACCCAGCACACCATCGGCAACGCCATCGTGCGCGCCTCCTGCATCCTGCAGCTGGCGCTGGGCAACATCGGCAAGGCCGGTGGCGGCACCAACATCTTCCGTGGTCACGACAACGTGCAGGGCGCGACCGACGTCGGCCCGAACCCGGATTCGCTCCCCGGCTACTACGGCCTGGCCGCTGGCTCGTGGAAGCACTTCGCTGCCACCTGGGGCGTTGACTATGAGTGGATCAAGAAGCAGTACGCCGAAGGCACGATGGAGAAGCCTGGCATCACCGTCTCCCGCTGGATCGACGGCGTGCTGGAAAACAATGAGCTGATCGACCAGGGCCCGAACCTGCGCGGCGTGTTCTTCTGGGGCCATGCGCCCAACTCCCAGACCCGCGGTCTGGAGATGAAGCGCGCCATGGACAAGCTCGACCTGCTGGTCGTGATCGATCCGTACCCGTCGGCCACCGCCTCCATGGCCGCCATGCCCGGCAAGGCCGAAGACCTGAACCCGAACCGCGAGGTGTACCTGCTGCCAGCAGCCACCCAGTTCGAGACCAGCGGCTCGTGCACCGCCTCCAACCGCTCCATCCAGTGGCGCGAGCAGGTGATCGAGCCCCTGTGGGAGAGCCGCACCGACCACATGATCATGTACCAGCTGGCCCAGAAGCTCGGCTTCGACCAGGAACTGGTGAAGAACACCAAGCTGGTCAAGGGCAAGGGCGGCATGGACGAGCCGGAGGTGGAAGACATCCTCCGCGAGATCAACAAGTCGGTCTGGACCATCGGCTACACCGGCCAGAGCCCGGAGCGTCTGAAGGCCCACATGCGCAACATGGGCGCCTTCGACGTCAAGACCCTCAAGGCCAAGGGCAAGGTGGTCGACAAGGAGACCGGCTACGACATGTCCGGTGACTACTTCGGTCTGCCCTGGCCCTGCTACGGCACCCCGGAACTCAAGCACCCCGGCTCGCCCAACCTGTACGACACCTCCAAGCACGTCATGGAAGGCGGCGGCAACTTCCGCGCCAACTTCGGTGTGGAGCGCAACGGCGCCAGCCTGCTGGCCGAGGACGGCTCGCACTCGGTGGGTGCCGAGATCACCACCGGCTACCCGGAGTTCGACCACGTCCTGCTGAAGAAGCTGGGCTGGTGGGCTGACCTGTCGGAAGCCGAGCAGAAGGCGGCCGAGGGCAAGAACTGGAAGACCGACCCGACCGGCGCGATCATCCGTGTGGCCATGAAACACGGCTGCCACCCGTTCGGCAACGCCAAGGCCCGTGCCGTGGTGTGGAACTTCCCGGATGCGATTCCGCAGCACCGCGAGCCGGTCTACGGCACCCGCCCGGACCTGATCGCCAAGTACCCCAGCCACGACGACCAGAAGACCCGCTGGCGCCTGCCCATCCTCTACAAGTCGCTGCAGGCGAAGAACGTCGAGGAGAAGATGCACGAGAAATTCCCGCTGATCATGACCTCGGGTCGCCTGGTCGAGTACGAGGGTGGTGGCGAGGAGACCCGCTCCAACCCGTGGCTGGCCGAGCTGCAGCAGGAGATGTTCGTCGAGATCAACCCGGCAGCAGCCACCGCCCGCGGCATCCGCAACGGCGAGCGCGTGTGGGTGACCACCCCGACCGGTGCCCGCATCAATGTGCAGGCCCTGGTGACCGAGCGGGTCGGCGCCGACACCGTGTTCCTGCCGTTCCACTTCTCGGGTCGCTGGCAGGGTGAGGACATGAAGCCCTACTACCCGGACGGCGCCTTCCCCGTGGTGCGCGGCGAAGCCGTCAACACGGCCACCACCTACGGCTACGACATCGTGACGATGATGCAGGAAACCAAGACCACGATCTGCAATGTGGAGCGCGCGTAAGCGGCCGGCCCACTGCAACAGGAGAACAACATGGCACGAATGAAATTCATCTGTGACGCCGAGCGCTGCATCGAGTGCAACGGCTGCGTCACCGCCTGCAAGAACGAGCACGAAGTGCCCTGGGGCGTGAACCGCCGCCGGGTCATCACCCTGAACGACGGCGTCCCCGGCGAGAAGTCCATCTCGGTGGCCTGCATGCACTGCAGCGACGCACCCTGCATGGCCGTCTGCCCGGTGAACTGCTTCTACCGCACC
>PNMF01000056.1 GCA_013823485.1 Comamonadaceae bacterium
GACCGGTACCTGGCAGTGCAGGTCGTCGCCGTCGCGCTCGAAGATGTCGTGCTTCCGCAGGCGGATCTCGATGTAGAGGTCGCCGGCCGGGCCACCGTTCTGGCCCGGCTCGCCGTTGCCGGTGGAGCGGATGCGCTGACCGTCGTCGATGCCGGCCGGGATCTTGATCTCCAGCGTCTTCTGGCGCTTGATCTTGCCGTGGCCGTTGCAGGCGGTGCACGGCTCGGGAATGACCTTGCCCTTGCCCTGGCAGGTGGGGCAGGTCTGCTGCACGCTGAAGAAGCCCTGGCGCATCTGCACCGCGCCCTGGCCGTGGCAGGTGCCGCAGGTCTTGGCGCTGGTGCCGGGTTTGGCGCCGGTGCCGTTGCAGGTGTCGCAGTCGTCCCAGCTGGGGATGCGGATCTGGGTGTCCTTGCCGCTGGCGGCCTCCTCAAGGGAGATTTCCATGGCATACGACAGGTCGGCGCCCCGGTAGACCTGCCTCCCGCCGCGCCCGCGCGCGCCACCGAAGATGTCGCCGAAGATGTCCCCGAACGATTCGCCGAACCCGCCAAAGCCCTCGGCGCCCGGGCCGCCGCGCATGTTGGGGTCCACGCCCGCGTGCCCGTACTGGTCGTAGGCCGCCTTCTTCTGCGGGTCCGACAGCATCTCGTAGGCCTCCTTGGCCTCCTTGAACTTCTCTTCGGCGCTCTTGGCGGCCTCACCCTGGTTGCGGTCCGGGTGGAACTTCATCGCGAGCTTGCGATAGGCCTTCTTGATCTCGTCGTCGGAGGCGTTCTTGGGAACACCGAGCACTTCGTAAAAGTCGCGTTTGGACATGGTGGTGGGCGGTCTTGGGCGGGGGGTGTTTCAAGACGAACGCCGCGACCGGTTGCCCGGGCGCGGCGGTGCGGGGAGCCGGGCGATCAGCTCTTCTTGACTTCCTTGATTTCGGCGTCGACCACGTCGTCGTCGGCCGGGCGGGAGGACGACGCCTGCTCGCTGCCGGTGGCGCCGGCCGCACCGGCGGCAGCCTGCTGCTCGGCCTGCTGGGCGGCGTAGACCTTCTCGCCCAGTTTCTGGCTGGTGGTCATGAGGGCGGTGGTCTTGGCCTCGATGTCGGCCTTGTCCTCGCCCTGGGCGGCTTCCTCGACGGCCTTGATGGCGTCCTCGATGGCGGTCTTTTCAGCCGCTTCCAGCTTGTCGCCGTGCTCGCCCAGCGACTTCTTCACGCTGTGCACCATGGCTTCGGCCTGGTTGCGGGCCTGCACCAGCTCGACCTTCTTCTTGTCGTCGGCGGCGTTGAGCTCGGCGTCCTTGACCATCTGCTGGATCTCGTCTTCCGACAGACCCGAGTTGGCCTTGATGGTGATCTTGTTTTCCTTGCCGGTGCCCTTGTCCTTGGCGCCCACGTGCAGGATGCCGTTGGCATCGATGTCGAAGGTCACCTCGATCTGCGGCATGCCGCGCGGTGCGGCCGGGATGCCTTCGAGGTTGAACTCGCCCAGCAGCTTGTTGCCGGCTGCGATCTCGCGCTCGCCCTGGAACACCTTGATGGTCACGGCCGGCTGGTTGTCGTCGGCGGTGGAGAACACCTGGCTGAACTTGGTCGGGATGGTGGTGTTCTTGGCGATCATCTTGGTCATGACGCCGCCCATGGTCTCGATGCCCAGCGACAGCGGGGTCACGTCGAGCAGCAGCACGTCCTTGCGGTCACCGGAGAGCACCTGGCCCTGGATGGCGGCACCCACGGCCACGGCCTCGTCGGGGTTGACGTCCTTGCGCGGGTCCTTGCCGAAGAACTCCTTGACCTTCTCCTGCACCTTGGGCATGCGGGTCATGCCGCCGACCAGGATCACGTCGTGGATGTCGCCCACGCTCACGCCGGCATCCTTGATGGCGGTGCGGCACGGGGCGATGGTGCGCTCGATCAGCTCTTCCACCAGGGCTTCGAGCTTGGCGCGGGTCAGCTTGATGTTGAGGTGCTTGGGGCCCGAGGCATCGGCCGTGATGTAGGGCAGGTTGATGTCGGTGGCGGCCGAGCTGGAGAGCTCGATCTTGGCCTTCTCGGCGGCTTCCTTCAGGCGCTGCAGGGCCAGCACGTCCTTGGACAGGTCGACGCCTTGCTCCTTCTTGAACTCGCCGATGATAAAATCGATGATGCGCTGGTCGAAGTCTTCGCCGCCCAGGAAGGTGTCGCCGTTGGTGGACAGCACCTCGAACTGCTTCTCGCCGTCGACGTCGGCGATCTCGATGATGGAGACGTCGAAGGTGCCGCCGCCCAGGTCGTACACCGCGATCTTGCGGTCGCCCTTTTCGGTCTTGTCCAGGCCGAAGGCCAGGGCCGCTGCGGTGGGCTCGTTGATGATGCGCTTGACCTCCAGGCCGGCGATGCGGCCGGCGTCCTTGGTGGCCTGGCGCTGCGCGTCGTTGAAGTAGGCCGGCACGGTGATGACGGCCTCGGTCACGGCCTCGCCCAGGTAGTCTTCGGCGGTCTTCTTCATCTTGCGCAGGATGTCGGCCGACACCTGCTGGGCCGAGATCTTCTTGCCGCGCACCTCCACCCAGGCGTCGCCGTTGTCGGCGGCCACGATGGAGTAGGGCATGAGGTCGATGTCCTTCTGGACTTCCTTCTCGGCGAACTTGCGGCCGATCAGGCGCTTGATGGCGTACAGCGTGTTCTTGGGGTTGGTCACGGCCTGGCGCTTGGCCGATGCGCCCACCAGCACTTCACCGTCTTCCTGGTAGGCCACGATGGACGGGGTGGTGCGTGCGCCTTCCGAGTTCTCGATCACCTTGGTGGTGTTGCCGTCCATGAAGGCCACGCACGAGTTGGTGGTGCCGAGGTCGATGCCGATGATGCGTCCCATGTTGTGACTCCGTGAAATGGAAAAATGGTGTGAAAAACGATGTGGGGAAGATGTGGATAACCGGTGGACTTTTCAAGAGCCCCTGACGGTGGTGCGGCTTATCGGGGCGCCGCCACGGTGACCAGCGCCGGGCGCAGCACCCGGTCGGCGATCAGGTAGCCCTTCTGCAGCACGCTCACCACGGTGTTGGCTTCCTGGTCGGCCGGCACCATGCTGATGGCCTGGTGCTGGTGCGGGTCGAAGCGGGTGCCGGCGGCCGGCGCGATCTGCACCACCTTGTGGCGCTCCAGGGCGCTGGTGAGCTGCTTGAGCGTGGCCTGCGAGCCTTCGCGCAGCTGCTCGCGGGTGGCTTCCTGAATGGCCAGGCCGGCCTCCAGGCTGTCGGCCACCGGCAGCAGGCCCTCAGCAAACGACTCCACCGCGAACTTGCGGGCCTTGGACATGTCGTCCTCGGCGCGGCGGCGGGTGTTTTCGGCATCGGCGCGGGCGCGCAGCACCTGCTCGGCCAGTTCGGCGTTCTGCGCCTTGAGGGCGGCCAGCTCGTTCTGCAGGGCAGCCAGCGCGTCCTGTTCGTTGGCGGCTGCGGCGGCTTCGGCTTCTTCGGGCGGCATCGGGTCCTGGCGGGAGGTGTCGGGGGAAGAGGGCTGGCTCATGGTCGAAAACGGTTGGGGTGGGCTGCGCTGAAGCGCGACCGCAACGAGTTGGGGTCATCCCGGCGGGTTTCAAGGGGGTGGCACCGGACGTGACAGCGCTGGCCGGGCCCGGCGTCGAGAATCCGGGGTTTTTCACCCCCCGGACACCTCACATGAAGCTGTTTCGCCACGGGCCTGCGGGCGCCGAAAAGCCTGGTCTGATCGACGCCGCCGGCGTTCTGCGCGACCTCACCGGCCAGGTGGCCGACATCGATCCGGCCGCGCTGGGCCCCGATTCTATGGCCCGCCTGGCCGCGCTGGACCCGGCCTCCCTGCCGGTGGTGGCGGCCGGCACCCGCATCGGGCCCTGCGTGGGCCGGGTCGGCAACATCGTGGCCATCGGCCTGAATTACGCCGACCACGCCGCCGAGGCCGGCCTGAAGGCCCCGGGCCAGCCGATCGTCTTCAACAAGCACAACAGCGCCATCAGCGGCCCGGACGACGACATCTGGCTGCCGCCGGGCTCGCAGAAGATGGACTGGGAGGTGGAGCTGGGCATCGTCATCGGCCGGCCGACCTTCCAGGTCAGCGAGGCGCAGGCGCTGAGCCATGTCGCCGGCTTCTGCCTGGTCAACGATGTGTCCGAGCGCGCCTGGCAGATGGAATACGAGGGCCAGTGGGTCAAGGGCAAGAGCTACCCCACCCACTGCCCGATCGGCCCCTGGCTGGTCACGCCAGACGAGCTGGGCGACCCGCAGGACGTGGACCTGTGGCTGGACGTCAATGGCCAGCGGCGCCAGACCGGCAACACCCGCACCATGATCTTCGGCGTGGCCCACATCGTGAGCTACCTCAGCCGCTTCATGGCCCTGCAGCCGGGCGACCTGATCCCCACCGGCACCCCGCCGGGCGTGGGCATGGGCCACAAGCCGCCGCTCTACCTGAAGGCGGGCGATGTGGTCAGTCTGGGCGGGCGGGGTCTGGGGCAGCAGCGCCAGCGGGTGGTGGACAGCCCGGTCTGACCGGGTTCCAGCGGGCGGCAAACTGCCGCACCTCGCCGACCCGTCGTGCGAGGTCGGCCCCGGGGGGCGTGAGCCGATAGCCCTGGCCGTCGTGCTCGATCAGGCCGGCGGCGCGCAGCTCTTTCAGGCGCGTGTTCAGCGTGTTGGGGGTGATGCCGCCCACGCTGTCCTGCAGCAGGCGGAAGGTCTGGGCATGGCCGTCGGCCAGCGCCCACAGCACCCGCAGGGCATAGCGGCATTCCAGCAGGTCGAACAACTGGCTGACGGCCTCTGGGTCCTTGCTCATGCGTGTCCTCGTGGGGGCGTTGGCTGGCTGCCACTATACGTGGCGGGCCGGGGCTCAGACGTCGCTGTAGAGCTTGCGCAACAACCGCACCAGCGTGGCCTGTTCGCGGGCGGTGAGGGCGGTGGCGGCTTGGGCTTCGGCGGCGCTGGCGGTGGCGCAGGCGGCGCCGTGCAAGCGCTGGCCGTCGGGCGTGAGGTGCAGGCCGACGGCGCGGCGGTCGTTCGGATGCGGCCGGCGTTCGATCAGCCCGCGCTGCTGCAGGCCGCCCACCAGCCCCACCAGGTTGGGTGGCTGGATGGCCAGGGCAGCGCAGATCTGCCGCGAGGTGATGCCGGGGTTCTGCGCGATCAGGGTGAGCACCGAAAAGTCCACCGGCCGCAGCCCGTGCGGCGCCATGTGCTCCATGAAGCGGCCGACGATGGCCAGCGACGCCCGCCGGGCGTGGTAGCCCAGCAGCGACTCCAGGATGCCGGTGTCCACGCCCCCGGGATCGGTGGGGCCCTGGTTGCCGCAGCCGCTCATGAACAGCGTTCGACGATGTCCTGCGGCACCGGCACGGCGCGGATGCGGTCCGGGTTGGCCGGGTCGCGCTCGCAGAACGCGCGGGTCTCGGTGCCCTCGCACAGCAGGGTGTCGCCGCGCATCACTTTGTGTTCGTGGATGAACACCTTGGAGCGCCATTCGCTCACCCGGGTGTGGATCTGCAGCCGCTCGCCGTAGGTGGCGGGCTTGAGGAAGCGGGTGTGGATCTCCAGCAGCGGCGTGCCGATGATGCCGGTGGTCTTGACCAGCTCGCGCCACGGCGGCACGCCGCACTGCACGAAGAAGTTCAGCGAGGAAGCGTCCATCCACTTGCTGAAGTTGGGGAAGAAGACGATGCCGGCCGGGTCGCAGTCGCCGAACATCACCTCCACCTCGAAGATCACGGTCTTGCTCATGGGGTTCTTTCTGCCGGCTCAGCGCGGGGCCATGCGCAGCGCGCCATCCAGGCGGATCACCTCGCCATTGAGGTGGGTGTTGGTGACGATGTGCGCGGCCAGCGAGGCGAACTCTTCCGGGTGGCCCAGGCGCGGCGGGAACGGGATGCTGGCCGCCAGCGACTGCTGCACCGGCTCGGGCAGGCTGCGCATCAGCGGGGTGGAGAACAGCCCGGGCGCGATGGTGCACACCCGGATGCCGTGCTGCGCCAGGTCGCGCGCCATGGGCAGGGTCATGCCGACCAGCCCGCCCTTGGAGGCGCTGTAGGCCTGCTGGCCGACCTGGCCGTCGAACGCGGCCACGCTGGCGGTGAACAGCATCACGCCGCGTTCGCCGTCGGCCAGCGGCTCCAGCTTCGCGCAGGCGGCGGCGAACAGGCGGGCTGCGTTGTAGCTGCCGATCAGGTTGACGCTGATGACCCGGCTGAAGTCCTCCAGCGGTGCCGCGCTGCCGTCCTTCTGCACCACACGCTTGGCGGTGCCGATGCCGGCGATGTTCATGAGGATGCGGGCCGGGCCGTGGGCCGCGCTGGCGGTATCGAGGGCGGCCTGCAGGCTGGCGGTGTCGGTGATGTCGCAGGCCAGCCCCAGACCGCCGATGTCGGCGGCCACGCGGCGGGCGTTGTCGGCATTCACGTCGAGCACCGCCACCTTGGCGCCCAGGCGGGCCAGCTCGCGTGCGGTGGCCTCGCCGAGGCCGGAGCCGCCGCCGGTGACGAGGGCGGCGTGTCCTGAAATCTGCATGGTGTGTCTCCTGAAGGAAGGGATGTCAGCGGGGCTGGAGCAGGTTCGGGGCGCTGCCGTCGTGCAGGGCCTCCACCAGCGCGGCCCGGTGCTGCAGCACCGCGCGCTGGTTGATGGAGCCTTTGTCGGTGACCTCGCCCCGGTCGATGGAGGGTGGCTCGGCCAGCAGGACGAGCCGGGCCACCCGGTTGGCGCTGCCGGTGGCCTGGGCGGCCAGGTCGTTCAGCACCTGCTGGAAATGCGCCAGCACCGCCGGGTGGGCCAGCACCTCGGCCAGCGGTGCGTCGGCCGGCAGGCCGGCCAGGCCGCGCACGGCGGCGGTGGGGAACAGCATGGCGCCGACCTCGTTGCGGTTCAGGCCGGTGATGACCGCGTCCTGCACGAACGGTGCCCCGGCCGCAATGATCCGGCCGCGCAGCGGCCCCACGCTGACGAAGGTGCCGGTGGCCAGCTTGAAGTCCTCGGCAATGCGGCCGTCAAAGCGCAGGCCCCGGTGGTGGTTGGCCGGGTCGATCCAGGTGACCGCGTCGCCGGTGCAGAAAAAGCCTTCCTCGTCGAACGATTCGGCGGTGGCCTCGGGGTTGCGCCAGTAGCCGGGCGTGATGTTGGGGCCGCGGTAGCGCACCTCGGTCTTGCCCTGCACCGGCACCAGCTTGAGCTCCAGCCCGGGCGCGGGCAGGCCCAGGTCGCCGGAGCGCACCTCGGGGCTGGTGATGTACAGGCCGAACGGTCCGGATTCGGTCATGCCCAGCCCGGTGCCCATGACGATGCGTTCACCCAGCTCGGCCTCCTGCACCTGGTGCAGCGTGTCCCACACCGGCTGGGCCAGGGCGGCGCCGGCATAGAAGAACAGGCGCACCCGGCTCAGCAGGTTGCGGCGCAGCCCGGCGTCGGTCTTCATGGCGTTGGCGATCGCCTCGAAGCCGGTGGGCACATTGAAGTAGACGGTGGGCGCGATCTCGCGCAGGTTGCGCAGCGTCTCGGCCATGAGGGCCGGCGTGGGCTTGCCGTCGTCGATGAAGAGCGTGCCGCCGTTGTGCAGCGTCAGGCCCACGTTGTGGTTGCCGCCGAAGGTGTGGTTCCAGGGCAGCCAGTCGACCAGCACCGGGGGCTGGTCCGGGTCGGCCAGCGCCGGGATGCTGGCCACGATCTGCTGCTGGTTGGCGCACCACATGCGGTGGGTGTTGATCACGCCCTTGGGCAGCTTGGTCGAGCCCGACGTGAACAGGAACTTGGCGATGGTGTCCGGGCCGGTGGCCTGCATGGCGGCATCCACGGCGGGCGTGGCGGCGGTGGCGCGCAGGGCCGCAAACGAAGTGGTGGCGCGGCCCGGTACCGTGCCGGTGGTGGTGACGATCTCCACGTCATCCTCCACCGTGGCCAGCAGCGCGCGTTCATAGCGCGCGGCGTCGCTGGCGAACACCAGCCCGGGGGTCAGGGTGCGCACGATGTGGCGCAGCTTCTCGAAGTCCTGGCTGACCAGCGAATAGGCCGGCGAGGCCGGCGCCCAGGGTATGCCGGCGTACAGGCAGCCCAGCGCGAGCTGGGCGTGTTCAAGGTCGTTCTCGCTGACGATCAGCACCGGCCGCTCGGCGTTCAGGCCCCGGTCCAGCAGGGCCTGGCCGATGCGGCGCGCAGCGTCCAGTGCGTCGGCATAGCTCAGGTGCTGCCAGTCACCGGTGCGGCCATCGGCCAGGCGTTCGCGCCGCGCCATGAAGCTGCGCTGCGGCGCCACCGTGGCCCAGTGCACCAGGCGGTCGGTCAGGCGGTGGGCATGGGGGGCCAGCGGCTGTTCGGCCTGCAGGTAGGTGGTGCCGTCCGGTGCGTCGCGGCGCAGGCCGCGCGTCACGCCGAAGGTCAGTGCGCGGTAGCGGGGCAGTGCGGTCGTCATCGCTCAGCCCTTCTTCACCTTGGCGCCCCGGCCTTCCAGGAAGTCGCGCACACGGGCCTTGGCCTCGGGCGCGTCCTGCACGATGGCCGACATCAGCGCCTCGGTGAAGAAGCCGTGGTCGGCCGGCTGCTCGGCGATGCGGGGCAGGGCGTGCATCAGCGCATAGTTGGTCAGCGGCGCATTGGAGGCGATGCGGGTGGCCAGTTCCAGCGCCTTGTCCAGCGCCGTGCCCTGCGGCACCAGGTACTGCGACAGGCCGACGCGTTCGCCGTCTTCGGCGTTGTAGACGCGGCCGGTCAGCATCATGTCGGTCATGCGGGCGGCCCCGATCAGGCGCGGAATGCGCACCGAGCCGCCGCCGCCCACGAAGATGCCGCGCGTGCCTTCGGGCAAGGCGTAGAAGGTGCTGGCGTCGGCCACGCGCACATGGCAGCTGCTGGCCAGCTCCAGCCCGCCGCCCACCACCGCGCCGTGCAGGGCGGCCACCACCGGCACGCGGCCGCGCTCCACCTCGTCCAGCGCGGCATGCCACAGGCGCGAGTGCTGCAGGCCGGCGCTGGCGTCGCGTTCCTTCAGTTCGGACAGGTCGAGCCCGGCGCAGAAGTGCTCACCGGCCCCGGTGACCACGGCGGCCCGCACGCTGGCCGGCAGGTTCTGGAAGGTGTCGCGCAGGGCCATCACCAGCCCGTCGTTCAGGGCGTTGCGCTTGGTCGGGCGATTCAGCGTGACCAGCGCGATCTGCTGCTGATCTCCGCGCAATTCGAAGGACAGGTCGGGGAAGTTCGGGGTCATGTCGGGGCTCGATCCGGGGATGTGAAGGGGGGAAGCCGGGTTTTGCCGGCTTGTGTGTGGCTGGCATTGTGGTTATAAAAAATAACCAAATCAATCGGCCCGGGACGTTTTGTTCACCGGGTTTTCCCTGATCGGAGACACCCATGAACGCGTTCGCCTCGATCGCCGACATCCAGGCGCTGGAACAGCATCCGGCCCCGGCCGCCACCACGCCCTACGGCCTGATCCGCGATGCCGCAGCCCGCTGGCCGCAGCGCGTGGCTTTGAGCTGGCTGCCCGATGCCGAGCTGTCCACCCCGCCGCAGCAGGTCAGTTACCGGCAGCTGCTGGCCGACATCCACCGCGCGGCCAATGCGCTGCGCGCGCTGGGCGTCGGGCCGGACGACGCCGTGGCCCTGCTGGCGCCCAACATGCCGCAGGCCCATGCGGTGCTGTGGGGCGCGCAGCTGGCGGGGCGGGTCTGCCCCATCAACACCCTGCTGCAGGCGGACCACATTGCGGCGCTGCTCCAGGCCAGCGGCGCCCGGGTGGTGGTGGCCCTGGGCCCGCACCCGGAGCTGGCCGTGTGGGCGGCGGTGGAGCGCGCCTGCGAGGGGCTGAAGCTGGCCCGGGTGGCCATCGATGCCGGCACCCCCGCCCCCGGTGCGCTGGACCTGCACCTGCTGATGCAGGCCCAGCCCGACACCCTGGCCTTCGAGCCCGACCTGGACCCCGAGCGGGTGGTGGCGCTGTTCCACACCGGTGGCACCACCGGCGCGCCCAAGCTGGTGCAGCACACCGGTGCCAACGAGGCCCACACCGCGCGCTGGGCACCGCTGTTCTACGGTGCCGACGAACACAGCGTGGAGATCAACGGCTTCCCGCTGTTCCATGTGGCCGGCGCCTTCGTGTATGGCCTGTCGATGCTGTCGGTCGGGGCGCGGCAGGTGCTGCCCACCCTCAGCGGCATGCGCAACGCTGCCTTCGTGCAGCGCTACTGGCGCTTCTGCGAGCGCGAGGGGGTGACGCATCTGGCCTGCGTGCCCACCGTCCTGACCAGCCTGCTGAACGTGCCGGTGGATGCGGACATCTCGACGTTGCGTGCCGCCTTCACCGGCGGCTCCCCGCTGCCGGCCGAACTGGCGCAGCGCTTCGAGACCGCCACCGGCGTGCCGGTGCGCAACATCCTGGGCATGACCGAATGCGCCGGGCTGGTCAGCATCGAGCCGCTGGCCGGTCCCCGCACACCGGGCTCGGCCGGCCTGCGGCTGCCGTTCACCGAGGTGCAGGCGGTGCCCTGGCGCGACGGCACGGCGGTGCTGGACGAACGCTGTGCGCCGGGCGCCACCGGCGTGATCGTGCTGCGGGGGCCGCACATCAGCCCGGGTTACCTGGACGCGCGCCGCAACGCCGGGCTGTTCGAGGGCGGCTGGGTCATCTCCGGCGACCTTGGCCATCTGGACGATGAGGGCCGCATCCACATCACCGGCCGGGCCAAGGACGTGATCATCCGGGGCTCGCACAACATCGACCCCGGTCTGGTGGAAGACGCGTTTCTGGCCCACCCGGCGGTGGCCCAGTGCGCGGTGGTGGCCGAGCCCGACCCGTATGCGGGCGAGGTGCCGGCGGCCTTCGTGGTGCTGCGCCCGGGTGCGGCGCTGACCGCCGATGCCCTGCTGGCCGAGGTGGCGCCCCGGGTCTACGAACGCCCGGCCTGCCCGAAACGGGTGGTGCTGGTGCCGGCCCTGCCGCTCACCGCCATCGGCAAGGTGTTCAAGCCGGCCTTGCGCCTGCAGGCCATCGAGCTGCGGCTGACCGACATGGCCCGCGAACTGGCCCCGGAACGCGCCGTGGCGGTGCAGGCCCGGGAGGAGGGCGGTGTGCAGCGCGCCCGCATCACCCTGGCCGGCCCCGCCGATGCGGCCCTGGCCGAGCGCCTGCGCGCCGCACTGGCGGCGGTGGCGGTGCCGGTGGACATCGGCTTCGGTTGAGCGGCCGGGGCCTCACCAGCCCCCGGTGGCCAGCCAGCGGTCGATCTGCTCGAACTTGTCGATGCCCCAGAACGGCTCGCCGTCCACCCGCACCGTGGGCGAACCGAACACGCCGGCCGCGAGCGCGTCGTCCACCTCGGTGCGCAGCAGGCGGGCGGCCTCGTCACCGGCAGCGGCGTCGGCCAGTTCGGCGCCCAGCACCGGCACCAGGCTGGCGGGGGTGGAGAGGTCCTGGCCCTGGCCCCAACAGGCGCGGTAGATGCGGTGCGCCACCTCGGCCGCCTGTTCCGGCCGGTGGGCGGCGGTCCAGGCCATGGCGCGGGCGCAGGCCAGCGGCTGCATGACCGGATCGGCCGGGTGGCGCTGCATCGGCACCCGGTGTTCGCGGGCGTAGCGCAGCACGTCGCGCTCGGTGTAGGGGCCCTTCAGGGGCGTGTCCAGCAGCGGCTTGAGGCCCATCACCTTCATGACCGACACGCCCAGCAGCATTGGGTGCCAGCGGACCTGGCGGCCGTGGCGTGCTGCCAGTTCCTCGATGCGCAGCGAGGCGAAGTAGCCGTAGGGCGAGATGAAATCGAAATGGAAATCCAGCGGGGCAGGGGCGTTCATGGCGGCATCTTCGCCCGGGCGGGCCGGGGTCGGCTATGCCTTCTTTCCCGGGGGTGGCGCCCATCCATTGCAAAACGGCATATCTGAAAGACCGGGCCGGGACTGGCGTGCGCGGCGTCACGGGCGCACAGTCCATGGGTCAATCACCCATGGAGACAAACATGAACCTGATTCCCCGTCGCACGGCCGTGGCCGCCCTCGCTGCCGTGGCCGGTCTGGCCTTCGCCGGCACCGCCATGGCCCAGACCGTGACGCTGCGCCTGCACCAGTTCCTGCCGCCGCAGGCCACCATTCCGGCCAAGGCCATCGTGCCCTGGGCCCAGAAGGTCGAGGCCGAGTCGGGCGGGCGCATCAAGATCCAGCTGTTCCACGCCATGCAGCTCGGCGGCACCCCGCCCCAGCTGTTCGATCAGGCGCGCGACGGCGTGGCCGACATCACCTGGACGGTGCTGGGCTACACCCCGAACCGTTTCAACAAGACCGAGGTGTTCGAACTCCCGTTCATGAGCGGTTCGGCCGAACAGTCTTCGCGCGCCATCCAGGAATACGTCGAGAAGTTCGCCATGGACGAATTCAAGGACGTCAAGCTGCTGGCCGCCCACACCCACGGCCCGGGCCTGTTCCACACCAAGCAGCCGGTGACCGGCCTGGAGAGCCTGCGCGGCATGAAGATCCGCGGCGGCTCGCGCATCATCAACAACATGCTGGTCAAGCTCGGTGCCACCCCGGTGGGCATGCCGGTGCCGGCCGTGACCGACGCGCTGTCCAAGGGCACCATCGACGGCACCACCATCCCTTGGGAAGTGACGCCTTCGCTCAAGGTGACCGAGCTGGTGAAGAACCACACCACCTTCGCCGGTGCCGAGGGCCTCTACACCCAGACCTTCGCGCTCTCCATGAACAAGGCCGCCTACGACAAGCTGCCGGCCGACCTGAAGAAGGTCATCGACAACAACTCGGGCATCGAGACCGCCGCCTTCTTCGGCCGCGCCATGGACGAGGGCGACAAGGCCGGTCGGGCCATTGCCGAGAAGGCCGGCAACAACATCGTGGCCCTGGATGCGGCCGAGACCCAGCGCTGGCGCCGCACCGCTTCGGTGGTGGAAACCGACTGGATCAACGAGGTCAAGGGCAAGGGCATCGACGGCGCCAAGCTGGCTGCCGAAGCACGTGCCCTGATCAAGAAGCACCAGCGATAATCCGCCACCGCCGCGACCGCGCGGCGGCCCTCCCGCCGCGCCACGCCGAAGTCCTGCCCACCGCGCGCCGGACCTCGGCTTTTTTTTGAACGGGTGATCCCCTTGAAGCTGCTCTCATTCCTGGCGCAGGTCTGCGCCGTGCTGGCCGGCCTGCTGCTGACCGCCATCACGCTGGTGACCTGCCTGAGCCTGATCGGCCGCAACACCACCGGCCAGACCCTGGTGGGCGACTACGAACTCACGGCGGTGGCCGCCGGTGCGGCCATTGCGCTGTTCATGCCCTGGTGCCAGATGCGGCGCGAACACATCATCGTGGACTTCTTCACCGCCCGCCTGCCGGCCGGCGTGAACGCGCTGCTCGACCGCTTCGGCTCGCTGGTGCTGGCGGTCGTCATGGGGCTGCTGACCTGGCGCACCAGCGTCGGCGCGCTCAGTGCCCACAGCTCGCAGACCACCACCATGATGCTCGGCTTCCCCGAGTGGATCGTCTACACCGCCATGGTGCCGCCGCTGGCGCTGACCGCCGTCATTGCGCTGGCCCAGACCTTTTCTTCCGCCACCGCTCAGGAGCACGGCCAATGAGTTCCCTGTCCATGGCCGGCCTGATCTTCGGCTGCATGCTCGCGCTGATGATCATCCGCGTGCCGATCGCCATCTCGATGTTCGTGGCCGGCTGCTTCGGCTACATCGCCCAGGTGGGTCTGCCGCCCTTCTTCAACAACCTCAACGGCCTGGCCTACGCCCGCTTCGCCAGCTACGACCTGTCGGTCATCCCGCTGTTCATCCTGATGGGCAACTTCGCCACCCAGGGCGGCATCTCCAAGGCGCTGTTCCAGTTCGCCAGCGTGGTCATGGCCCGCTTCAAGGGCGGTCTGGCCATGGCAGCGGTGATGGCCAGCGCGGCCTTCGGCGCCATCTGCGGCTCGTCCATCGCCACGGCGGCCACCATCACCCAGGTGGCGCTGCCCGAAATGAAGCGGCACGGTTATTCGGGCCGGCTGGCCACCGGCACGCTGGCGGCCGGCGGCACGCTGGGCATCCTGATCCCGCCCTCGGTGCCGCTGGTGATCTACGCCATCCTGACCGAGCAGAACATCGCCAAGCTGTTTGCGGCGGCCACCATCCCCGGCGTCATTGCGATGCTGGGCTACATGATCGCGATTGCGGTCTATGTGCGGCTGGTGCCCGGCCACGCGCCCGAGCACGACGTCGACCACCCCCGCATGACCACCGAAGCCCTGTGGGGCGTGCTGCCGATCGCGGCCGTGTTCCTGCTGGTGTTCGGCGGCATCTACGGCGGCCTGTTCACGCCCACCGAGGGCGCCGGTGTCGGCGCAGCCGCCACCTTCATTGCGGCCCTGCTCAAGCGCGAACTGACCTGGGCCAAGGTCCGCCAGTGCTTCCTGTCCACGGCGGCCAGCAGCGCCATGATCTTCCTGATCTTCATCGGGGCCGACCTCATGAATTCCTCGCTGGCCCTGACCCAGGTGCCGGCCCAGCTGGCCGAGGTGATCAAGGGCTGGGAGGTGGCGCCGGTGCTGGTGGTGACCGGCATCCTGCTGTTCTACGTGATCCTGGGCGCGGTCATGGACGAGCTGTCCATGATCCTGCTGACCATCCCGATCTTCTTCCCGGTCGTCATGGGCCTGGACTTCGGCATGCCGGCCGAGTCGGTGGCCATCTGGTTCGGCGTGATGGTGCTCATGACGGTGGGCTTCGGCTTGCTGGCGCCACCGGTGGGCCTGAACGTGTATGTGGTCAACGGCATGGCCAAGGACGTGCCGATCGCCGAAAGCTACAAGGGCGTGCTGCCCTTCCTGGCCAGCGACGTGTTGCGCACCACGCTGCTGCTTGCCTTCCCGGCCATCACCTTGTGGCTGGTGCAGTTCGTGGGCTGAGGGCAGGCGCAACATGGAACACATCGGCATCATCGGATTCGGCGAGGTCGGGCGCATCTTTGCGGCCGGTCTCATGGCGGCCGGCGTGTCGCGGGTGTCGGCCTGGGACCGCCAGTTCACCGACCCCGCCGTGGCCGCGCAGGCCCCGGCGACCGGGGTGCAGGCGGCCGACGGCATGGCCGGGCTCTGCGTGCTGGCGCCAGCGCTGCTGATCTCGGCGGTGACCGCCTCGAACGCGCTGCAGGTGGCACAGGAGGCCGCGCAGCACCTGGCGCCCGGCACCCTGTTCCTCGATCTGAACTCCGCGTCGCCCGGCACCAAGCAGCAGGCGGCGGCCGCCATCGAGGCAGCGGGCGGGCGTTATGTGGAGGCCGGCGTCATGACCTCGGTGCCGCCCTACGGCATCCGGGTGCCCATGCTGCTGGGCGGGCCGCACGCTGCCGCGCTGCTGCCGCAGCTGCAGGCCTGGGGCATGCAGGCGCAGGTGGCCAGCGAACGGCTGGGCGTGGCGTCGGCCACCAAGATGTGCCGCAGCGTCATGATCAAGGGCCTGGAGGCGCTGGTGCTGGAGAGCTATGCCACCGCCCGCCACTACGGCGTGGAAGACGCCATGATCGCCACGCTGCAGGAAACCTTTCCCGGCATCGACTGGCAGCGCCAGGGCAGTTACTTCTTCAGCCGCGTGGCCCGGCACGGCCAGCGCCGCGCCGAAGAGATGCGCGAGGCGGCTCAGACGGTGCGTGAGGCCGGCTTCGAGCCCTTCATGGCCAGCGCCATCGCCGACAAGCACCAGTGGATGGCCGACCAGGCCCGGGCCGGGCTGTTCGCCGATCTCACCCATCTGCCCGGCGAACCCGGCTGGGCCGACCACGCCGACCGCCTGCTGGCCGCACGCCCCGATCCGTCGGCCCGGACCTGAGTCAACCCGGACTCAGCACCTCCGCCATGGTGCGGCGGATGAGCTCCAGCGTGGTCTGTTGCGTCAATGTGGCCGGGCGCTGCTGGCTGATCGCCAGGCTCAGCCGGGTGCGCAGCGGCGGCACCGTGGGGCGCAGCCGGTAGGCCGAGGGCCGGATCGAACCCAGCACCGCCTGGCGCGAGAGCAGGGCGGCGCCGGCACCGTCGGCCACCAGCTCCAGAATGGCCGGCACCCCGTCGATCTCCAGCGCCACCTGCGGCCGGCAGCCGATGGCCGCCATCTCGGTTTCCACCAGCATGCGCACCGCGTTCGGGCGGCTCGGAATCACCAGCGGCATCTGCGCCACTTCGTCCAGCGGCACCGGCGCGGCGGGCGGGTCTTCGGGCAGACCGGGCGGGCGGGGCTGCACCAGCCACAGGGTCTCTTCGTGCAGCGGGTGCAGGTCCAGCTCGGGCAGGGGCTGGGCGTTGTAGAGCACCGCAATGTCCAGCCGGCCGGTCAACAGCCATTCCTGCATGGTCACCGACAGCGCCTCGCTGATCGACAGGCTGGCCTGCGGCAGCTGCTGGCGGAAGGCGCGCGTCAGCGGCACGGCCAGCACCTTGGCCAGGCTGGGCGGCAGGCCGATGGCGACCCGCCCGGCCAGCGCACCGCGCACCCGGCCCAGCTCCTCGCGCGCACGTTCCACCTGGTGCAGGATGCCGCGCCCGTGTTCGAGCAGCAGCTTGCCGGCGTCGGTCGGTGTGGCGCCGCGCCCGTTGCGCACCAGCAGGGTCTGCCGCAGCTCCACCTCCAGCAGCCGCACCTGGCGCGAGAGCGCCGGCTGCGCCACATCCAGCGCAATGGCGGCCCGCGTGAAGCTGCCGAGTTCGGCGACGCGCACAAAGTATTCGAGCTGCTTGAGGTCCATGGTGGCGCCATCATAGTTATCTGCTTTTGTTCTAGCTGCTAGCCGGCCCCTCGGCTTTGCGCACAACGGGTGGCTGGCCACAATCGACGCAAGGCCCCTCCACCATGAACCCGACCATCCTCCGAGGCATCTCCTCCATGGCCACGCGCGCGCTGCTGGCCGAACTCACCGAGGCTTACACGGCGGCCAGCGGGCAGCCGGTGCAGATCGAATCGGTCGGGGGTGTGGACGCCGCCCGGCGCGTGGCGGGGGGCGAGCACTTCGACATCGTGGTGCTGGCCAGCGACGCCATCGACCGGCTGATCGCGGCCGGTCACCTGGCCCCGGGCCGGGTCGATCTGGTCCGCTCGGCCGTGGCCATGGCCGTGCCGGCCGGCGCGCCGGTGCCGCGCATCGACAACGAAGCCGACCTGCGCGCTGCGGTGCAGGCCGCTGCCACCATCGGTTATTCCACCGGCCCGAGCGGGGTGGCGCTGCAGGCGCTGTTCGCGCGCTGGGGCCTGGCCGACGAACTGGCCCGCCGCACGGTGCAGGCCCCGCCCGGGGTGCCGGTGGCGTCACTGGTGGCGCAAGGGCAGGTGGCCCTGGGCTTCCAGCAGCTCAGCGAAATGATGACCGTGCCCGGCATCACGCTGATCGGCACGCTGCCGGCCGATGCGGCCATCGTCACCACCTTCAGCGCCGGTCTGCCACCCGATGCCCAGGCCCGGGTCCGGACCCAGGCCCTGTTGGACTTCATGAACACCGAGGCCGCGGCCGCGGTCAAGCGCCGCCACGGCATGGACCCGGCCTGAACCCCCGACAACGATTTCCCCAGGAGACACCTTCATGATCATCGACTGCCACGGCCACTACACCACCGCGCCCAAGGCGCTGGAAAACTGGCGCAATGCCCAGATTGCCGGCATCCAGGACCCGGCCCTGATGCCCCGGGCCGCCGACCTGAAGATCAGCGACGACGAGCTGCGCGAGTCGATCGAGACCAACCAGCTGCGCCTCATGAAGGAGCGCGGCAGCGACATCACGCTGTTCAGCCCGCGCGCCAGCTTCATGGCCCACCACATCGGCGATTTCCAGGTCTCCAGCACCTGGGC
>PNMF01000057.1 GCA_013823485.1 Comamonadaceae bacterium
GTGGCCGGCCCGATGCTCAAGCAGATGAAGCAGCTGGGCATCAACGCCAAGTTCATGGGCGGCGACGGCATCTGCACCTCCGAGCTGCCGAAGCTGTCGGGTGACGGCATGGGCGACGAGCAGGTCTACTGCGCGGAAGCCGGTGGCGTCGAGGGCGAGCAGAAGGCCGGCATGGACAAGTTCCGCGCCGACTTCAAGGCCAAGTTCAACGCCGACGTGCAGGTCTACGCTCCGTACGTGTACGACGCCGTGAAGGTCATGGCCAACGCCATGGTCACCGCTGGCTCGGCCGACCCGAAGGTCTACCTGCCGGCCCTGAAGGCCACCAACTACAAGGGCGTCACCGGCAACATCGAGTTCGATGAGAAGGGCGACATCAAGAACGGCGCGCTGACGCTGATGACCTACAAGGCCGGTGCCCGCACCACCATCGCCGTGATCCGCTGATCTCCCGATCAAGCGACCCACGCAAAAAAGCCGCCCCGAGGGGCGGCTTTTTCATGGGCCATCGAACCGAAAGGTTCGGTGGCTCAATAGCTGCGGCGGTTGCCACCGTCGTAACCACCACCACCGAAACCGCCGCTGCGCGGTGCGCGGGCTTCCATCGGGCGGGCGATGTTGACCGTCAGGTCACGGCCACCCATGTTCTTGCCGTGCATGGCCTGGATGGCTGCTTCGGCTTCGGCCGGGCTGGACATTTCGACAAAGCCGAAACCCTTGGAACGGCCGGTGTCGCGTTCCATCATGACCTTGGCGGATTGCACCTGGCCGAAGGAAGCGAATTGTTGCTGGAGGTCTTCGTCGCGAACCGAGTAAGACAGGTTGCCGACGTAAAGTTTGCTGCTCATGGTGAGCCTTTCAGAATATGCGCTGCGGAATTGGTAGCGCGTGCCATGGACGACCCGAAGAAAGGGTCGAAAGAAGCTCGCCTGGGGAGGAAGTCAGACCACCGGCGGGGACCCAGGACGGGCCGATGCGGTGGAGGTGTGCGGTGTTGGGGGTACCGCTGCCCGAATCAAACTTGTCTGTTGCTGAGGAAAGCATTCGCAACAGTGCGCGGAGTGTGACAGCGTTTGGCGTCGGGCACAACCACTGATTGGGTCTGCAGAACAAAAAACCCCTGCAGTCTTGCAACTGCAGGGGTTCATGACTGATGGCGGAGAGGGCGGGATTCGAACCCGCGGTGGGGATTAGCCCACACACGCTTTCCAGGCGTGCGACTTAAACCGCTCATCCACCTCTCCGCGAAGCCTGCGATTGTAGCAGGGCGAAAGGGCTGTTTTTGAGGCCCGCCGCTGATTCAGGTGGCTGCGCTGCCGTCGGTGGAGGTGCGCCAGGCGTGCTGCCTGAGGGTGTCGAGGTCCACGAACTGAAGTGTGGAAGCGTGCGTGGCTTCCAGGATGACCGGGGGCGCCACGCCGGCAGTCAGCGCCTCTTTCCAGCGCCGCACACACAGGCACCAGCGGTCGCCCGGTTTCAGGCCGGCAAACCGCCATTCGGGGCGCGGCGTGCTGAGGTCGTTGCCCACGGCCTGGAAGAAGGCCAGGAATTCGGCCGTCACCCTGGCGCAGATCACGTGGGTGCCGACATCGTCGGGTCCGGTGTGGCAGCAGCCGTCGCGGTAAAAGCCGGTCAGCGGGTCGAACGAGCAGGCTTGAAGCGGCTCGCCCAGCACGTTCAGGGCATCGTGGTCCATGGTGGGTCAGCGGTGGGTGGTCTGGGTCGCGCTGACCATTTTCATGGCCGACGCAATGAGTGAGGAGACCTCGGTCATGTTGCCGGGGACGATGAGTGTGGTGGTGGCGTCGGCCGCGACCTTGGCATAGGCATCCACTGCCCGCTCGGCGACCTTCAGCTGCACCGCGTCCTGACCGCCGGGCTGGCGGATGGCGGCAGCCACCCGCTCGATCGCCATGGCGGTGGCTTCGGCCACGGCGGTGATGGACGCTGCCTCGCCCTGCGCGTTGTTGATGGCGGCCTGCTTCTCGCCCTCGGAGCGGGCGATGAAGGCCTCGCGCTCGCCGGTGGCGATGTTGATCTGTTCCTGCCGGCGTCCCTCGGAGGCCGCGATCAGTGCGCGCTTCTCGCGTTCGGCGGTGATCTGCTGCTGCATGGCATGCAGGATCTCCTTCGGCGGCGTGAGGTCCTTGATCTCGTAGCGCAGCACCTTCACGCCCCAGTTCAGCGCGGCTTCATCGATGGCCTGGACCACCTGGGCGTTGATGATGTCGCGCTCCTCGAAGGTCTTGTCGAGTTCGAGCTTGCCGATGACCGAGCGCAGCGAGGTCTGTGCCAGCTGGGTCACCGCCACGATGTAGTTCGACGAACCGTAGCTGGCGCGCATCGGATCGGTCACCTGGAAGTACAGGATGCCGTCGACCTGCAGCTGGGTGTTGTCGCGGGTGATGCAGATCTGGCTGGGCACATCCAGCGGAATCTCCTTGAGGCTGTGCTGGTAGGCCACCTTGTCGATGAAGGGGACGATGAAGTTCAGGCCCGGGGTGAGGGCCGTGTGGTACTTGCCCAGCCGCTCCACCACCCAGGCGTTCTGCTGGGGCACGACCTTGATCGAGCTTTTGATGAAGACGGCGGCGATGACGAGCAGGACGATGGCGATTTCCATGGGGTGTTCCGTGTGATTGAGAAAGAGGCAGCGGCTCAGGCCTTGTCGAGCACCAGCCGGTTGCCGACCAGCTCGGTGACGCGGTGCGGACCGGGTTCGGGTGTCAGGCCGGCGCGGGGAATCGCGGTCCAGCGGGCGCCACGGTACTGGACATGGGCAGTCCCATCGGCCTCCCATGCCGCCACCTGCACCACTTCGCCGATGTCCAGGTTGACATCGCGGCGCGCCCCGGCGGGCAGGCTGGAGGCGTTGCGCCGCCGCAGTGCGGTCCAGACGGCCACCGCGCCGGCGCCCACCACGGCTGCGGCAACCAGCTGCCCGGTCAAGCCCAGCCCGCCGTGGGCCGCCAGTGCACCGGCGGCCAGGCCCAGGGCCACCATCAGCAGATAGAAAGTCCCGGTGAAAAGCTCTGCGGCCACAGCGCCGCCCGCCAGGAGCCACCAGATCGTCGACATTGCCATCGAACAGGCCTTTCTTGCCGGCAGCTTGCGGCCGGTCTGTGGTCGATTCTGCGACAAAAGCAGTGGATGGCCGTGGGGCGGTCACATGATTTCCGTACACTTCGGCCCTTGCCCGACGGCGTGAGGTCGTCGGGCCTTTTCTTTGCGGCGCGCAGAGCCGCATGTTGGGCGGCGGTGCCGCGCCTGGCTGGAGCCTGAGATGAAATTCCGTTTCCCCATCGTCATCATCGACGAGGACTTCCGTTCCGAAAACAGCTCGGGTCTGGGCATTCGCGCCATGGCCCAGGCCATCGAGAGCGAGGGTTTTGAGGTGGTGGGTGTCACCAGCTATGGTGACTTGAGCCAGTTTGCGCAGCAGCAGAGCCGCGCCAGTGCCTTCATCCTGTCCATCGACGATGAGGAATTCACCCCGGGCCCCGAGCTGGACCCGGCGGTGCTGAACCTGCGCACCTTCATCGAAGAGGTGCGCCGCAAGAACACCGAGGTGCCGATCTACATCTACGGCGAGACCAAGACCAGCCGGCACCTGCCCAACGACATCCTGCGCGAGCTGCACGGCTTCATCCACATGTTCGAGGACACGCCGGAGTTCGTGGCCCGCCACATCATCCGCGAGGCCAAAAGCTACCTGGAAGGCATCCAGCCGCCGTTCTTCAAGGCGCTGCTGGACTACGCCGAGGACGGCTCCTACTCCTGGCACTGCCCGGGCCATTCGGGCGGGGTGGCCTTCCTGAAGACGCCGGTGGGCCAGATGTTCCACCAGTTCTTCGGCGAGAACATGCTGCGCGCCGACGTGTGCAACGCGGTGGAAGAGCTGGGTCAGCTGCTGGACCACAACGGCGCCATCGGTGCCTCGGAGCGCAATGCGGCCCGCATCTTCAACGCGGACCACTGCTTCTTCGTCACCAACGGCACCAGCACCAGCAACAAGATGGTGTGGCATCACACGGTGGCGCCCGGCGATGTGGTGGTGGTGGACCGCAACTGCCACAAGAGCATCCTGCACTCGATCATCATGACCGGCGCCATTCCGGTGTTCCTCAAGCCCACGCGGAACCACTACGGCATCATCGGCCCGATCCCGCAGGCCGAGTTCGAGATCGAATCCATCCAGGCCAAGATCCGCGCCAACCCGCTGCTGGCGGGTGTTGACGCCGAAGCGGTCAAGCCCCGGGTGCTGACGCTCACCCAGTCGACCTACGACGGCGTGCTCTACAACACCGAAGCCATCAAGCAGATGCTCGACGGCTTTGTGGCCAACCTGCATTTCGACGAGGCCTGGCTGCCGCACGCGGCATTCCACCCGTTCTATGGCAACTTCCACGCCATGGGCAAGAAGCGGGCGCGTCCCCTGGAGTCGGTGGTGTATTCCACCCAGTCCATCCACAAGCTGCTGGCCGGCATCAGCCAGGCCAGCCATGTGCTGGTGCAGGACTCGCAGAACGTCAAGCTGGACAGGCACCTGTTCAACGAGGCTTACCTGATGCACACCAGCACCAGCCCTCAGTACGCCATCATCGCCAGCTGCGACGTGGCCGCCGCCATGATGGAGCCGCCCGGGGGCCGCGCGCTGGTGGAGGAGAGCATTCTGGAGGCGCTGGACTTCCGGCGCGCCATGCGCAAGATCGAGGCCGAGTTCGGCAGCGACGACTGGTGGTTCCAGGTCTGGGGCCCGGAGCATCTGGCCGAGGAAGGCGTGGGCGAGGCACGCGACTGGGTGCTCAACCGCCAGAAGGCCGATGACGGTCGCGACACCGAAAAGGACTGGCACGGTTTCGGCGACATGGCGCCCGGCTTCAACATGCTGGACCCGATCAAGGCGACCATCGTCACCCCCGGCCTCAAGCTGGATGGCAGCTTCGGCGAGACCGGCATTCCGGCCTCCATCGTCACCAAGTTCCTGGCCGAGCACGGCGTGGTGGTCGAAAAGACCGGGCTCTACAGCTTCTTCATCATGTTCACCATCGGCATCACCAAGGGCCGCTGGAACACGCTCCTGACCGCGCTGCAGCAGTTCAAGGACGACTACGCCAGGAACCAGCCGATGTGGCGCATCCTGCCAGAGTTCTGCCAGAAGCACCCGCGCTACGAGCAGATGGGCCTGCGCGATCTGTGCCAGCACGTGCACGCCCTGTACGCGCGTTACGACATCGCCCGTCTGACCACCGAGATGTACCTTAGCGACCTGACCCCGGCCATGAAGCCGTCGGACGCGTTTGCCCACATCGCGCAGCGCACCACCGAACGGGTGCCGATCGACCAGCTGGAAGGGCGCATCACCACCAGCCTGGTCACGCCGTACCCGCCGGGCATTCCGCTGCTGATCCCGGGCGAGGTGTTCAACCGCAAGATCGTGGATTACCTGAAGTTCGCACGCGAGTTCAACCGGCAGTGCCCGGGCTTCGAGACCGACATCCACGGCCTGGTGGAGGTGGTGGGCGAAGACGGCCAGAAAGCCTACTTCGCGGACTGCGTGAAGGCCTGAGCGGCCTTCACGACCGGGGCATTCAGCCCAGGTTGTCCTTGCTCAGGCCGGTGGTCTGGCTGTAGCCGCCATCCACATAGGTGATCTCGGCGGTCACACCGCCGGCCAGGTCGGACAGCAGGAAGGCGGCCACGTTGCCCACGTCCTCGATCGTCACGTTGCGGCGGATGGGCGAGGCGCTGGCCACCACGTTGAGCAGCTTGCCGAAGTCCTTGATGCCGCTCGCCGCCAGGGTCTTGATGGGGCCGGCGCTGATGCCGTTGACCCGCATGCCGCGCGGGCCGAGCGATTCCGCCAGGTACCGCACCGAGGCTTCCAGGCTGGCCTTGGCCAGACCCATGGTGTTGTAGTTGGGCACGGCACGCAGGGAGCCCAGATAACTCAGGGTCAGCAGCGCCGACTTGTCGTTCAGGTAGGGCAGGGCGGCCTTGGCCATGGCCGGGAAGCTGTAGGCGCTGATGTCGTGGGCGATGCGGAAGCTCTCGCGCGAGAGGCCTTCCAGGAAATCGCCGGCAATCGCTTCGCGCGGTGCAAAGCCGATGCTGTGCACGAAACCGTCGAACCTGGGCCACACGGCGGAGAGGTCGGTGAACAGGCGCTCGATCTGGGCGTCGTCACCTACGTCGCAATCGAACACCAGCTTCGAATCGAAGTCGGCCGCGAATTCGGTGATGCGGTCCTTGAAGCGTTCGCCGACATAGCTGAAAGCCAGTTCGGCGCCTTGCTGGTGGCAGGCCTTGGCAATGCCGTACGCGATCGAGCGGTTCGACAGCACGCCCGTGATCAGCAGTTTCTTGCCCGCGAGAAAACCCATCATTCAATCTCCAGAAAAATTGCAGCAGAATTGTCGCATGACGTTTTTCCGCGCCTGCCTCCGCTTCTGCCTGGTGCTGCCGGCGTGGCTGATGCTCTCGGTGCCGGTCTGGGCGGCACACGGCTACGCCATCTGGGGCGAGCTGAAATACCCCGCCGGCTTCACCCACTTCGACTACGTCAACCCGCAGGCGCCCAAGGGCGGCGAACTGCGGCTGGTGAGCAACCTGCGCACCAGCACCTTCGACAAGTACAACCCGTTCACCCTGCGCGGCAGTGCGCCGGCCTACCTGAGTAACCTGATGTTCGACAGCCTGCTGTCGGGCGCGCTGGACGAAAACGGTGCGGGCTACGGCCTGCTGGCCGAGGACGTGCAGGCCGCGCCGGACGGCCTGTCGGTCACGTTCCGGCTGCGCAGCACGGCGCGTTTTCACAATGGCGACCCGGTGCTGGCCGCCGACGTGAAGCACAGCTTCGACACCCTGATGGGCCCCCACACCTCGCCGGTCTACAAGACCATCCTGGCCGAGGTGGCCGGTCTGGATGTGCTGGACGAGCGCACCGTGCGCTACCGATTCCGCAAGCCCAACCGCGAACTGCCGCTGACCGTGGGTGGTCTGCCGGTGTTCAGCCGCCAGTGGGGCAACCAGGTCGACCCCAAGACCGGGCAGCGCAAGACCTTCGACCAGGTGGTGACCGACATCCCCATCGGCAGTGGCCCCTACCGCATCGGCCCGGTGAATTTCGGGCGAGACATCACCTACCTCCGCGATGAAGCCTACTGGGCGCGAGACCTGCCGGTGCGCCGGGGCACTGCCAACTTCGACCGCATCACGGTCAAGATCTACAAGGACAACACCGCCCGGCTGGAGGCGCTGAAGGCCGGCGAATTCGACCTGATGCGCTTCTTCTCGGCCGGCGACTGGGCACGCCGCGTCAATGGCCGCCGTTTTGACAGCGGCGAGCTGGTCAAGGGCGAGTTCCAGCACCGGCTGCCGACCGGCTTCCAGAGCTATGTGCTCAACACACGGCGGGCGCCGCTGAACGACATCCGGGTCCGGCAGGCACTGGGTCTGGCACTGGACTACGAGTGGATGAACCGCCAGATGTTCTACGGCGCCTACCAGCGGGTGCAGGGCCTGTTCGGCAACACCGACTGCTCGGCCCAGGGTCTGCCATCGCCGGCCGAACTGGCCTTGCTGGAGCCGTGGCGCAGCCGGCTGCCGGCGGCGGTGTTCGGCCCGGCGTACCAGCCGCCGCGAACCGACGCCGACCAGTCGCTGCGCCAGAACCTGCGCCGGGCCCAGGCCCTGCTGCGCGAGGCCGGCTGGACGGTGCAGGACGGTGTGCTGCGCAACGCCGAGGGCAAGCCGCTGGTGCTGGAGTACCTGGACAGCGCCGAGGTGGGCGCCCGGGTGGTGGCACCCTGGACCCGCAACCTGGAGAAGCTGGGTGTGCAGCTGCGCTTCCGCCCGGTCGATTTCGCGCTGTACCAGCAGCGGCTGCGCACCTTCGATTTCGACATCATCTCGCTGGCCTATGGCGGCACCAGCACCCCGGGTGCCGAATACGCCGACCTCTTCGGCAGCCAGGCCGCCGCCACCGAAGACTCGGGCAACCACACCGGGCTGGCCAACCCGGCGGTGGACGCCATCATCGAGCGCATGACCGCTGCGGCCGACCGCAACAGCTTCACCGCCGCCTGCCGGGCGCTGGACCGCGCGGTCAGCCACAGCCATGTGCTGATCCCGCAGTGGTCGGCCACCACGCACCGCATGGCCTACAACGCCTGGCGACTGGCCCGCCCCGAGCAGATGCCGCCGTACGCCTCCGGCGAGGTCTGGGCCATCGACACCTGGTGGTCGAAGGGAGGCCGCTGACCATGTGGGTCTACATCGTCAAGCGGCTGCTGCTGATGATCCCCACCCTGCTGGGGGTCCTGCTGCTGACCTTCGTGGTGATCCAGTTCGTGCCCGGCGGGCCGGTGGAACAGTACCTGGCCGAGGCCCGGGCCGCCGGCGGGGCGGCCGGTGCCGAGGGCGGGGCGGTCTACCGGGGCGCGCAGGGTGTGGACCCGAAACGCATCGAGCAGATCAAGGCGCTCTACGGTTTCGACAAGCCGGCCCACGAGCGCTTCTTCCAGATGCTGGGCCAGTTCGCCCGGTTCGATCTGGGCACCAGCTTTTTCCAGAACAAACCGGTGGCCGACCTCATCATCGAGAAGCTGCCGGTGTCGATCACGCTGGGCCTGTGGACCTTCCTGATCAGTTACGGCGTGGCGGTGCCGCTGGGGGTGGCCAAGGCGGTGCGGGCCGGCACCCGGTTCGATCTGGTCACCACGCTCATCATCCTGGTGGGGTACGCCATACCGGGCTTCGTGCTGGGGGTGGCGCTGCTGGTGATCTTCGGCGGGCAGCTGCAGTGGTTTCCGCTGCGCGGGCTGACCTCGTCGAACTGGGAGGAGCTGTCGTGGGGTGCGCGCATCGTCGACTACCTGTGGCACATCACGTTGCCAGTGACCGCCATGGTGCTGGGCAGCTTTGCAGTCACCGCCATGCTGACCAAAAACGCCTTCCTGGAAGAGATCCGCAAGCAGTACGTCATGACCGCGCGGGCCAAGGGCCTGAGCGAGCGTCAGGTGCTGTGGAAGCATGTCTTCCGCAACGCGCTGATCCCCATCGTGACCGGTTTTCCGGCGGCCTTCATCGGCGCCTTCTTCGCCGGCTCGCTGCTGATCGAGACGCTGTTCTCGCTCGACGGCCTGGGCCTGCTCAGCTACGAGAGCGTGATCCGGCGTGATTACCCGGTGGTACTGGGCACGCTGTTCCTGTTCACGCTGATCGGCCTGGTGACCAAGCTGATCTCCGACCTCTGTTACGTCTGGGTCGACCCCCGGGTGAAGTTCGACTGATGACCGACCCGACACCCGTCCGCCCCGTTGCCCTGAGCCCTGGCCGCCGCGCCTGGCTGCGGTTCCGCCGCAATCGGCTGGGCTACTGGAGCCTGATCGCCTTCTGCGTGCTGGTGGTGTTCAGCCTGGCGGCCGAGCTGGTGTCGAACGACCGGCCGCTGGTGGTCCGCTTTGACGGGCAGTGGTACTTCCCCATCGTCCAGGACCATGCCGAGACCGTGTTCGGCGGCGACTTCGACACCCCGGCCGACTACCTCGACCCCTTCATCCGGGAGCAGATCACCCGGGGCGACAACTGGGCCCTGTTCGCGCCCAACCCCTACGGGCCCAAGACCATCAATTACTTTGCCGAGCTGCCCAATCCCTCGCCACCCTCGGCGGCCAACTGGCTGGGCACCGACGACCGTGGCCGCGACCTGCTGGCCCAGCTGATCTATGGCTTCCGGGTGAGCGTGCTGTTTGCCCTGGCGCTCACCGTGGTCGGCGTGTTGCTGGGTGTGCTCACCGGCGCCATCCAGGGTTATTTCGGCGGCCGGACCGACCTGGCCTTCCAGCGCTTCATCGAGATCTGGGGCTCCATGCCCGAGCTGTACCTGCTGATCATCTTTTCGGCGGTGTTCGCACCCAGCGTGGGCCTGCTGCTGGTGCTGCTCAGCCTGTTCGGCTGGATGGGGTTGTCGGACTATGTGCGGGCCGAGTTCCTGCGCAACCGCCAGCTCGACTATGTGCGGGCCGCACGCGCCATGGGCCTGAGCAACGGCCAGATCATCTGGCGGCATGTGCTGCCCAACAGCCTGACCCCGGTGGTGACCTTCCTGCCCTTCCGCATGAGTGCGGCGATCCTGGCGCTGACCTCGCTCGACTTCCTGGGCCTGGGTGTGCCGCCAGGAACACCCTCGCTGGGCGAACTGCTGAGCCAGGGCAAGAACAACATCGACGCCTGGTGGATCTCGCTCTCCACCTTTGCGGTGCTGGTGATCACGCTGCTGCTGCTGACCTTCATGGGCGACGCGTTGCGCGACGCCCTCGACCCCCGCAAGGCCGACGCATGAACACCGCCCTGACGCCTTTGCTGGATGTGCGCGGCCTGCAGATCGGGTTCGGCGGTCGAACCGTGGTGCACGGCATCGACTTCCAGATTGCACCCGGCGAGAAACTGGCGCTGGTGGGTGAGTCGGGCTCGGGCAAGACGGTCTCGGCCTTGTCGCTGCTGCGGCTGGTGCAGAACGCCGAGGTGCGCGGCCAGGCCCTGCTGGGCGGACGCGACCTGCTGGCCTTGTCGGAGCGGGAGCTGCGCGGCGTGCGCGGCGATGAGGTCGCGGTCATCTTCCAGGAGCCGATGACGGCGCTCAACCCGCTCTACACCGTGGGCCAGCAGATCGCCGAGGTGCTGCAGCTCAAGAAAGGCCTCACCGCCGCCCAGGCGCAGGCCGGCACGGTGGAGCTGCTGGCTTCCACCGGCATTCCCGAGCCGGCCCGCCGCGCCGGGGCGTATCCGCACCAACTCAGTGGCGGCCAGCGGCAACGCGCCATGATCGCCATGGCCCTGGCCAGCGCGCCCCGACTGCTGCTGGCCGACGAGCCCACCACCGCGCTCGACGTCAGCCTGCGTGGCCAGATGCTCGACCTGCTGTCCGACCTGCAGCGCCAGCACGGCATGGCGGTGCTGCTCATCACCCACGACCTGAACCTGGTGCGCCGCTTTGCCGACCGGGTGGCCGTGATGGAGCGCGGGCATCTGGTGGAGCAGGGCGGTGTGGCCGACGTGTTTGCCCGCCCGGCCCATGCCTACACCCGCATGTTGCTGGCCAGCCGGCCGCAGCGCGATGTGGTCGAGCTGGCGGCTGACGGTGCGCCGGTGCTGCTGCAGGCCGACCGGCTGGAAGTGGCCTACCCGGTGCCGCTGCCCGGCCTGAAAGGCTGGTTCCGCAAGGGCCGTTTTGTGGCGGTGAAGGGGGCCGATTTCCGTCTGGCCAAGGGCCGCACGCTGGGCGTGATCGGCGAATCGGGGTCCGGCAAGTCCACCCTGGCGCTGGCAGCGCTCGGGCTGGTGCCGCACGGCGGCGAACTGCAGGTGGCGGGCACCGCGTGGCAGGCGTGCCGGGGGCTGGCCGCGCAGCGGGCGGTCCGGCGCCGGGTGCAGGTGGTGTTCCAGGACCCGTTCTCGTCCCTGTCGCCCCGGATGACGGTCGAGCAGATCGTGGGCGAAGGGCTCAGCATCCACCACCCCGATCTGTCGCTGGAGCAGCGGCGCGCGCGCGTGGTGGCCGCCCTGGCCGATGTCGGTCTGGTGGACGACCCGCAACACGGCGGCGACTGGCTGCAGCGTTATCCGCACGAGTTCTCGGGTGGCCAGCGTCAGCGCCTGGCCATCGCCCGGGCGCTGGTGGTGGAGCCGGATCTGCTGGTGCTCGACGAGCCCACCAGCGCGCTGGACGTCACGGTGCAGAAACAGGTGCTCGGCCTGTTGCAGCGTCTGCAGCGCGAGCGCGGGCTGGCCTATCTGCTGATCACCCACGACGTCGACGTGATCGCCGCCATGGCGCACGACGTGATCGTCATGAAGGACGGCAGCGTGGTCGAATCCGGTCCGGTCGGCCAGGTGCTGTCGGCGCCGGTCCACCCTTACACGCGGCTGCTGGTGCAGGCGGCCGCCTGAGATGGTCATGAGTCTGTCCACCGAACCGGTCTCTCTGGCTTCGCCCTGGCGCTGGCTGCGCCTGGGCTGGGCCGACCTGTGCCGCAACCCGCTGCCCGGCCTGGTGCACGGTCTGCTGGTCACCGCCTTCGGCGCGCTGCTGCTGTGGCTGGCCCGCGACCGGTTCTGGCTGCTGGCCGGGGCGTTTTCCGGCTTCCTGATCGTTGCTCCCATCGTCGCCACCGGGCTGTACGCGGTCAGCCGGGAGCTGCAGGCGGGCCGGCGCATCGGCATGCCCGAGGTGATGGCGCTCTGGCGCTCCCGCGAGGGGCGGCTGGTGCGGTTCGGGCTGCTGCTGGGGCTGGCGGGCACCGGCTGGGTGCTGACCTCGGCCGGCCTGATCACCCTGGCATCACCCACCCCGATCGAGAAGCCGCTGGATTTTCTTCGCTTCGTGGTGCTGGCCCCCGAACCCGGCCTGTTCGAACTGTGGCTGCTGCAGGGCGCCCTGCTGGCCGCACCGGTGTACGCCTCCACCGTGGTGGCGCTGCCGATGCTGGTGGACCGGCCGGTCCCGGTGCACCACGCGGTGATGGCGAGCTGGCGCGCCGTGGCGGCGCACCCCGCACCCATGGTGCTGTGGGCGCTGCTGATCGCGGTGCTGGTCGGCCTGGGCATGCTGCTGGCGCTGGCAGGGCTGGTGGTGGTGATCCCCCTGGTGGCTCATGCCAGCTGGCACGCCTACCGCGATCTGGCGCCGACCTGACATGGAAGGCACGCTGTGGGGCTACACCGAAGCCCAGATCGCGCAGTTCGGCCTGACCTTCGGGGTCGGGGCCTTCATCCTGTACATGCTGTTCATCGTGTTCAACCTGGCCCGGGAATCGAAGGCGGGCCGGTTCGGCACCTTCGTGCTGTTCATGGTGCTGTCCTTCGGCATGCTGGGGTTTCTGGCCAAAAACCTGATCCAGTGGGTGCTCGGTCTGTGAAAAGGGCCTGATCGGCCGGTTGCGCACCGGGTGTCGTGCGCGTTACAATGCCGGCTTCACGACCAAATGGGCGGGTTACTACCGGCCCATTTTTTTTGGCTGATCGTTTTTGGATCAGCGCTTTTCGCCTTCTACCGCAGCAACAACCCGTACATGGCCTGGCAAGACACCGTCACGCAAACCGTCACCGGACTGGGATTCGACCTGGTCGACCTCGAACGGTCGGCCGGCGGTTTGCTGCGTGTCACCATCGACTGGCCCTGGCAACCGCCCGCACCCGGCGAAGCCCGCCCGGCCGAACGCTTCGTGACGGTGGAAGACTGCGAGACCATCACCCGGCAGCTGCAGTACCTGCTGGAGGTCGAGGGTCTCGACTACCGCCGGCTGGAAGTGGGCTCGCCCGGCATCGACCGGCCGCTGCGCCACGAGAACGACTTCCTGCGCTTTGAGGGCGAGGTGATCGACATCACCCTGAAGGCGCCCCTGGGTGCCAACGGCGGGGCCGTGTCGGCCAGCCGCAAAAAATTCCGCGGCACGCTGGAGCGTGCTGAAGACGGCGTGCAGTGGCAGATCGTCTGGAGCGATCAGCCCGAAACCAAACCGGGACAGCGTGTCAGCAAGAAGCGCCAGCCTGCGCCGCTGCAGGCGCTGGCCTTCTCGCTGGACGAGATCCAGCAGGCCCGGCTGGCACCCATCGTTGATTTCAAGGGCCGAAAGGCCTCCGGAGCGTCACCGGCCGAGGCCGGTTGAGCGCCGACAGATGACAGAACAGACAAGCAATGCGAAAGGTGGGCGAGTGAAATGAACCGCGAAATGTTGATGCTGATCGATGCGATCTCGCGTGAGAAAAACGTCGAACGCGACATCGTGATGGGCGCTGTGGAACAGGCCCTGGCCTCGGCCACCAAGAAGCTCTACAAGGGCGAGGTCGACATCCGTGTGGCCATGGACCCGGACACCGGCGCCTACGAAACCTTCCGCCGCTGGCTGGTGGTGCCCGACTCGGCCGGCCTGCAGAACCCGGACGCCGAAGAGCTGCTGACCGATGCCCGCGAGGAAATCGCCGACATCGAGGAAGGCGACTACATCGAGAAACCGGTCGAGAGCGTCCCGATCGGCCGCATCGGCGCCATGGCCGCCAAGCAGGTCATCCTGCAGAAGATCCGCGACGCCGAGCGCGAGATGCTGCTCAACGACTTCATGTCGCGCGGCGACAAGGTCTTCGTCGGCACCGTCAAGCGCATGGACAAGGGCGACCTGATCGTCGAGAGCGGCCGTGTCGAAGGTCGGCTGCGCCGCAGCGAGATGATCCCGAAGGAAAACTTCCGCACCGGCGACCGCGTGCGCGCCATGATCATGGAGGTCGACCTGACGCTGCGCGGCGCCCCGATCCTGCTGTCGCGCTCGGCACCCGAATTCATGATCGAGCTGTTCCGCCAGGAAGTGCCGGAAATCGAGCAGGGCCTGCTGGAAATCAAGAAGTGCGCCCGCGACCCCGGTTCGCGCGCCAAGATCGCGGTGCAGAGCAACGACCGCCGCATCGACCCCATCGGCACCTGCGTGGGTGTCCGTGGTTCGCGTGTGAACGCCGTGACCAACGAACTCGCCGGCGAGCGTGTGGACATCGTGCTGTGGTCCGACGATCCGGCCCAGTTCGTCATCGGCGCCCTGGCCCCGGCCAACGTGGTGTCCATCGTGGTCGACGAAGAGCGGCATGCCATGGACGTGGTGGTCGACGAGGAAAACCTGGCCATCGCCATCGGGCGCGGCGGGCAGAACGTGCGCCTGGCCTCGGACCTCACCGGCTGGCGCATCAACATCATGACCGCGGACGAGTCGGCCCAGAAACAGGCCGAAGAGGCCGACGGCATCCGCAAGGTCTTCATGGCCAAGCTCGATGTCGACCAGGAGATCGCCGACATCCTGATCGAGGAAGGCTTCACCAGCCTCGAAGAGGTGGCCTACGTGCCCCTGCAGGAAATGCTGGAGATCGAGTCCTTCGACGAGGAAACCGTCAACGAGCTGCGCACCCGCGCCAAGGACGCCCTGCTGACCATGGAGATCGCCCGCGAGGAGAGCGTCGAGGAGGTGTCGCAGAACCTGCGCGACCTGACCGACATCACGCCCGAGCTGATCTCCAAGCTGGCGGAAGCCGGCATCCATACCCGCGACGAGCTGGCCGATCTGGCCACCGACGAGCTCACCGACATCACCGGCCAGACGCCGGAAGAGGCCACTGCCCTGATCATGCAGGCGCGCGCGCACTGGTTCGCCGGTGACGAAGCGCCCTCGGCATCCTGAGCAGCGGAGGCCCACGGAGCAAAGAACCCATGACAAGTACCACCGTCGCCGAGCTGGCTGCCGAACTGAACAAACCGACCACCCTGCTGCTGGAACAACTCTCAGCAGCCGGCGTGCCCAAATCCGCCGGATCGGACCCGGTCAACGAGTCCGACAAGCAGATGCTGCTGAACCACCTGAAGGCCGCACACGGCACGGCAGGCGGGGAGCGCAAGAAGATCACCCTGGTCAAGAAATCCACCTCCGAGTTCAAGCAGGCGGACGCCACCGGCCGAGCCCGCACCATCCAGGTGGAGGTCCGCAAGAAGCGCACCTTCATCAAGCGCGACGACGACGTGGCCGTGCCCGAAGCCCAGGCCGCTGAGGAAGCGCCTGCCGCACCGGCCGCTCCCGTGATCGACCATGAGGAACTCGCCCGCCGCGAAGAGGAAGCCCGCCGCCAGGCCGAGCTGATCCGCCGCCAGGAAGAAGAGCTGGCCGCCAAGCGCCAGCAGCGCGAGGCCGAGGAGGCCCGTGCCGCCGAGGCCGCGCGCCAGGAAGCCGAAGCCGCTGCGGCCGCCGAAGCCGAACGTGCCCGCCAGGCCGCTGAAAAGCCGGCTGCGGTGGCAGCTGCTCCGGCACCCGCGCCGGCGCCCGCCGTGGACCAGAAGGCCGTCGACGCCAAGGCTGAAGCCGCCCGCGCCGAAGCCGCCCGCGTGGCCGACGCCAAGAAGGCCGAAGACCTGCGCGCCCAGGAGCTGATGGAGCGCCGCCGCAAGGCCGAGGCCGAAGCCGCCAGCATCCGGGCCATGATGGCCACGCCGGCCAAGACCATGGTCGCCAAGAAGCCCGAGCCGCCGCCGGAAGCCAAGGCCGGCATCAAGGGCACGCTGCACAAGCCGGCCGGCACGCCAGTCAAGGCGCCCGCCACCGGCGCAGCGGCTCCGGCCGCAGGCACGGCCGGCAAGAAGGAAGTCAAGTCGGAAAACCTGTCCTCCACCTGGAAGGACGACGCCGCCAAGAAGAAGGAAATCAAGACCCGCGGCGACACGTCGGCCGGTCGTTCCAACTGGCGCGGTGGTCCCAAGGGTCGCCGCAACGACCGCGACTCGCGCGACAGCGGCCAGGGCAATTTCCAGGCGCCGACCGAGTTCAAGGTCATTGAGGTGCATGTGCCCGAGACCATCACGGTCGCCGAACTGGCCCACAAGATGAGCCTGAAATCGTCCGAGGTCATCAAGCAGCTGATGAAGCTGGGCCAGATGGTCACCATCAATCAGCCGCTCGACCAGGACACCGCCATGATCGTGGTGGAGGAGCTGGGTCACACGGCCGTGATCGCGGCACTGGACGATCCGGAAGCCTTCACCGACGAAGAATCGGCGATGCAGTCGGCCGAGGCACTGCCCCGTGCACCGGTGGTCACCGTCATGGGTCACGTCGACCACGGCAAGACCTCGCTGCTGGACTACATCCGGCGTGCCAAGGTGGCGGCCGGTGAAGCTGGCGGCATCACGCAGCACATCGGCGCCTATCACGTGGACACCCCGCGCGGCATGGTGACCTTCCTGGACACCCCCGGCCACGAGGCGTTCACCGCCATGCGTGCCCGTGGCGCCCAGGCGACCGACATCGTCATCCTGGTGTGTGCCGCCGACGACGGTGTCATGCCCCAGACCAAGGAAGCCGTGAAGCACGCCAAGGCGGCCGGCGTCCCCATCGTGGTGGCCATGACCAAGGCCGACAAGCCCGAGGCCAACATCGATCGCGTCAAGTCCGAGCTGGTCGGTGAAGAGGTGGTGCCGGAAGAGTTCGGCGGCGAATCGCCCTTCGTGGCGGTGTCGGCCAAGACCGGCCTGGGCATCGATGCCCTGCTGGAACAGGTGCTGCTGCAGGCCGAGGTGCTGGAACTCAAGGCCCCGGTGGATGCCATGGCCAAGGGCCTGGTGATCGAGGCCCGCCTGGACAAGGGTCGTGGTGCCGTGGCCACCGTGCTGGTGCAGTCCGGCACGCTGAAGGTCGGTGACGTGGTGCTGGCGGGTCAGACCTCCGGTCGCGTCCGCGCCATGCTGGACGAAAACGGCAAGCCGGCCAAGGAAGCCGGCCCATCGATCCCGGTGGAAATCCAGGGTCTGTCGGAAGTGCCGCAGGCCGGCGACGAGTTCATGGTCATGGCCGACGAGCGCCGTGCCCGCGAGATCGCCACCTACCGCGCCGGCAAGTTCCGCAACACCAAGCTGGCCAAGCAGCAGGCGGCCAAGCTGGAGAACATGTTCTCGGACATGACCGCCGGCGAGGTCAAGACGCTGCCCATCATCCTCAAGGCCGATGTGCAGGGCTCGCAGGAAGCGCTGGCCGCTTCGCTGCTCAAGCTGTCGACCGACGAGGTCAAGGTGCAGATGGTGTACGCCGGTGTGGGCGGCATCAGCGAGTCGGATGTCAACCTGGCCATCGCGGCCGGCGCCATCGT
>PNMF01000058.1 GCA_013823485.1 Comamonadaceae bacterium
GCGCCGGCGTTCTGCAGCAGCGCCAGCGGCGCCGCATGGCTGCTGCGGGCGGCTTCCACCACCGCCTTGTATTCGGGGGCGTTCTTGTCCGGCTTGAACAGGATGCGGTAGAGCTGCTCGCGGATCGGCTCCGGGCAGCGGCCGGCCACCAGCTCGGCCGACCAGGCCTCGATCTGCGCCTGCAGCTGCTTCTTCTTCTCGATCGCGGCCAGCGCCTGGGCCAGCACCTCGGGCGGGGCCTTGCGGTAGCGGCCCTTGCCGGCGCGGCGGAAGTAGTGCGGGGCGCCCTGCAGCGTGATGAGGGCCGCCACCTGTTCGGTGGCACCGGCGGAGGCGCTGAAGTACTCGGCGGCCAGTTCGGCGAAACCGAATTCATCCTCCGGCGCGAATTCGTAGGCCAGGTCGAGCTCCATGGTGTCGGCCAGGGCCTGGGCGGCCTGCATCAGCTGGGCCGGGGCCGGCTTCTCGAAGCGCAGCAGCGTGTTGGCGGCCTTGACCTTGACGCGTTTGCCGCTGTCCAGCTCCACTTGCAGGGAGCTTTCGGCTTCGGACATGAGACGGCCAGTCAGCAGTTTGCCGGCCTCGTCGAACAGGATGTGCATGCGCCGGATTGTCCCATGCGCCATGCACCGGACTAACCCGGGGGCAGGCCCAGAAACCCCAGCACCGCGCCCAGGTGTTCCTCGAAATCGCTGAGGGCATGGTCGCTGCCGTCCAGCAGGCGGATCTGGCCGCCAGCGCAGAAATCGAGCATCTCGCGCCAGTCCAGCACCTCGTCACCCCGGGCCACGATGGCGAACTGGTCATCTGGCGTGGTCGGGCGCTGCGCCGCGAGGCGGGCGATGTCGGCCTCCAGCACACGCAGCTGGTCCACGAAGGCCGGGTCGAAATGGAAGCGCTCGGCCGGGTCGTGCCAGGCGGTCTGTTCGCCCACGTACCGGGCCAGATCGCGGGCCGGGTGCGCGGCCGGGTTCAGCAACACCGCCCGGCAGCCGGTCTGCAGGGCGAACCAGCGGGCGTAGAAACCGCCCAGCGACGACCCCACCACCACCATGCTGTCGCGCGGCCAGTCCCGGGTGGCCGCCAGCAGGCCGGCGGTGGCTTCGGCCGGCGAGGGCGACAGCTGCGGACAGAGCCATGCTTCCACCCGGCCCTGCACCGCGGCCGCCATGCGCTGCGCCTTGAAGGACCGTGGCGAGGAGCGAAAGCCGTGCAGGTAGAGCAGATGGGTGGTCATGGCGCCGATAATCATGCCCCATGGCCGTCGTGATCGAAAAACCCTCCCTGCTGCAACGCCTGGTACCGGTGGTGCAGGGATTCGACTGGGTGTTGGTGGCCGCTTTCATGGTCATGGCCGTCATCGGCATGGTCACCATGTATTCGGTCGGCTTCGACCACGGCAGCCGCTTCTCGGCCCATGGCCGCAACATGCTGCTGGCGGTGCTGATCCTGTTCGTGGTGGCCCAGGTGCCGCCGCAGCGGCTGATGTCGCTGGCACTGCCCACCTACGCCATGGGCGTGCTGCTGCTCATCGCGGTGGAGCTGATCGGCATCGAGCGCAAGGGCTCACAGCGCTGGCTGGACGTGGGCGTCGTCATCCAGCCCAGCGAGATCATGAAGGTGGCCATGCCGCTCATGCTGGCCTGGTGGTTCCACCGCCGCGAGGGCCGGCTCCACACCATCGACTATGTGGTGGCCGGGTTGCTGCTGGCGGTGCCGGTGGGGCTGATCATCAAGCAGCCCGACCTCGGCACCTCGCTGCTGGTGCTGTCGTCGGGGCTGTTCGTCATCTTCTTTGCCGGCCTCAGCTGGAAGCTGATCATCCCGCCGGTGGTGCTGGGCGTGGTCGGTGTGACGGTGCTCATCTTCAATCAGGACGCCTGGTGCGCGCCAGGGGTCGACTGGAAGGTGCTGCACGAATACCAGCGCCAGCGCGTCTGCACCCTGCTCGACCCCACCAAGGACCCGCTGGGCAAGGGCTTCCACATCATCCAGGGCATGATCGCCATCGGCTCCGGCGGGGTCTGGGGCAAGGGCTTCATGCAGGGCACTCAGACCCACCTGGAATTCATTCCCGAGCGCACCACCGACTTCATCTTCGCCGCCTTCTCCGAAGAATTCGGCCTGGCCGGCGTGCTGACCCTGCTGGCCGGCTTCCTGTTCCTGATCGGCCGCGGGCTGGTCATTGCGCTGGATGCGCCCACGCTGTTCTCCCGCCTGCTGGCCGGTGCCATCACCATGAACATCTTTGTCTATGCCTTCGTGAATATGGGCATGGTCAGCGGCATCCTGCCGGTGGTGGGCGTGCCGCTGCCGTTCGTGAGCTACGGCGGCACCGCCATGGTGACCATGGGCCTGGGCCTGGGCATGCTGATGTCGATTGCCCGGTCCCGCCAGCTGGTGACACGCTGAGCGGCCCGGGCATAACCCCGGCGTGGTCATGCCCGGGGGCGGTTCTTACAATGGCCGGATGATTTCACGCGAACCCACCCTGGCCCGACTGGCCACTGCCGAGGCTTCCCTGCTGGCACCTTTCGGTCTGACGCCCTCTCACCTGCAGAAGGCATTGGCCGAAATCATGTCCCACGGGGTCGACGACGCCGACCTGTATTTCCAGACCACCCGCAGCGAGGGCTGGAGCCTGGAGGAGGGCATCGTCAAGACCGGCAGCTTCAGCATCGACCAGGGCGTGGGCGTGCGGGCGGTCAGCGGCGAGAAGACGGCGTTCGCCTATTCCGACGACCTGTCCTGGGATTCCCTGCTGGACGCGGCCCGTACCGTGCGCACCATCTCCGGTGCCGGCCAGTCGCGCCGGGTCCGTACCCCGGCGGCCAAGGTGGCGAAGTCCCGTTCGCTGTACGACGGCATCGACCCCATCGCCACGCTCGACAGCACCGCCAAGGTGGCGCTGCTGGAGCAGGTGGAGCGCCTGGCCAAGGCCCGCGACCCGCGCGTGGTGCAGGTCATGGCCGGCCTGGCCGCCGAGCACGACGTGGTCCTGGTGGCCCGTGCCGACGGCACCCTGGCCGCCGATGTGCGCCCCCTGATCCGCCTGTCGGTCACGGTGATCGCCGAACAGAACGGCCGCCGCGAAATGGGCAGCTCCGGCGGTGGCGGCCGCTTCGGCCTGGCCTATTTCGACGCCGCCATGGTGGCCGCTTATGTGGACGAGGCCGTTGCCCAGGCCCTGACCAACCTGGAATCGCGTCCGGCTCCGGCCGGCGAGATGGTGGTGGTGCTGGGCGCCGGCTGGCCCGGCATCCTGCTGCACGAAGCCGTGGGCCACGGCCTGGAGGGCGACTTCAACCGCAAGGGCAGCAGTGCGTTTGCCGGCCGCATCGGCCAGCGCGTGGCGGCCAAGGGCGTGACCGTGCTGGACGACGGCACCATCGCCGACCGCCGGGGCTCGCTCAACATCGACGACGAAGGCCACGTCTCGCAGCGCAACGTGCTGATCGAGGACGGCATCCTGCGCGGCTACATCCAGGATTCGATGAACGCCCGCCTGATGGGCGTCAAGCCCACCGGCAACGGTCGCCGCGAGAGCTACGCCCATGTGCCGATGCCGCGCATGACCAACACCTACATGCTGGGTGGCGACAAGACCCCTGAGGAAATCGTGGCCAGCATCAAGAAGGGGCTGTACGCCACCAACTTCGGCGGTGGCCAGGTCGACATCACCAGCGGCAAGTACGTCTTCTCGGCCAGCCAGGCCTACTGGGTCGAGAACGGTCGCATCCAGTACCCGGTGAAGGGCGCCACCCTGGTGGGCAACGGCCCGGAGTCGCTCACCCGCGTGACCATGATCGGCAACGACATGAAGCTCGACAGCGGCGTGGGCACTTGCGGCAAGGAAGGCCAGAGCGTGCCGGTGGGTGTGGGTCAGCCGACCCTGCGCATCGACGGCCTGACGGTGGGCGGCACGGCCTGACGGTTGGGCTCCCTGTTCCCTGTGCTACATTCCAAACCCATGTCGCGCTTCGCTTTCTTCGCCTTTTATTTTTGGTTCTCTGTCCCCGGCGGACGAGAGGCGAGCCTGTAAGCGCACACCGAATCTCGAAACAACCGCCGGAGCCCACAGCCCGGCGGTTTTTTTTCGCCCCACCACTTTTCTGCCAACCCCCTGATCCCCGAGGAGCCTGTGATGACCGCCAAGAACGCACCTGCCGCCAGCGACGCCTGGCATGCCCGTCCTGTCGACAAGACCAGCCAGACCGACGACGAACGCATCCAGGACATCACCGTGCTACCGCCCCCCGAACACCTCATCCGCTTCTTCCCCATCGGCGGCACACCGGTGGAGGCGCTCATCAGCCAGACCCGCCGCCGCATCCACGACATCCTGCACGGCAAGGACGACCGCCTGCTGGTGGTCATCGGTCCGTGCTCCATCCACGATCCGGCCGCCGCGCTGGACTACGCCCGGCGCCTGAAGGACCTGCGCACCCGTTACGCCGACACGCTGGAGATCGTGATGCGGGTCTACTTCGAGAAACCGCGCACCACGGTCGGCTGGAAGGGCCTGATCAACGATCCGTACCTGGACGAGAGCTTCCGCATCGACGAGGGCCTGCGGATCGCCCGCCAGCTGCTGATCGAGATCAACCGGCTCGGGCTGCCCGCCGGCAGCGAGTTCCTGGACGTGATCTCGCCCCAGTACATCGGCGACCTGATCAGCTGGGGAGCCATCGGTGCCCGGACCACCGAGAGCCAGGTGCACCGCGAGCTGGCCTCCGGTCTGTCGGCCCCGATCGGCTTCAAGAACGGTACCGACGGCAACATCAAGATCGCCACCGACGCCATCCAGGCCGCCGCACGCGGGCACCACTTCCTGTCGGTGCACAAGAACGGCCAGGTCGCCATCGTGCAGACCAAGGGCAACAAGGACTGCCACGTCATCCTGCGCGGCGGCAAGGCCCCCAATTACGACGCCGCCAGCGTGGGCGCCGCCGTGAAGGAGCTGGAGGCCGCCAAGCTGACCCCGCGCCTCATGGTCGACTTCAGCCATGCCAACAGCAGCAAGCAGCACGAGAAGCAGCTGGAAGTGGCCAAGGACATCGCAGCCCAGATCGCCGGCGGGTCGCGCAGCGTGTTCGGCGTGATGATCGAAAGCCACATCGAGGCCGGTGCCCAGAAGTTCACCCCCGGCAAGGACACCGTGGAAGCCCTGCGCTACGGCCAGAGCATCACCGACGCCTGCCTGGGCTGGGACGATTCGGTGAAGTCGCTGGACATCCTGTCGGCGGCCGTGGCTGCGGCCCGGGGCTGACCCGGGGTCCGGCCTGTCCACCGGGGTTTTTCCGGTGGACGTCGGGGTGGGGCTGCGCACAATGGGTGCGGTCCCACCACCGAAGAGGTTCATCACCATGCGCAGCCACGTCACCGTTTCCTGGGGCGAAGCCGCCAGCTATGTGCTGGATCTGGAAGAAGTCCAGCCCATGCCGCACGATGTGGCCCGGCACTGGCTGGACGACCAGTTTGTGGAGCTGGGTTGCGAACCGCTGCGGGCCACCGGCAAGGTGCTGACCGCCGACAAGGTGCTGTGCGTGGCCGAGGCGGCGGGCGAGGTGCGGTTCCGCGACACCCGCCACCGCGACTGGGCCATGGCATTCGCCCGCGCCGCCAGCGCTGCGCTGGCCAAGCCGGCGGTGAATGTCGACGTGCCCGCGCACGCCCTTTCTTACTGAGCCTGCCCGAGCGGCGCTGAGCCGGTGAGCCGGTCAGCCGTTCAGCTGGCCAGGGCCTGCAGCAGCCGGGCGTGGATGCCGCCAAACCCGCCGTTGCTCATGCAGACGATGTGATCACCCGGCCGGGCCGCCTCCGCCACCGCCTGAACCAGCGCCGGCACATCGCCCCGCACCTGAGCCCGCTCGCCCATGGGGGCCAGCGCTTCGGCGGCGTCCCAGTCGAGTCCGCCCGAATGGCAGAACGCCAGATTCGCCGCTTCCAGGCTCCAGGGCAGCTGTGACTTCATGGTGCCCAGCTTCATGGTGTTGCTGCGCGGCTCGAACACCGCCAGGATGCGCCCGCGCGGCTGACCCAGCCGGCGCGCCAGCCCGTCCAGCGTGGTGCGGATGGCGGTCGGGTGGTGGGCGAAGTCGTCGTACACCGTGATGTCCCCGCCGGCCCGCTGCACGGTGCCCCGCACCTCCATGCGGCGGCGCACGTTCTGGAAGCGGGCCAGCGCCGTTGCCGCATCGGCCGGCGCCACCCCCAGGTGGTCGGCGGCGGCGATGGCGGCCAGGGCGTTGAGCTGGTTGTGCACGCCCGTCAGTGCCCACTGCACCCGGCCAACCGGCTGGCCCTGCTGCAGCACCTCGAAGTCGTGCGGCTCGCCCCGGGCGGTGAAGTCGCTCACCGCCGCACCGAAACTGCGCACCTCGCTCCAGCAGCCCTGGTGCAGAACCCGCTCCAAGCTGTCTTCCAGCCCGTTGACCACCACCCGGCCTTCACCGGGCACGGTGCGCACCAGGTGGTGGAACTGGCGTTCGATGGCGGCCAGGTCGTCGAAGATGTCGGCGTGGTCGAACTCCAGGTTGTTCAGCACGGCGGTGCGCGGCCGGTAGTGCACGAACTTGCTGCGCTTGTCGAAGAACGCGGTGTCGTATTCGTCCGCCTCGATGACGAAGGCCGGGCCTTGCCCGAGCCGGGCCGAAACGCCGAAGTTCATCGGCACCCCGCCCACCAGGAAGCCCGGCTGCTGGCCGCAGGCGTCCAGCACCCAGGCCAGCATGGAGGTGGTGGTGGTCTTGCCATGGGTGCCGGCCACCGCCAGCACATGGCGGCCCTGCAGCACATGCTCCGACAGCCACTGGGGCCCGCTGGTGTAGCGCTGGCCGGCATTCAGGATGGCTTCCATCAACGGAAACTTCGGCGTGCCATCGGGCAGCCGGGCCCGGCTGACCACGTTGCCCACCACCCAGACGTCGGGCTGGAGCTGCATCTGATCGGCGCCGAAGCCCTCGATCAGTTCGATGCCGAGCGCGCGGAGCTGGTCGCTCATGGGGGGGTAGACGCCGGCGTCGCAGCCGGTCACCCGGTGGCCGGCTTCTCGGGCCAGGGCGGCCAGTCCGCCCATGAACGTGCCGCAAATGCCCAGGATGTGAATGTGCATCCGCGGATTCTAGGCGGCGCTGCCCGGCCGCCCGGGCACAATGCGCCCATGCACGCCAGCCCCGAATCCCTCGCTGCCGAGATCGCCGCCGTGGCCGCCCGCCTGGTGGTGGAAGAGGGGCAGGAATACGCCGCCGCCAAGCGCCACGCCGTCAAGCAGCTGGGGCTGGGCCAGCGGACCGCGCTGCCGGACAACCAGCTGGTCGAAGCCGCCGTGCGCGAGCATATTGCGGTGTTCTGCGCCGACACCCAGCCCGGCGAGCTTCGGGTCCTGCGTGAGCTGGCGCTTACTTGGATGGAGCGGCTGAAGGTCTTCCGGCCGCACCTGGCCGGCGCGGTCTGGCACGGCACCGCCACCCGCCACAGCGACATCCACCTCCAGCTGTACTGCGACGATCCCAAGGAACCGGAATGGGCCTTGCTGGATCACCGTGTGGACTACCACCCGGGCACCGTCAACGGCTGGCGCGGCGAGCCGGTGGATGTACTCACGCTGCGCAGCCGCTGCCCCGAGCTGGAGCAGTGGGTGCTGGTCCACCTGATGGTGCATGATCAGGACGACCTTCGCGGCGCCCTCAAACCCGATGCGCAGGGACGCAAGCCGCGCGGCGACACGGCCGCGGTGCGTGCCCTGCTGGAACACGAAGCATGAAACTGCAAAGACGACACTGGATCGGCGCCGGGGTGGCGCTGGCGGCGGCCGGCACCGGCGCCTGGTGGTCCAACCGGCGCCACCAACCCCTGCCGGTGCCCACCGAGGCCGAGACGGCTTTCTGGGAGGTGAGTTTCGAGGGGCCGAACGGCGAAGCGGTCCGGGTGGCGGACCACCGGGGCCAGCCGCTGCTGGTGAATTTCTGGGCCACCTGGTGCCCGCCCTGCGTGGAAGAGCTGCCCCTGCTCAACCAGTTCCAGCGCAGCCATGGCCCCAAGGGCTGGCGTCTGCTGGCGCTGGCGGTGGACCAGCCCAGCGCGGTGCGCAGCTTCCTGCAGAAGCTGCCGATCGAGTTTCCGGTCGGCATGGCCGGGCTGGACGGCACCAGCCTGAGCCGCAGTCTGGGCAACGGCAACGGCGGTCTGCCGTTCACCGTGGTGTTCGGGCGGGACGGCCGCATCCTGGACCGCAAGATCGGCAAGGTCACCGAGGCGGATCTGGCGGACTGGGCGAAACGCGTCTGAGCAGACGGGAATTTCGTTCAACTGCATCCGAACAGAGGCCAAACCGGCCGCATATCGCCGTTCCGGGCGAGTGGCATATTTCACGGATGGTTCGTGTACACTGCGGCACCTTTCGCGGCGCGCTCGCCGCCGCTGCTTGAAATTGGGCGAAATTAAGCCCAATTGACCGAAATTCGTTGGAGAAATCATGGATTTGAGAAAACTGAAGACGCTGATCGACCTGGTGTCCGAGTCGAACGTCTCCGAGCTGGAGATCACCGAGGCGGAAGGCAAGGTCCGCATCGTCAAGAGCGCTCCGGCCGCCATGGCTGCTCCGGTCACCTACACCATGGCGCCGCCGGCCGCCGCACCGGCGCCGGTGGTCGAGGTGGCTGCTGCCACCGTTGCCGCTGCGGCACCGGCCGAGCCGACCGGTCACATCGTCAAGTCGCCCATGGTGGGCACCTTCTACCGGGCGTCGAGCCCGGGCGCCAAGGCATTTGTCGAGGTGGGCAGCGTGGTCAAGGAAGGCGAGACCATCTGCATCGTCGAGGCGATGAAGATCCTCAACGAAATCGAGGCCGACAAGTCCGGCACCGTGACCCAGATCCTGGCCCAGAACGGCCAGGCGGTGGAATACGGCCAGCCCCTGTTCGTCATCGAGTGAGGTACCGGCCCCCATGTTCAAGAAGATCCTGATCGCCAACCGCGGCGAGATCGCGTTGCGCATCCAGCGCGCCTGCCGCGAGATGGGCATCAAGGCGGTGATGGTGTATTCCGAGGCCGACCGCGACGCCAAGTACGTGCGGCTGGCCGACGAGGCGGTCTGCATCGGCCCGGCGCCCTCCGGCCAGAGCTACCTCAGCATGCCGGCCATCATTTCGGCGGCGGAGGTCACCGACGCCGAGGCCATTCACCCGGGTTACGGCTTCCTGTCCGAGAACGCGGACTTTGCCGAACGGGTCGAGAAGAGCGGCTTCACCTTCATCGGCCCCTCCCCGGAGTCGATCCGCCTGATGGGCGACAAGGTGTCGGCCAAGCAGGCCATGATCCGTGCCGGCGTGCCCTGTGTGCCCGGCTCCGACGGTGCCCTGCCGGACGATCCGGTGACCATCAAGCGCATCGCCAAGGCGGTGGGGTATCCGGTCATCATCAAGGCCGCTGGCGGCGGCGGTGGTCGGGGCATGCGGGTGGTGCACACCGAAGCGGCCCTGATCCACGCGGTGCAGACCACCAAGGCCGAGGCCGGCGCAGCCTTCGGCAATGCCGAGGTCTACATGGAGAAGTTCCTCCAGAACCCCCGGCACATCGAGATCCAGATCCTGGCCGACACCCACCGCAACGCGGTGTACCTGGGCGAGCGCGACTGCTCCATGCAGCGCCGCCATCAGAAGGTGATCGAGGAGGCGCCGGCGCCCGGCATTCCGCGTCGTCTGATCGAGAAGATCGGCGAGCGCTGTGCAGCGGCCTGCAAGAAGATCGGTTACCGGGGCGCCGGCACCTTCGAGTTCCTGTTCGAGAACGGCGAGTTCTATTTCATCGAGATGAACACCCGCGTGCAGGTGGAGCACCCGGTGACCGAACTCATCACCGGCATCGACATCGTGCGCACCCAGATCGCGGTGGCCGCCGGCGAAAAGCTGCCGTTCACCCAGCGCCAGATCCAGCTGCGCGGCCATGCCATCGAGTGCCGGGTGAACGCCGAAGACCCGTACAAGTTCACGCCGTCGCCGGGCCGCATCACCACCTGGCACGCACCGGGCGGACCGGGCGTGCGGGTCGACTCGCACGTCTACACCAACTACTTCGTGCCGCCCAACTACGACTCCATGATCGGAAAGATCATCGTGCACGGCGACACCCGCGAGCAGGCCCTGGCCCGCATGCGCACCGCCCTGGCCGAAACGGTCATCGAGGGCATCAAGACCAACGTGCCCCTGCACCGCGAGCTGATGGTCGACGCCAGCTTCGTGACCGGCGGCACCAACATCCACTACCTCGAAGAGTGGCTGTCGCAGCGTGAGCGCTGATACCGCAACCGCCCTGCACGAACTCGTCCTGATGGTGCCGGAAGCGGCAGTGGAGGACGTGAGCGATGCACTGGAGGCGCTGGAAGCCCTGAGCACGTCGGTGGAAGACGCCGATGCCATGACCGACGCCGAGCAGGCCCTGTTCGGAGAACCCGGCATGCCGCCGCCCAAGGAGGGCTGGCAGCGTTCGCGTGTGGTGGCCCTGTTCCCCGGCGCGACCCCGGCCCGCGAGGCGGCTGCGCTCTTGCAGGCCCAGGACTTTTTTGCCGGCTGCACCGTGATCGAGGTCCGCCCGGTGGCCGAACAGGACTGGGTCCGTCTGACCCAGTCGCAGTTCGAGCCGGTCGAGATCACGCCCACCTTCTGGATCGTGCCCACCTGGCACGAGCCGCCGGCCGCCGCGCAGCAGGTCATCCGGCTCGACCCGGGGCTGGCCTTCGGCACCGGCACCCATCCCACCACCCGCATGTGCCTGCGCTGGACCGCCGGCCACGCGCCGGTGGGCCCGCGCGTGCTGGACTATGGCTGCGGCTCGGGCATCCTGGCCATCGGTGCCGCCAAGATGGGCGCCACCGACATCGTGGCGGTGGACATCGATCCGGCGGCGGTGGAATCCACCATCCTCAACGCCGAAGCCAACCAGGTCCGGCTGCAGGCCGGTCTGCCCGACGCGGCCCGAGGCGAACACGATCTGGTGCTGGCCAACATCCTGGCCACGCCGCTCAAGGTGCTGGCACCCCTGCTGTGTTCGCATGTGAAACCCGGCGGCCATCTGGTGCTGGCCGGCATCCTGGCCCGGCAGGCCGAAGAGCTCACCGAGGCCTATGCGCCCTGGGTCAGGCTCTCGGTGGCCGACGAGCAGGAAGGCTGGATCCTCATGACCGCGCAACGCGCCTGACCGCAGTGGGGCCCCCGGAGCCGCTGCAATAATCGGCGCATGAGCCTCACCACCCGCTGCCCCGCCTGTGGCACCCGTTTCAGGGTGGTGCCGGACCAGCTCAAGATCTCTGATGGCTGGGTGCGCTGCGGTCATTGCGCCGATGTGTTCGACGCCACCCTGCACCTGAGTGCCTGGGTGCCGCCCCCGCCGGCTGCCGCCGAACCCGAACCGGAACAGCGGCCGGTTTCCGAGCCGGAACAGGAACAGCGGCCGGTGCGCGAAGCCGAGCCCGAACCCGAACCCGACCCCCAGCCTGAAGCGGAACCCGAACCCGAGCCGGAACGTCCGTCCGGGAAGATCGCGGACGACAACCCGATCTCGGATTTCCATGCCGCGCTGCAAGCCTTCGCGAGCCAGTCGTCCTCACCACCTCAGCCCCTCGGCCTGGATCTGGACCTGTCCAGCGAGTTGCCGCCAGAGCCTGCACCAGTGCCTCCGGTGCCTCCGGTACCGCCCCAGCCCGCAGAGCCGGAGCGCCCGGCGCATGACGACCCGCCCACCGAGATCCCCGGATTTGTCCAGCAGGCCCGCCGCCAGGCTTTCTGGCGCTCGGCCCCGATGCGCTCCGCCCTGCTGCTGCTGACACTGGTGTTGTGCGTCCTGCTGGCCGGCCAGTGGGCGCTGCACCAGCGCAGCTGGGTGGCCGCCCGCTACCCGGCGGTCAAGCCGCTGCTGGTCCAGGCCTGCGACCTGCTGGCCTGCACCGTGGAGCCGTTGCGCCGGATCGATGCGATCGTCATCGACAGCGCGACCCTGGTGCGGCGCCTGGGGCAGTTCCATTCCTTTGACATCGTCCTGCAGAACACCGCCGACCTGCCGCTGGCCGCGCCGGCGCTGGAGCTCAGCCTGACCGATGCCAGCGACCGCGTGATCGCGCGCCGCGTCTTCCTGCCCCAGGAATGGCCCGACGCGGTGAACGAACTGCCGCCCCGTGCCACCGTGCCGGTGAGTTTCCGGCTTTCCATCGCCAGCGGCGACGACCTGCCCATGGCCGGTTACCGCGCCCTGGTCTTCTACCCCTGACCGAGCAACACCATGACCATTCTTGTTTGCGGTTCGATGGCCTTCGACACCATCATGACCTTCGAAGGCCGCTTCGCCGAGCAGATCCTGCCGAGCCAGCTGCACATCCTCAATGTGTCGTTTCTGGTGCCCGGGCTGCGGCGCGAGTTCGGCGGTTGTGCCGGCAACATCGCCTATGGCCTGCGCCTGCTGGGCTCCGGTGTGACCCCGCTGGCCACGGTGGGCAGCGACGGTGCCGAGTACATCGAGCGACTGCGTGGCCTGGGTGTGAACGTGGACCATGTGGCCGTCGACGCCGACAGCTACACGGCGCAGGCCATGATCATGACCGACCGCGACAACAACCAGATCACGGCCTTCCACCCGGGCGCCATGTCGCAGGCGCACCTGAATCCGGTCCCTGTCGGTGAGCGCATCGCCCTGGGCATCGTGGCACCGGACGGCCGTGACGCCATGACCTCGCATGCCCACCAGCTGCACCAGGCCGGCATTCCCTTCGTGTTCGATCCGGGCCAGGGCCTTCCCATGTTCAGCGGCCCCGAGCTGCTCGACTTCATCGAGCAGGCGACCTGGGTCGCGGTCAACGACTACGAGGCCCGCATGCTGTGCGAGCGCACCGGTCTGACGCTCAAGGCCATCGCGGCCAAGGTCAAGGGCCTGGTGGTGACGCTGGGTGGTGAAGGCTGCGAAGTGTGGGAAGACGGGCTGGCGACCCGGGTCCCGGGGACGCCGGCCACGGCCGTGCTTGACCCCACCGGTTGTGGCGACGCCTTCCGGGCTGCCCTGTTGCACGGGCTGTCACATGGTTGGGATCTGCGCCGTTGTGCCGAACTGGGCAACCGCATGGGCGCGGCCAAGATCGCCACGCACGGTCCGCAGAACTATGCGGCGCCGGTCTGATCCGGTCCGTCCGGGGCATAAAAAAACCCGGCGCTTTCGCGCCGGGTTCTGACCAGGGTCTCGATCGGACTCAGGGCTTGCTGGACGTGGGGAACGGCCAGGCAGCTTGAGGATTGAGCTTGGTTTGCGCTGCAGGAGCAGCGGCCGCAGGGGCTGCCGGCTTCTTGGCCGGCTCAGCTTTTTTTGCGGGGGCTGCCTTTTTCACGGCGGCCTTCTTCGGTGCTGCGGCTTTCTTGGCCGGAGCGGCCTTCTTCGGCGCAGCGGCTTTCTTCGCCGGAGCGGCCTTCTTCGGCGCAGCGGCTTTCTTCGCCGGAGCGGCCTTCTTCGGTGCAGCGGCTTTCTTCGCCGGTGCAGCCTTCTTCGGCGCAGCGGCTTTCTTCGCCGGTGCAGCCTTCTTGGCCGGAGCGGCCTTCTTCGCCGGGGCGGCTTTCTTGGCCGGAGCGGCCTTCTTCGCCGGAGCGGCTTTCTTGGCCGGGGCGGCCTTCTTCGCCGGAGCGGCTTTCTTGGCCGGAGCGGCCTTCTTCACGGCCGCTTTCTTAGCCGGCGCTTTTTTCGCAGTTGCCATTGTTTTCTCCTTGATCAAGTTGCAAAGAGCACTTCAACCCGGCAGATGCCGGCGAAGCGACTCAACCTTCTGGGGTCCTGTGGATGCATCCACGGCCGACCCCAGAGGGCTGAATCCGGTGACGGAAATCCCATCAACGGCGCCATCGCGACGTGTGCGGGTTTCCGGTTGTTCGATAAGCATGTCGGTGTGACGAGGCAATGCGGCGCCGGCGTTCGGGCGTCAGTCCCAGGAGAGCGCACCACCGGTCTGGTACTCGATGACGCGGGTCTCGAAGAAATTGCGTTCCTTCTTGAGGTCGATCATCTCGCTCATCCAGGGGAACGGGTTCTCTTCGTTGGGGAACAGCGGCTCCAGACCGATCTGGGTGGCACGGCGGTTGGCGATGTAGCGCAGGTAGCCCTTGAACATGGAGGCATTGAGACCCAGCACGCCACGGGGCATGGTGTCCTCGGCGTAGCGGTACTCGAGTTCGACGGCCTTCTGGAAGAGTCCCTTGATCTCGGCCTTGAACTCGGCCGTCCAGAGCATGGGGTTCTCCATCTTGATGGCGTTGATCAGGTCGATGCCGAAGTTGCAGTGCATCGACTCGTCCCGCAGGATGTACTGGTACTGCTCGGCGGCACCGGTCATCTTGTTCTGGCGGCCCAGCGCCAGGATCTGGGTGAAGCCCACGTAGAAGAAGAGACCTTCCATGAGGCAGGCAAAGACGATCAGCGACTTCAGCAGCTTCTGGTCGTTCTCGGGGGTGCCGGTCTGGAAGTTCGGGTCCATGATCGCGTCGATGAACGGGATCAGGAACTCGTCCTTGTCACGGATGGAGGACACCTCGTGGTAGGCGTTGAAGATCTCGCCTTCGTCCAGGCCCAGGCTCTCCACGATGTACTGGTAGGCGTGGGTGTGGATCGCTTCCTCGAAGGCCTGGCGCAGCAGGAACTGGCGGCACTCGGGTGCGGTGATGTGGCGGTAGGTGCCCAGGGTGATGTTGTTGGCCGCCAGGGAGTCGGCGGTCACGAAGAAACCCAGGTTGCGCTTGACGAGGCGGCGCTCGTCTTCGGTCAGGCCGTTGGGATCTTTCCAGAGCGCGATGTCGCGGCTCATGTTGATCTCTTGCGGCATCCAGTGGTTGGCGCAGGTGGCCAGGTACTTTTCCCAGGCCCACTTGTACTTGAACGGCACCAGCTGGTTGACGTCGGTCTGGCCGTTGATGATGCGTTTGTCGGCCACGTTGACGCGGCGCTCGGCCGAAGCCTCGGCGGTCGGCGGGGTGGCGCGGGGTGCAGCGGTGGGGGAGGCTTGAGCGGCCGCGCCAGTCGGCGGGGTCGGCAAACCGGCAGCGGCAGGCCGCAGGGTTTGCGAGGGCGTCGAGACGGGAGTCGAGTTGTCTTCCCAGGTCAGCATGGTGGTGTCCAATTCAACGGATTATCAAAGTGTCGGCATGAAATGCAAAGTGATCGCTCATGCACCTGATGCTTTGTGTTGCAGTGGTGCATCGAAAAGAGGCATCACGCACCAGCCTGCATCAGGTCACGAGGCTTCCGGTCACTGGCAGGCTTCACACCCCGGGTCGTCGATGGCGCAGAACTTGATGTCGGTGGCGGGTTCGCTGGCGGGCTCTGCCGACACCGCTGCCGCAGCGACCGGTGCGTTCGGCGTGACCGAGACCGCATTGAGCTGGCCGGTGCGGCCGGTGGACTTTTCGATCTGCGTGGCCGAGGTGGTGCGCAGGTAGTAGGTGGTCTTGAGGCCCCGCAGCCAGGCGAGCTTGTAGGTCTCGTCCAGCTTCTTGCCCGAGGCGCCGGCCATGTAGATGTTCAGGCTCTGCGCCTGGTCGATCCACTTCTGACGACGCGCTGCTGCTTCGACCAGCCACACGGTCTCGACCTCGAAGGCGGTGGCGTACTGGGCCTTGATTTCCTGCGGCACGCGGTCGATGGGGCGCAGCGAACCGTCAAAGTGCTTCAGGTCCATGACCATCACGTCGTCCCACAGACCCAGGCGCTTGAGGTCCTTCACCAGGTAGCTGTTGATGACGGTGAACTCGCCGGAGAGGTTGGACTTCACCGAGAGGTTGCCGAAGCAGGGCTCGATGGAGGCGTCCACGCCGATGATGTTGGAGATGGTCGCGGTCGGGGCAATGGCCACGCAGTTGGAGTTGCGCATGCCGTCGGTGGCGATCTTCTTGCGCAGGGCGTCCCAGTCCATGGTGCTGGAGCGGTCCACGTCCACATAGCCGCCGCGCTCGCGGGCCAGCAGGTCCAGGGTGTCGGGCGGCAGGATGCCCTGATCCCACAGCGATCCCTTGTAGCTGCTGTAGCGGCCGCGCTCGCGCGCCAGCTCTGTGGACGCCCAGTAGGCGTAGTAGCAGACCGCTTCCATGGAGCGGTCGGCGAAGTCGACCGCTTCGTTGGAGGCGTAGGGCACGCGCAGTTCGTACAGCGCGTCCTGGAAGCCCATGATGCCCAGGCCCACCGGGCGGTGGCGCAGGTTGGAGTCGCGTGCCTTCTTCACCGCGTAGTAGTTGATGTCGATCACGTTGTCGAGCATCCGCATGGCGGTGTTGATGGTCTTCTGCAGCTTGGCGTGGTCGAGTTCCTTGCCGTTCGGGCCGTCCTTGAGGTGGCGGTGCAGGTTGACCGAACCCAGGTTGCAGACCGCGGTTTCGGTGTCGCTGGTGTTGAGCGTGATCTCGGTGCACAGGTTGGAGCTGTGGACCACACCGGCGTGCTGCTGGGGCGAGCGCACGTTGCAGGCGTCCTTGAAGGTGATCCAGGGATGGCCGGTCTCGAACAGCATGGTGAGCATCTTGCGCCACAGGTCGCTGGCGGGCACCTTGCGGTAGGGCTTGATCTCGCCGCGGGCGGCCTTCTCTTCGTAGGCCACATAGGCACGCTCGAAGTCGGCACCGAACTTGTCGTGCAGGTCGGGCACGCTGTTGGGCGAGAACAGGCTCCACTCGCCCTTTTCCATGACACGGCGCATGAACAGATCGGGGATCCAGTTCGCGGTGTTCATGTCGTGGGTGCGGCGGCGGTCGTCACCGGTGTTCTTGCGCAGCTCCAGGAATTCCTCGATGTCCAGGTGCCAGGTTTCCAGGTAGGTGCAGACCGCGCCCTTGCGCTTGCCGCCCTGGTTCACCGCCACGGCGGTGTCGTTGACCACCTTCAGGAACGGCACCACGCCCTGGGATTCGCCGTTGGTGCCCTTGATGTGCGAGCCCAGGGCGCGCACACGGGTCCAGTCGTTGCCCAGACCGCCGGCAAATTTGGACAGCAGCGCGTTTTCCTTGATGGATTCGTAGATGCCGTCCAGGTCGTCCGGCACGGTGGTCAGGTAGCAGGACGACAGCTGCGAGCGCAGCGTGCCGCTGTTGAACAGCGTGGGGGTGGACGACATGAAGTCGAACGAGGACAGGATCTCGTAGAACTCGATGGCGCGGGCTTCGCGGTCGATCTCGCCCAGCGACAGGCCCATGGCGACGCGCATGAAGAAGGCCTGCGGCATCTCGATGCGGGTCTTGCGCACGTGCAGGAAGTAGCGGTCGTAGAGGGTCTGCAGGCCGAGGTAGTCGAACTGCAGGTCGCGCTCGGGCTTGAGCGCGGCACCCAGGCGGGCCAGGTCGAACTGCAGCAGCTTCTCGTCCAGCAGCTCGTTTTCCACGCCTTTCTTGATGAACTGCGGGAAGTACTCGGCGTAACGCTCGCCCAGCTGGGCGGCCGGCACGGCCTCACCCAGGATTTCCTTGCTGATGGTGTGCAGCAGCAGGCGGGCGGTGGCGTAGGTGTAGTCGGGGTCTTTCTCGATCAGGGTGCGGGCGGCCAGGA
>PNMF01000059.1 GCA_013823485.1 Comamonadaceae bacterium
CATGACCGCGCTGGGCCTGCTGGTGGCCATCCCGGCGGTGCTGGGCTACAACGCCCTGGTGCGGGGTCACAAGGGCATCCTGCACCAGCTCAACCGCTTTGCCCACGACCTGCACGCCTACTTCGTCACCGGCGCCCGCGTCTCGGTGGGTGCCGACGGCAAGGTGCTGCCCATGAAGCGGGGTTGACCATGGCCATCGGAACCCAGGACGACAGCGGCGAGGTGCTGGCGGAGATCAACATGATCCCGTTCATCGACGTCATGCTGGTGCTGCTGATCATCTTCATCATCACCGTGCCGGTCATCAAGCATTCGGTCAACGTGGAACTGCCGCAGGCCAGCGTGGAGCGGGTGCAGGACAAGCCCGAGAACATCCGGCTGTCGGTCGACGCCCAGGGCCAGTACTTCTGGAACGACCAGCCGCTCGCCGACGCCGACTTCGAGGCCCGGCTGGCCCAGACCGCCGCCCAGGAACCGCAGCCCGAACTGCACATCCGGGGCGACAAGGCGGTGCGCTACGAGCGGGTGGCGCTGGCCATGGCCGCAGCGCAGCGGGCCGGCGTGCGCAAGATCGGGTTCATCACGGAGCCGGCACCATGAACGGCGCCACACCCCCGTCCAGCCCACCACAGGCAGCCCCTGCCGGAACGTCGGCGGCCCAGAACGCGCCGGCCGGCGTGGTGCCGAGCGAGCGCATCCTGCAGGGCCACCGCAGCGTGGCCATCGCACACAATGGTTCGGTCTACCGCCTGCAGGCCACGCGCCAGGGCAAGCTGATCCTGACCAAGTAGTTTTTCGTGGGGCGACCCGGGACACCGCAGCAGCGGGTCTCCAAGGGTCGTGTTGGCCAGCCACGACACAGCCGTGTCGGTAGCCAGGCCTTTTTTGAAATGACGGCTTACAGACCCAGCGCAGCGATGCCGGCGCGGGCGATCTGGGCGTCTTCGGTCGACTTCACACCGCTCACGCCCACGGCACCCAGGCACTGGCCGTTTTTCATGATCGGCACGCCGCCCTCCAGCATGCCCTGCAGCAGCGGGGCGCTCAGGAACGACATCCGGCCCTGGTTGATCACGTCTTCATAGATCTTGCTTTCGCGGCGGCCCAGAGCGGCCGTCTGGGCCTTGGCCGGGGCAATGTGGGCCGAGATGGCGGCGGCGCCGTCCATGCGCTGCAGCCACAGCAGGTGGCCGCCGTCGTCGACGATGGCGATGGTCACCGGCCAGTTGTTCTTCACGGCTTCGGCTTCGGCGGCGGCAGCGATGGCCTTCACGTCGGCGGCATCAATCAGGTCTTTGGTCTTCATGGAACGCTTCTCCGGGGGTTGCATGCCTTCAAACGGCACAAACCCCGACGATACCGCGCCCATTGGGTGCATCCGGGTCACAAGTCTCCTGACTGCCCTGCTTTTTCCGCGCCATCTTCAGAGGCGGTTGTGTCCCGCCCTACAATCCGGAAACTTAATGGGCAATTAATGCTCAGAGTCAACATCCCAACGACGACAAGGAGTCTCGCCATGTCAGACCAGATCCAGTCCAGCGGCCGTTTCGGCGCCACCATCGCCGGCTCCGCCGTCCAGCGCAACCGCGTGCTGCGCAACACCTACGCCTTGCTGGCGCTCTCCATGCTGCCCACGGTGCTGGGCGCCTGGGTCGGCGTGGCCACCGGCATCACCGCCGGCCTGACCGGCTTCCTGGGCCTGGTCGTGTTCCTGGGCGGCGCGTTCGGCTTCATGTTCGCCATCGAGAAGACCAAGAACTCGGCTGCCGGCGTGCCGGTGCTGCTGGCCTTCACCTTCTTCATGGGCCTGATGCTCTCGCGCCTGATCGCCAGCGTGCTGGGCTTCTCCAACGGCGCCAGCCTGATCATGACCGCCTTCGGCGGCACCGCGGCCATCTTCTTCGGCATGGCCTCGCTGTCCACCGTGATCAAGCGCGACCTGTCGAACATGGGCAAGTTCCTGTTCATCGGCGTGATCATGCTGCTGGTGGCCGGCATCGCCAACGTGTTCATCCAGTCCAGCGCGCTGATGATCACCCTCTCCGTGCTGGCCATCGGCATCTTCTCGGCCTTCATCCTGTACGACCTGAAGCGGGTGGTCGACGGCGAGGAAACCAACTACATCACCGCCACGCTGGGCGTGTACCTGAGCCTGTTCAACGTGTTCCAGAGCCTGCTGGCCCTGCTGGGCATCTTCGGCGGCGAACGCGAGTGAGGGCTGCGGTCCGACCGCAAGCACACAGGGGCCTTCGGGCCCCTTTTTCATGCCTGAAAACCGGCTTCAGGCATCAAGTTGGCCCATGGTCGGCCGATACAGAGGGCATCTCCGGCCCACCATGACCGAGCCCACGCCATGCGACCTGCACGCCTCCTGATCAGCCTCACCGCCCTTGCCCTGCTGGCCGGCTGCGATGCCCTGGGCATCGAGACCGCCTCTCAGGTTCTGGCCCGCAAGGAGGCCGAAGGCCGGGCCATCGGCAGTGCCTGCCGGCACGCCATCCGCAGCATCGAGTCGTGCTTCGAGTCCAACCCCAAGGCCGGCAAGTCGGCCGTGTTCGAGGGCTGGAAGGAGATGGACCAGTACATGCGCGAAAACAGCATCGTGGGCATGCCGCGCGAAGGCGGGGAAACGCCGAAGGATGCAGCTGAAGGCAAGTCGGCCGAGAAGTCCTGACCGGCCGCGAACCGCGACCGGCTTCCACTCAATCGCGCTCGAACACCGCCATGCTCTCCACATGGGCGGTGTGCGGGAACATGTTCACCGCCCCGGCCGCCACGCAGCGGTAACCCGCCTGGTGCACCAGCAGGCCGGCATCGCGCGCCAGCGTGGCCGGGTTGCAGCTCACATAGACGATGCGCCGCGGTGGCGTCCAGCTGCCCGCCCGCCCGGGCTCCTGGTGCAGATCGGCCAGGGCCTTGGCCAGCGCAAAGGCGCCTTCACGCGGCGGATCGACCAGCCATTTGTCCGCCACGCCATCGGCCACCAGCAGCTCGGGGGTCATCTCGAACAGGTTGCGGGCCACGAAGCGGGTCGGCGCCAGCGGGCGGCCGCGGCCGGCCTGGTTGAGCTGCAGGTTCTCGTGCGAGCGGGCCACCAGGGCCTCGCTGCCTTCAATGCCCAGCACCTCGCCGGCCTGGGTGGCGATCGGCAGGGTGAAGTTGCCCAGGCCGCAGAACCAGTCGATCACCCGCTCGGTCGGCTGCGCATCCAGCAGGCGCAGCGCCCGCCCCACCAGCACCCGGTTGATCTGCGGATTGACCTGGGTGAAGTCGGTCGGCTTGAACGGCATGGTGATGCCGAATTCCGGCAGGCTGTAGGACAGCTGCGGGCCGTCCGCATCGAGCAGCTTGACCGTGTCCGGCCCCTTGGACTGCAGCCACCACTGCACGCCGTGTGCCACACCGAAAGCGCGCAGGCGACCCATGTCGTCCTCGCTCAGCGGCTCCAGATGGCGCAGCACCAGGGCCGTGACCTCGTCGCCGCAGGCCAGCTCGATCTGCGGGCAGGTCTCGCGGGCGTCCATGCCGAAGATCAGTTCGCGCAGCGGCATGAGTATGGCGCTGACGTGGGGCGGCAGCACGTGGCAGACCTGCATGTCGGCGACATAGCGGCTCTTGCGCTCGTGAAAGCCGATCAGCACCTCGCCCTTCTTGTGCACATGGCGCACCGACAGCCGGGCCCGGTAACGGTAGCCCCAGGCCGGCCCCTCGATTGGCCGCAGCAGCGTTTCGGCCTTGACCTTGCCCAGGTGCCAGAGGTTGTCCTCCAGCACGCGCTGCTTGATGGCCACCTGGGCGCTTTCGTGCAGGTGCTGCATCTTGCAGCCGCCGCAGGCACCGGCGTGCAGCCCGAAGTGCGGGCACCCCGGTCGGACCCGCTGGGATGATTCGCGGTGGATGGCGGTGGCGGTGGCCGCCTCCCAGTTGTTCTTGCGGCGGTGCACGCTGACGCTGACCTGCTCGAACGGCAGTGCGCCTTCAATGAACACTACCTTGCCGTCGGGGCGGTGGGCGATGCCCTGGGCTTCGATGTCGAGCGATTCGACGGCCAGCCAGCCGTCGGGGAGTGCGGGGGATTGCGTGTCAGGGGTGTCGGATTGCATCCGCCGATTGTCTCAGGCCGGGCGGTGCTGCCTCAGACCCAGGCCGCCAGGTATTCCTGCCAGTGCGCCTCGTCCGGCGCCAGCTGGCCCAGCGTTTCCCGCACATAGGCGATCTCGCGGTCGTATTCCTCGGGGGTGAAGCCGCCGCGCATCTTCTGGAACCGGCAGTACACCAGATAGGTGTTCATGACATCGGTCTCGCAGTAACGGCGGATGTCGTCGGTCTGGCCGGCCAGGTACTGGCTGTAGACCTGCGAGCCGTCCATGCCCAGCTTGCCGGGAAAGCCGCAGAGCTTGGCCATGGCGTCCAGCGGCGCATTGTTCTTGGGCGAGTACATGGCCAGCAGGTCCATCAGGTCCAGGTGGCGCATGTGGTACCGGCTGATGTAGTTGTTCCACTTGAATTCGCGGTCGTCCTCGCCCATGTCCCAGTAGCGGCTGGCCTCCACACCGTGGCGCAGGCCCCGGTAGTGCAGCACCGGCAGGTCGAAGCCGCCGCCGTTCCAGCTCACCAGCTGCGGCGAGTGCTTTTCGACGGCATGGAAGAAGGTCTGCACCACCCGGCCTTCGCTCTGGCCGTCGCGGTCGACGAAGGAGTGGATGCGCAGGCCCTCGGCGTTGCGGAACACGCAGCTGATGACCAGCACCCGCTGCAGGTGCAGCGGCATGAAGTCGCTCTGGTTGCGGGACTTGCGCTCCTCCAGCCAGCCGGCGTAGACCTCGGCGTCGGGCTTCCCGGCGGGCTCGCCCCGCAACGCCCTCAGGCCATCGATGTCGGGAATGGACTCGATGTCGAACACCAGCACCGGCCAGGCCATGCGGCTGACCTCAACGGCGCGGCAGGTGGCTGAGCGGGTCGACCGGCTTGCCCAGGCGCCGCACCTCGAAGTGCAGCTTGACGCGGTCGGTGTCGCTGCTGCCCATCTCGGCGATCTTCTGGCCCTGGCGCACGGCCTGGTCCTCGCGGACCAGCAGCGCCTGGTTGTGGGCGTAGGCGGTGAGGTAGGTGTTGTTGTGCTTGAGGATGATCAGGTTGCCGTAACCGCGCAGGCCGGCACCGGCGTACACCACGCGGCCGTCGGCGGCGGCCAGCACCGGGTCGCCGACCTTGCCACCGATGCCGACGCCTTTGTTGGTGGCCTCGTCGAACTGGGCCACCACCGGGCCGCTGGCCGGCCAGACAAAGTTGAGTTCATCGCCGGCGGGCGCAGCCGCCGCAGGGGCCGGGGCTGGCGCCGGAGCGGGTGCTGCAGCCGGAGCAGGAGCAGGCGCCGGGGCGGGCGAACTGGTCTCGCTCAGGGGCCGGCCCACCACGCCGCTGCTGGTCACCGGGGCAGCGGCCACCACGGGCGCAGCGGGAGCAGCCGCCACCGGCGGGGCCACGCGCAGCACCTGGCCGATCTCGATGGCGCCCGGGTTGGCCAGGTTGTTCCAGGCCGCGATGTCGCGCCAGTTCTGTCCGTTGTCCAGCGCGATGCGGTAGACCGTGTCGCCCGCCTTGACGGTGTAGTAACCCGGCTTGCCGGCGTTCTCGGCGCCGGGTCGGGCCGCTGCCGTGTCCGGGCGCGAGAACCCCCGGTCTTCCACGGGCGCCGGGGCGCTGACGCGGGTGGTGCTGCAACCGGCGCTGACCAGGACAACCACGGCCAGCGCGGAAGCGGTCAGACCGCGCCAGCCGGTGGTCATGGAGAGGGCTTGATTCATGAAGACTCCAGCAAGATCTGACGGGCCCGCAGGCGCGGGCCGCTAGTGGGAGGGCGTGACGCGCCGGCGATGCAGCGTGTCAGGCAACGCCCGATTTTAGAGGCACGAAATGAACCGTCTCCAGCTCGGTCCGCACGATGCCGGTGGGTGTCTTGTCGACCACCACCAGATTCTGGCGGCCGGCAGCGGTCACCGCCGGCGCCACCAGCCGGCCGCCGACGGCCAGCTGATCGATCCAGGCCGCCGGCAGATCTTCGCCGCCGGCTGCCGCAATGATGGCCGCGTAGGGTGCGCCCGCCGCAAAGCCCGCCATGCCGTCCCCGAACAGGAGGTGCAGGTTGGACAGGCGCATCGGGCGAAGGTTCTCGCGGGCCTTCTCGTGCAGGCCCCGCAGCCGCTCGATGCTGTAGACCTCGCGGGCGACCCGGCTCAGCACCGCCGCCTGGTAGCCGCAGCCGGTGCCGATCTCCAGCACCCGTCCGGCCACACCCGCAGGCCCCTGGCAGATGAGCTCGATCATGCGGGCCACCACGCTGGGCTTGCTGATGGTCTGGCCGAGCCCGATTGGCAGGCTGGTGTCCTCGTAGGCCTGGTTGGCCAGCGCGGTGTCCACGAAGCGGTGGCGTTCCACCGCGCTCAGCGCCGCCAGCACCGCCGGGTGGGCCACCCCCTGGGCCTGCAGCCGCCGGACCATGGCCATGCGCACCGCCGAGGAATCCATGCCGACACCGGTCGGCGCTGCCGCCCGGGCCACCGGGGCAGCCGCCACCGGCTTGCGCGCCTGAACCGGTGAAGCCGAAGGCAGCCGCGCCGGAAAGCCGGGGCGCTGACGGCCGCCGGGCTGCTGGCTCATCGGCCGCTCCCGCCCATGGCCGCTGCGGTCGGTGCCCAGTAAGCGAGCCGGTCGTGGTCGGTCAGGTCCACCTGCAGCGGGGTGATGGTGGCAAAGCCCTGCTGGGTGGCGTGGAAGTCGGTGCCGTCCACATCGTCCTTGGCCGGGCCGGCACTGCCGATCCAGTACATGGTGTCGCCCCGGGGGTTGACCTGGGTGATGACCGCCTCGGCGGCATGCCGGCGCCCCAGCCGGGCGACCTTGAAGCCCTGGATCTCGTGGGCCGGGCGGCACGGAATGTTCACATTCAGCAGCCAGGGCGCCTGACGGGTGCGCGCGCCTTCCAGCGAGGGCAGCAGCTGGCGCACCAGCTCGGCGGCCTTTTCGGCCGCTGCGTCCAGATGGGCCCAGCCCTTTTCGGTCTGCGAGAAGGCGATGGCCGGAATGCCGAACAGATAGCCTTCCATGGCCGCACCCACGGTGCCGGAATAGATGGTGTCGTCGCCCATGTTGGCGCCGTTGTTGATGCCCGAGACCACCAGGTCGGGCCGGTAACCCAACAGCCCGGTGAGCGCGATGTGCACGCAGTCGGCCGGTGTGCCGTTCACATACCGGAAGCCATTGGCGGCCCGGTGCACATACAGCGGGGAATGCAGCGTCAGGGCGTTCGACTTGGCGCTGTTGTTGTGCTCGGGGGCCACCACCTCCACGTCGGCCAGTTCCTTCAGGGCGTCATGCAGCGCCACGATGCCGGGCGCCTGGTAACCGTCGTCATTGGAGATGAGGATTTTCATGCCGCGATTCTAGGCGGCGCCCCCCGGTCACCGGCGGGACAAGGACACCCCCGCGGCCGGGGCCGGTCGTCCCTATCATGGCCGTTCAACACCACAAGGAGACACCCCATGCAAGCTTGGCTGTGCGAGAACCCCGTCGGCGTCGATGCGCTGCAATGGAAAGAGCTGCCGACCCCGACGCCGGGACCCGGCGAGGTGCTGATCGCCATCGAGGCCGCCAGCCTGAACTTCCCCGACCTGCTGATCGTGCAGAACAAGTACCAGATGAAGCCCGCCCTGCCCTTCGTCCCGGGTTCGGAATACGCCGGCACGGTGCAGGCGGTGGGAGACGGGGTGAAGCACCTGCGGGTCGGCCAGAAGGTGGCCTGCCTGAGCGGCACCGGCGGCTTCGGCACCCACACCCTGGCCCCGGCGGCCCTGTGCATGCCGCTGCCCGAGGGCTTTCCGGCGGTGGATGCCGCCGCCTTCATCATGATTTACGCCACCTCCTGGCACGCCCTCATGGACCGCGCCGCGATCAAGGCTGGCGAGACGGTGCTGGTGCTGGGCGCAGCCGGCGGCGTGGGCACGGCCGCCATCCAGCTGGCCAAGGCGGCGGGTGCCCGGGTGATTGCAGCGGCCTCCAGCGACGACAAGTGCGCCCTGTGCCGCGAGCTCGGCGCCGACGAAACCATCAACTACAGCGTGCATGCCCCGGACGGCAGCCTGCGCGAGGAGATCAAGCGGCTCACCGGCGGCAAGGGGCCGGACGTGGTGTACGACCCGGTGGGGGGCGCCTTTGCCGAACCGGTGTTCCGCTCCATCGCCTGGCGCGGCCGCTACCTGGTGGTGGGCTTCGCCAGCGGCCCGATCCCCCAATTGCCGCTGAACCTGGCGCTGCTCAAGGGCGCCAGCCTGGTGGGGGTGTTCTGGGGCGACTTTGCCAAGCGCGAACCCCAGGCCAACGCCGCCATGATGCAGACCCTGGCCGGGCTGTACGCGGCCGGCCAGATCAAGCCGGTGATCGACCGCACGCTGCCCATGAGCGAACTGCCGCAGGCCTATGCCGTGATGGGTTCACGGTCTGTGCGTGGCAAGTTGGTGCTGGTGAACTGACGGCCCGATAATCCGGGCCGGCACTCCCGCCCTGTCCCACTGCTCCGACCATGGCCACCGATCTGGACACGGTGCGCGTCATGCGCGCGCTCTTCAACGACATGCCCCGAGCCCCGCAGGGGCTGGAAGGCACGGAGCTCATGGCCTGGATCCAGAACGCCATGGCCGACTACGAGGGCGGCGACCTGGCCTACGCGGTCGACCACATCACCCGCAGCTCCATGCTCGACATCGTGCTGCACATGCGCGAGACCGGCGCCCTGCGGGCCGACGACGCGTTCGACCAGGTGGTGCAGGAAATCTCCACCCCCGAGGGCCGCAAGGCCTTCATGGACCGCTGCATCCTGGCGCAGTACAGCGTGAACGCCACCGACCGCCTGCTGCGCCGCGCCCGCTCCCCCTGGGAGGAGCCCGCGCCGCTGTTCAGCACCCCCGACGGCGCCATCGACCGGCTGGTGCGGGGCCTGCCCACCGGGGCCGGGCCGCTGGCCGCCGAATTTGCCGGCCGCGACGATGTGCGCCGCATCGGCGTCATGGCCCAGGGCGAGCTGTCGGTGCATGAATTCGACTGGGGCTTCATCACCGAATCGGCCGGGGCCTGGAACTTCTACATCGCCGAGGTCTGGCGCGCCGGCACCGTGGGCTACTTCGAGCGCTTCCTGGACGCCTGGAAAAGTGCTTTCGGCGCCGTGCCGTCCGACACCGAACCGGTGCCGCCAGTGCCGCCCGGTCTGGTGGTGGAAGACGGCATCGCCAGCTTCAGCTGCCTGCGGCTGGTGCGGGAGAGCGGCCACGACAGCCCGACCGAGCGGCGCTGGGTCGGCGAGGTGTTCGTGGCCCGGCTGCTGCCCCTGATGGCCGCCCGTGCCCTGACCGAGAACTACGTCTTCCCGCTGCACTGGCACGCCGAGTGACCGACCGTCTGCCCTACATCGACGCCCTCAAGGCGGTGGGTGCGCAGTTGATCGTGCTGCACCACCTGGCCTTCTATGGGCCCATGACCGACTGGACGCACCGCCTGCTGCCCGGGCTGGTGGAATGGCTCAGCCAGGACGCCCGCATGGCGGTGCAGATGTTCCTGGTGGTGGCCGGTTTCCTGGCTGCCCGCAGCCTGGCGCCGCAGGGCACGCTGCGGACACCGGCACCGCTGGCCCTGCTCTGGCAGCGTTACGCCCGTGTGGCCCTGCCGTACCTGGCGTCGTTGCTGGTGGCCATGGTGTGCACCGAGGTGGCCCGCTTCTGGATGACGCACGACTCCCTGCCGGGCCGGCCCGATCTCTGGCAGTTCGTGACCCATGCCCTGCTGGTCCACACCCTGCTCGACGTGGACTCCCTGTCGGCCGGTGTCTGGTACGTGGCGATCGACTTCCAGCTCTACGCGCTGCTGCTGGGCCTGCTCTGGCTGCTCGGCCGCGCAGGTCGGGAACCGTTCGCGCGGCCGATGGTGCTGCTGGTGGTGCTGATGGTGGTGGTGGCATCGCTGTTCCACTTCAACCTCGACGCCGACTGGGACAGCTGGGCGCTCTACTTCTTTGGCGCCTACGGCCTGGGCGTGCTGGCCTGGTGGGGCAGCGACCCGGCCGATGGCGGGCGCGGGCTGCGCCTGTGGTCGCTGGTGGTGTTGCTGTGCCTGCTGGCGCTGGCGGTGGAATGGCGCACCCGCATCGCCCTGGCGCTGCTGGTGGCGCTCACGCTGGTGTGGTCGCGCCGCAGCGGCTGGCTGCACACCTGGCCCCGCAGCGCGGCGCTGGCCTACCTGGGCCGCATTTCGTATTCGGTGTTCCTGCTGAACTTCCCGGTGGCGCTGGTGGTGAACGCCTGGTTCACCCGCCACGCACCGCAAGACCCGGTGGTGCAGACGCTGGGCGTGCTGCTGGCCTGGCTGGCCTGCAACCTGCTGGGCGCCCTGTTCCACCATGCGGTGGAGGTGCGGCTGGGACGGCTCGGCCAGCTTCGCCGGCCACCCGCCGCTGCGGGCGGTTCGGCCGGCGCCTGACCTTTCAAGCCACGCCGTCGCAGCGCTGGCGCAGATGGGCCAGCGCCTCCTCCACCTGATCGATCAGGATCAGGCACAGGTCGCCCCGCTGCAGGCGGTCGAGCGCCGTGTCGATGGCCACGAATTCGCCCTGGATGGTGTCGATCTGCCGGGTCCGGCTGGCGCCGCCCAGGCCCTCGCGCAGCAGTCCCACCACCTCGCCGGGCGACCGGCCGCGCTGGCAGGCGTCCTCGTACAGGATGACCTCGTCAAAGGCCGCCCCCAGGATCTGGGTCTGCTCCCGGATGTCTTCGTCGCGGCGGTCGCCGGCTCCGCTGATGACCACCATTCGCCGGTCGCCCGGAATGGCGTCCACCGCGGCCACCAGCGCCCGCATGGCATCCGGGTTGTGGCCGTAATCGGCGATCACGGTGGCGCCCCGGTGGTGCAGCAGGTTGAAGCGGCCCGGGGCGTTGCCGATGTCGGTGTGGAAGCTGGCCAGACCGCGCCGGATGACATCCCAGTCGAGGCCCAGGCCCCAGGCTGCCGCCACCGCCGCCATCGCGTTCTCGACCTGGAAGCCGATGCGGCCTCCGTGGGTGATGGCCACGTCCTTGAGCGCCACCCGGTGGCGTTCGGCGCCTTCACCGGCCACGATGTGGCCGTCTTCCACCCACACCGCCCGCTTGCCCTGCTCGCGGTGGGTGGCCAGCACCGGCTGGTAGGCGTCGGCCGCAAAAAAGATCACCTGGCCGGTGCAGACCTCGGCCATGCGCTGGCAATGCGGGTCGGTGGCATTGAGCACGCCATAGCCGCCGGGCGCCACGTTCTGGACGATCACCCGCTTGAGCGCCGCGATGTCCTCCACGGTGGTGATGTAGTTCAGGCCAAGGTGGTCGCCGGCACCGATGTTGGTGACCACCGCCACCTGGCAGCGGTCGAAGCCCAGCCCCTCGCGCAGGATGCCGCCGCGCGCGGTCTCGAACACCGCCGCGTCCACCTCGGGGTGCATCAGCACATTGCGTGAGCTGCGCGGGCCGGCGCAGTCGCCGCTGTCGGTCTGGCGGCCGTTCACATAGACGCCGTCGGTGTTGGTCATGCCCACGCGCAGGCCGCTGCCGGCCACGATGTGGGCAATCAGGCGGGCGGTGGTGGTCTTGCCGTTGGTGCCGGTGACGGCCACCACCGGTATGCGGCCGTTGTCGCCCGGGGCATACAGGTGGTCGATGATGGCTTCACCCACCGCACGGCCCTTGCCGTACGAGGGCGTGAGGTGCATGCGCAGGCCGGGCGCGGCGTTCACCTCGACGATGCCGCCGCTCTGATCCTGCAGCGGGCGCAGCACCGTTTCGCAGACGACGTCGACGCCGCACACGTCCAGCCCGATCATGCGGGCGGCCGCCACGGCAGCCGCAGCCACCTCCGGGTGCACGTCGTCGGTCACATCGGTGGCGGTGCCGCCGGTGGACAGGTTGGCGTTGTTGCGCAGCACCACCCGCTCGCCCCTGGCGGGCACCGAGTCGGGGGTGTGGCCCTGGATCTTCAGGCGGGCGAGCGCGATTTCATCGATGCGCATGCGGGTCAGCGAGGTCGCATGGCCGTCGCCACGGCGCGGATCGGCATTGATCTGCTCCACCAGCTGCGCCACCGTGTGCACACCGTCGCCGATCACCTGCGGCGGATCGCGGCGGGCCGCTGCAATCAGCTTGTCGCCCACCACCAGCAGGCGGAAGTCGCTGCCGGGCAGAAACTTCTCGATCATGGGCGTGCCGTATTCGGAGGCCACGCGCCAGGCCAGTTCCAGGTGGTCGCGGTCGACGATGTTCACCGTCACGCCCTTGCCCTGGTTGCCGTCCTGCGGCTTCACCACCACCGGCAGCCCCACCTCCAGCGCGGCCGCCCAGGCGTCTTCCGCCTTCTCGACCGGGCGCCCCCAGGGCACCGGCACGCCGGCGGCCCGCAGCAGGGTCTTGGTCAGGTCCTTGTCCTGGGCGATGGTCTCGGCCACCGCGCTGGTGCCATCCACTTCGGCGGCCCAGATGCGGCGCTGCTTCGAGCCCCAGCCGAACTGCACCAGCGAACCCGATGTCAGGCGCCGGAACGGGATGCCCCGCGCCACCGCAGCGTTCACGATGGAGCCGGTCGAGGGGCCCAGGCGGATGTCTTCGTCGAGCTCGCGCAGGCCGGACACCACCGCGTCCACATCGAACGGTGCAGCGCCACCGGCGCGCACATGGGCGATCAGGCGTTCGGACTGCCGGAATGCCTCCCGGCCCACCGCCTCCTCGGTGTACTCCACCACCACCTGGTAGGTGCCTTTTTCCACCGTCTCGGTGCAGCGGGAGAAGCTGACCGGGCAGCCGGCCTGCGCCTGCAGGGCGAGCGCGACCAGCTTGAGCACATGGGCCAGCGACATGTCCTGGCGGTCGTGTCGCCACAGGCCGAGCTGGGGAAACTGCGCGCGCAGGGCGGGCTCGAAGTCCGGCATGCCGGCCAGCGAGCGTTCGGCCGGTTCGCAATGAACGATGGCTTCGATGGCGGTCTGGCGGGTCCAGAGGTTGGGTCCGCGCAGGGCGCGGATGCGAGAGATTTCCATGGATCAGGTCAGTGTCTTGTGGGAACGCGAGCAGGCGTGCGACCAGGCTCAGGCGAGAACGGGCAGATCGAAGCGCTCCAGGCCCGCCACGATCAGGCCGGGCGCCAGACCGGCCGCCCAGGCGGCTGCGGCCGCACCCGCCAGGGACAGGCGATCGGCTTCGGACGTGGCGCCGGCCAGCTTGGCGCGGGCGATCACCACGCCCTCTTCCACCAGGCTGATGGCGCCCTCTTCGGGGCGCGCCAGCCGGCGGATGCCGGCCTCTGCCGGGGGCGGGGTCAGGCCGTAGCCGTAGACCGCACCGTCGCAGTGGCGGCCCAGGGCCACCACTTCAGGGCGGTCCAGGTTGAGCACGCAGGCCCCCTGGTCCAGCACCACGTCGACCTGGGTGCGCAAGGCACGCGGCATGTCGTACGGGCCGTGCACGTCGTGGCGCTCCAGGGCTTCCCAGCCATCGGTGTCGGTCACCACGCCGACCAGGCAGCGGTCGTACGGCAGGCCGTGGTCCAGGATCAGACCGGCCGACACCTGCACCACCAGGCTCTGTATCTCGCGGTTCATCAGCAGGCGTTCGCACTGGTGCCAGTAACCCGTGGCTTCGACCGGCTCGAGGCGGCGCCGGCCGAGGTAGATGCCCTCGCGGCAGGCCAGACCGGTCGGCGCCGGTCCCAGACCCAGGCCCAGCAGGTGGGCAGTGGCCCGGGCCAGCAGAGTGCTGCCGGTTTCACCCGCCACACCCACCAGCGGAATGCGGCCGGCCATCGGGTCGTCCGACGGGAACAGCTGGCGCACGATCGCCTCGCCCACCGGGCGGGGCTGGCCAATGGCCGGCTTGAGGTGCATCAGCAGGCCGGGGCCGGCATTGACCTCGACGATCGCGCCGCCCACCGCGTGCAGCGGCTGGCCGATGTCGGTGGTGACCATGTCGATGCCGGCAATGTCCAGGCCGACGGCACGGGTGGCCAGCCCGGCCATGTAGGCCACCTCGGGGTGGACCTCGTCGGTGCAGTCGAAGGCCATGTTGCCGTTGCGCTGGACCAGCACGCGCTGGCCGTCCGCCGGCACCGCGTCCGGGCCCAGCCCCTGGCGCTGCAGCAGCAGGCACATGGCGGGCTCGCGGTCCAGCACGATGGTCTCCAGCGGGAACTCCTCGGCATCGCCCCGGCGCGGATCGCTGTTGAGCTGCTGGTCCACCAGCGTGCGCACCGTGCTGCGGCCGTCGCCGGTGACCCACAGGCTCTCGCCCCGGTTCGCGGCCACCACACGGCCACCCACCACCAGCAGGCGGTGTTCGTTGCCGGAGATGAATTTTTCGACGATCACGTCGCTGCCCTCGGCATCGGCGATCGCGAAGGCCTTCTCGATGTCGGCGCGCTCGGTCAGTTCGAGCGAGACGCCGCGGCCGTGGTTGGCGTCGCTGGGCTTCACCACCACCGGCAGGCCGATGTCTTCAGCAGCCTCCCAGGCCTCGGCGGCATTCGCCACCACCCGGCCTTCGGGCACCGGCACGCCACAGGCCATCAGCAGGGACTTGGTGAGGTCCTTGTCGCAGGCGATGTTCTCGGCAATGGCGCTGGTCAGGTCGGATTCGGCCGTCCAGATGCGGCGCTGGCTGGCGCCGTGGCCGATCTGCACCAGGTTGCCGTCGTTCAGCCGCAGGTGCGGTATGCGGCGGTCGGTCGCGGCCTGCACGATGGCGGCGGTCGACGGGCCGAGCCAGGTGTCGTCCACCACGGCGCGCAGGGCCTCGACCGCAGCCGGCACATCAAAGGGTTCGTTGTTGATGGCCGCTTCCAGCAGGGCGTGGCCGTGCTGCAGCGCGACCTCGGCGGTGGGCTGGTTGCGGGCCCGGAACACCATGCGGTAGACGCCGGTGCGGCTGGTGCTGCGGGTCTGGCCGAAGCCGGTGGGCATGCCGGCCCGGTTCAGCAGCTCGATGATGCAGTGCTCCATCACGTGGCCGGCCCAGGTGCCCTCGCGCAGCCGCTGGATGAAGCCGCCGTGCTCGCCCACGCCGCAGTGGTGGGCCTCCAGCCCGGGCAGCCAGGCCAGCAGGCGGTCGGTCAGGCCGTCGATGGTGTTGGACGGACGCTCTTCCAGCGGCCCCAGGTCCAGCCAGACCTCCATGGCCGAGCGGTAGGTCCAGGCATTCGGTCCACCCAGGAACCGGTGCTGGAGGATGGTGATGGCGAATCGGTTGGAATCCATAAAAAGCAGTTGATGGGCTGAACGGGTTGCGCGCCGTGCGCCTTGCTTGCGGCCCATATTCTCCGCTGAGCCGGGCCTGCGGAGCTTAGTGCGTGTTAAGAAATGCAGGACTCGTGTCGCCGGGACGAAGTGACCGACAATTCCGCACCCATGTCCGCGCCCATGCCGTCCGTTCAAACCCCCTCCCCCGCCGCACCCGCTGCGCCCACGCCGTCCGCCAGCCCGACCGTGCTGGCCCGACTGAACATCGATCTCGACGACGCCGGCCGGTTCACCGCCAGCGAACTCGAACTCCACCCCGGCCTGCTGCGCTGCCGGCAGGCCGATGGCACCGCGCTCGACCTGCCGCTGCACCCTGGCCTGAGCCTGCGCCACGCCGACCACGGCGGCGTGGCCACGCTGTCGGTGCACGACGCAGCGCAGCGCCTGGCCAGCTGGCGCTTCACGCTGGCCCACAACCCGGCTGCGCTGCGGCTGGTGCGGCAGTTCGACCGGCAGATCGCCCTGCTGACGGCGGCCGGACAGGCCGACCGCGACACCCCGGCCGACGACGCCCCGCTGCTCTGCCCCTCCTGCCAGTCGGTGCTGCCGCCCGACAGCGACGAATGCGAGACCTGTGCCCGCGAGCATGCAGAAGTGCCGTCCACCTGGGTGCTGCTGCGCCTGTGGCGTTTTGCCCGCCCTTACCGCTGGCAGCTGCTCACCGGCTTCCTGCTCACGCTGGCCTCCACCGCCGCCACGCTGGTGCCGCCCTACCTCACCATCCCGCTGATGGACGACGTGCTGATCCCGTTCCAGAACGGCCAGCGCATCGACACCGGCTACGTCACGCTGCTGCTGGGCGGGTTGCTGGGCGCCGGCCTGATGGCCTGGGCGCTGGGCTGGGCCCGCACCTGGCTGCTGGCCCTGGTGTCCGAACGCATCGCGGCCGACCTGCGCACCAGCGCCTTCGACCACCTGCTGGGTCTGTCGCTCGACTACTTCGGGGCCAAGCGCACCGGCGACCTGATGGCCCGCATCGGGTCGGAGACCGACCGGCTCTCGGTGTTCCTGTCGCTGCACGCCCTGGACTTCCTGACCGACGTGCTCATGCTCGCCATGACCTCGGTCATCCTGTTCTCGATCAACCCCTGGCTGGCGCTGGTGACGCTGCTGCCGCTGCCCTTCATTGCCTGGATGATCCACCTGGTGCGCGACCGCCTTCGCACCGGTTTCGAGAAGGTCGACCGGGTCTGGGGCGACGTCACCAACGTGCTGGCCGACACCATTCCGGGCATCCGGGTGGTCAAGGCCTTTGCCCAGGAAAAGCGCGAGTCCGACCGCTTCAAGGAAGCGAACACGCAGAACCTGGCGGTCAACGACCGCATCAACAAGACCTGGAGCCTGTTCTCGCCCACGGTCACCCTGCTGACCGATGTCGGCCTGCTGGTGGTGTGGGGCTTCGGCATCTGGCAGATCAGCAAGGGCGACATCACCGTCGGTGTGCTGACCGCGTTCATTGCCTACATCGGGCGCTTCTACGGCCGGCTCGACTCCATGAGCCGCATCGTCTCGGTCACGCAGAAGGCCGCTGCCGGTGCCAAGCGCATTTTCGACATCCTGGACCACGTCTCGAACGTGCCCGAACCCAGCGACCCGGTGCAGGCCCCGGTGGTCAAGGGCGGCCTGTCGATGCGCGACATCGCCTTCCGCTACGGCAACCGCTCGGTCATCCGCAGCCTCGACCTGGACATCCGCCCCGGCGAGATGATCGGTCTGGTAGGTCACAGCGGCTCCGGCAAGAGCACGCTGGTCAACCTGATCTGCCGCTTCTACGACGTGAGCGCCGGCAGCATCCAGCTCGACGGCACCGACATCCGCCGCTTCCGCGTGGCCGACTACCGCCGCCACATCGGGCTGGTGCTGCAGGAGCCCTTCCTGTTCTTCGGAACGGTGGCCGACAACATCGCCTACGGCAAGCCCGGCGCCACCCGCGCCGAGATCGTGGCCGCTGCCCGGGCGGCCCATGCGCACGACTTCATCCTGCGGCTGCCGCAGGGTTACGACTCGATGGTGGGTGAGCGCGGCCAGGGGCTCTCGGGCGGCGAGCGCCAGCGCATCAGCATCGCGCGG